>PABW01000035.1 GCA_002699625.1 Acidimicrobiaceae bacterium
GACTTTGAGTCAGGTAAAGAGAAAAACTCGCTCCGACCAAGAGTTTTCGTCGGGACGGCGGGATTTGAACCCACGACCCCCTGCTCCCAAAGCAGGTGCGCTACCGAGCTGCGCCACGTCCCGTGTGGGGGCTGAGGGTACCGGGAATGCGCCCGTGCGAAGGCGAAAACTGTGATCTGGCGCCCGCCTGGGCCACACTGGCTCCATGGCCGACATTCGCAGCGTCACGATTGAGGACGTCGCCGCCGCAGCGAGCGTCTCGGTGGCGACCGTCAGTCGCGCGCTGCGCGGCCTCGACAATGTTGCGCACAGCACTCGCCAGAAGGTCGAGTTGGCCGCCGCCGAGCTCGGGTACGTCGCCAATCCTGCAGCGGCGAAGCTGGCGGCGGGCAGCTCGAAGACGATTGTGGTCGCCGTGTCCAATATCGCCGGCTGGTTCTCAGCCCAGGTCGTCGGCGGGGTCGAGGCAGTGCTGTCAGAGGCCGGCTACGACACGCAGGTGATGGGTGTCGCCGGTCCCGAAGCACGACGCCACTTCGTCGCATCCGCACTCCAGATGCACCGGCGGGTCGACGGGCTTGTCATGGTCGACATTCGTCTCGAACCTGATGAGGTCGACGCGCTACGGGACACCGACATCTGCACCGTCACTATCGGCAACAGCTATCCCGGTCTGTCGTCGGTGCGCCCCGATGACATCTCGGCCGCTCGTCTCGCCGTCGACCACCTGCTGCAGCTCGGCCACCGACGGATCGGCCTCATCGAGGGCATGCCCGACGATCCCATGGGAACCGAGGTCTCGTGGCGTCGCCGTGAGGGGTACGAACAGGCGCTCACCCGAGCGGGAATCGTCGTCGATCCTGACCTGCTCCATACCGGTAACTTTTCGATCGAGGGAGGCCAGGACGCCATGGCCTGCCTGTTGGCCTCGCCCAAGCCGCCCACCGCAGTGTTTGCGATCTCCGACGAGATGGCGATGGGAGCCAGGGGAGTGGCCGTCGAACAGGGCCTTCGGATTCCCGAGGACATGTCGGTGGTCGGTTTCGATGATCATCCACTCGCCCAGACGGTTGCGCTCACCACGATCCGGCAGGACCCGACAGCGAGCGGCGCCCATGCTGCTCGCTGGATCGTCGAGGATCTCCGCAACGAAGCGTGCAACCTTCACACCCACGAAGTCGATGTCGAGCTGGTGGCGCGGCGCACTACGGCGCCGCCCTGCTGATCACCGGACGGTTCGGGTTCAGCGAAGGAACTCGCTCAGCTCGACCGGGCGCCCTTCGTCAATCGAGCGGTGCGCAGCGGTGCCGATCGCAACCGAGAGCAGACCGTCGAAGAGGCTCACCTCGGCGGGAGCGACGCCGAGCACGGCGTCGCGGAACTTCTGGTGCTCGACCCAGCTCGAACCCGAGTGGTGGCCCTCGTAGGGGATTTCGTCGTTCGTGACCGGGTGAACGTTGACGCCGCCGATCCAGTGTTCGCTGCGGCGGCCGATGCGCACGATGTCTTCGGGAATGAGTGCCTCGACCTTGCCTAGCGGACCGACCACGCAGAGTTCCTCTTGGTTGTGGGTCGCTTCGGCGAACATGCAGAGATCGAGGAGGCCGCGAGCGCCGTCGTCGAAGTCGACGATGACGAAGGCATTGTCGAGAATGTCGGGGACTCGGCCGTCGTATACCTCGTCGAGGTGGTTGACGTCCTGCGCACCGGAGGCCATCACGCGCGCCGGGCGGCCCGGCATGATCTGCACCATCAGGTCGAAGAAGTGGCAGCACTTCTCGACGAGCGTTCCACCCGTGTTCTCCGAGAAGCGATTCCAGTCTCCGACTTTCTTTAGGAAGGGGAAGCGGTGCTCGCGGATCGAGATCATCTTCGGGACGCCGACGGCACCCGCCGCAACCTCGTCGATCAGGCGGGCGATCGGCGGCATGTACCGGTACTCGAGGCCGACCCAGGTGATCGCGGCCCGGCCCTCGGCGAGCTCGAGGATTGTGTAGCAGTCGTCGACGGTGGTGCAGAGCGGCTTCTCGACCAGCACATGGAGGTCGGTCGCCAGGAGGTCACGCAGCACATCGACGTGGGTGAAATTCGGTGAGGCGACGACCACGGCGTCGCAGACGTTGTCGGCGATCAGCGCTTCGTGGTTCGTGTAGTGCAGCGCATCAGGGACGAGCGCACCCGCGAACTCTCGGCTTCCGGGGTCGGGGTCGGCGATCGCCGTGACTTCGACACCCTCGGTGTGCGAGAGATTCTCGATGTGCTCCAAACCCATCATGCCGCTGCCGATGATGCCGTATCTGAGCGTGGTCACAGTGCCCCCGAAATGACGAATCCTTTGGAATGTAAGCGTTTACATCCGCGGGCTAGCCTACGCCCATGACCCACTCTCTGGTCCAGATCAGGCCACGTTCTCTGCCCGCCGGCCTCGACTCGATCGGCCCCCTCGGTTTCGGGACGTGGCGGTTCACCACCGATGATCTCGGTGCCGCCCACGAACTCGTCGAGACGGCGCTCGACGTTGGCATGAATCTGATCGACACGGCCGACGTGTACGGCCTCGACTACGACGGCTCCGGCTTCGGCGGCAACGAAGAACTGCTCGGCAAGGTGCTCGCTCAGGCGCCCGGCTTGCGCGACCGCATGGTGCTCGCCACCAAGGGCGGCATCATGCCGCCGATCCCGTACGACTCGAGCGACGCCTACCTCCGCTCGGCGGTCGAGGCCAGCCTTGGGCGGCTCGGCGTCGAGGTGATCGACCTCTACCAGATCCACCGACCCGACATGTTCGCCCATCCCGCTCAGGTCGCTGAGACGCTTTCGTCGCTGGTCGGCGAGGGCAAGATCCGGGCGGTCGGCGTCTCCAACCACACGCCGGCGCAGCACGACGCACTGATCGCCCATCTCGGCGACCTACCGCTCGCAACCAGCCAACCCGAGTACTCGCCGGCCTTCCTCGGCCCGCTTCGCGATGGCACCTTCGATCTCTGCATGCGCGATGGCATCGTGCCGCTCGCCTGGAGTCCGCTTGGTGGCGGTCGTCTCATGTCGGGCGAGAACGTTCCCGCTGCGCTGATCGCCACGCTCGACGAACTCGCCGAACGCGAGGGCGTTGACCGAGCAGCGATCTGTTACGCCTTCGTGCTCGCTCACCCGTCGGCACCGGTCGCCCTGCTCGGCACCCAGAACCCCGATCGGCTTCGTGCCGCAGTCGCCGCACTCGGTGTCATGCTCGACCGTAACGACGTCTATCGGATCGTCCAGGACAGCGAAGGAGTTCCGCTCCCGTGAGCGCCCCCGTGGAAATCAGCTGGTTCGGTGCCCTGTGCGACGACGACTACGAGTTCCTTGGCGTCCCGAACCCCGAGCTGGAGAGCTCGTGGAACCATTGTCGCGACATCGTCCAGACTGCCGACCGCAATGGCTTCGACAACATCCTCCTGCCATCGGGCTACCAACTCGGGATCGACTCGACAGCGTTTGCCTCGGCGATCGCCACCCACACCGAACAGATCAACCTGCTGCTCGCGGTGCGGATCGGGGAGATGTGGCTGCCGCAGCTGGCTCGCCAGCTCGCCACCATCGACCAGATGGCCGAGGGGCGCCTGACGATCAACATCATCAGCTCTGACATGCCGGGACAGTCGCTCGAATCCGAGCCTCGCTACCGCCGAACTGTCGAGTTCATGCACGGTCTGCGATCACTGCTCAACGGTGAGCGTCTCGAGATCGATGGTGATTTNGCCCAGTTCGACCTCGACCCGCCTCGAATCGCCACCGTCAACCCGGGTTGCCCGCCGATGTATTTTGGNGGCTTCTCCGAGGCCGCCANGCAGTGCGCTGCCGAAGCCGCCGACGTGTTCCTCACCTGGCCCGACACGGTCGCCTCGGTGGGTGAAACCGTCGCCGACATGCGCCGCCGCGCCGATACGTTCGGGCGCGAACTGACCTACGGCCTTCGCGCCCACATGATCGTTCGCGAGACCGAAGCTGAAGCGCGAGCCGCCGCCTACCGACTCCTGTCGAAGCTCGACATCGACACCGGTGAGCAGATCAGGAACAAGTCGCTGGACACTCAGTCGGCTGGCGTGTCACGTCAGAACGAACTTCGCGACGGCGCTGACGACAACGGCTACGCCGAGGCCAATCTCTGGACAGGCGTCGGTCGGGCCCGTTCCGGCGCCGGCGCGGCGATCGTAGGCGACCCCGATCAGGTCGTGGCCAAGCTGAAGGCGTACCAGGAGGTCGGCGTCGAGGCCTTCATCCTGTCGGGCTACACCCACATCGCCGAATGCGATCTCGTGGCCGAGCACGTGCTGCCCAACATTGAGCACTCGGCCCTGCGTCCCCGCTGGAGCTGAACCCGCCAGCTGGTCGCTCAGCGAGCCCGAGGGAGGCCGAGGAAGCCCTCGGCAACCATGTTGCGGTTGATCTCGCTGGTCCCGCCGTAGATGGCGGTGACCGGGGAGTGTCGCAGCGCCTCCTCGATCAGTCCGCCACGGTGAGCCTCGGGCGACTCGAGGGTCACGAGGCCTTCGGCTCCCATCATGTCGTGGATCTCCCGACAGTGGCGCTTGAACGTCTCGCTGGCGAACAGCTTTGTCATCGACCCCTCGACACCGAACATCGCGCCTTCGTTTGCGAGGTCGGCGCAGTGATAGGCGAAGCCGCGGCATACCTCGACATCGATCTGCGCTCGGATCAGACGCTCGCGCACGGCCGGGTCGTCGATCGGTCGGGTGCCGTCGGCCCGCTCATGGTTGGTCGCCCAGTCGATGCCTGCGTCGATCACCGGCGGTGACATGAACTGGCCACCTGCGACGCCGCGCTCGTATTTGAGCGCGGTCTTCATCACGGCCCAGCCGCCGTTGACCTCACCGACCCGCCAGTCGTCCGACAAGCGGACGTCGTCGTAGAAGGTGGCGTTCGACCGCTCGGTCGCCATTGTCGGCACGGGCTGGATCTCGATGCCGGGAGAGTCGAAGGGCACGAGAAAGAAGGTGAGGCCCTTGTGCTTGGGGACGTCGGGATCGGTGCGGGTGAGCAGGATCACGTAATCGGCGATGTGGGCCATCGTGGTCCACATTTTTGCTCCGTTGATCACCCATTCGTCGCCGTCCTTGACCGCCTTGGTGGCGGCCGCTGCCACGTCGGAGCCGGACTCCGGCTCGGTGTAGCCGAACGACGTGAGTGCCTCTCCGTTGAGCAGAGCGGGCACGACCGTCTCCTTGAGATGGTCGCTGCCGTGTTCCATCAGGATTGCTGCGGTGATGACCGTGACGCCCATCGCGTCGATCGGCGCCCGGGCCAGCTGCATTTCTTCGTTGAGCACGATCGACTCGAGCGCAGTGCGACCACCGCCGCCGAGCTCTTTCGGGACGGGGCCGGCGAGCCAGCCCTCGGCCGCCAGCGCAGCATGCAGCTCGGGAACGTGCATGGTGCCGTCGTGGGTGACGTCGAGCATCGATTCGTCGAAGTTCTCGGCGAGGAACGCCTTCACCTCGGTGCGGAAGGCCTCGACCTCAGGCGGGAAACTGAAGTCCATCAGGCCGCTCCCTTCGCGGGTCCGAATTCGGCGTCGGCGAGGCGGGCGTACTCGGCCGCCGGATCGCCGAGCTGGAGGATCCACGCCGTGGCGTGACGGTGGTAGAGCTGGATGTCGTACTCCTCGGAGAAGCCGTACCCGCCGTGGTACTGNACGGAACGATCGGCGGCGAAGCGGGCTGATTCGGCGGCGAAAACCAGTGCCATGCCGGCGAGGCGGGAGGCGCCGGGCTGGTCGGTTTCGAGGGCCCAGACCGCACGCTGGGCGAGGAGATGCGCACCTTCGACCGACGTGGCTGCGTCGGCAAAGCCGTGTTGGAGGGCCTGGAAGGTGCCGATCAGCACTCCGAACTGGATGCGCTCCTTGGTGTAGGCGACGCCGATCTCGATCGCCCGCTTGGCGAGACCGACGTAGGCCACCGCCGTGAGCGCTCGCCATTCGTCGACGGTGCGGTTCCACCCGTCGGCGTCGAGATCGATCGCGGTTGCATCGCTGATGCCACGGTGGGCAAGGGGCAGGTCGGCCGTGTTCGGCAGCTTTGCGCCGGGGGCGTTGCCCCGACTGATCGACGTGACACCGTCGCAGTGATGCAGGAGNACGTCGGCAACTGCGCCAGCCGNAACGAGGCGGGCGGTGTCGCCGGTCGGCGGGCGNAGAGCGAGGGTAGCGAGGGTCGACCCCTCGGCGAGTTCGGCGACGAGGTCGTCATGGTCGCCGGCCCGAACGAGGGCACGTGCGGTCACGGNGTGCTCGATCAGCGGAACGGGGGCGAGGTGTGCTCCGGCGACGTCGGCGACGATGGCGAGGTCCGTGAGCGCCGCACCGGCACCGCCGAGTGATTCCGGCAGGGCCATGCCGGGAGCGCCCATGGCGGCGAGGGACGACCACAGGGCCGGGTCAAAGCCGGTGCCCTCGGCGGCGGCCCGCACCGTGGTGGTAGGGCACTCGTTGGCGAAGAAATCGAANAAGGCGTCGCGGACNGCGACCTCGTCTTCGGAGTAGCGGGTGCGCATGGAGCCAATCATCGCCCGTTCGTGGAGGCAGGAAGAAACTCTGNGCAAACNAATTNATNNATATCGATANGNANGNTANNCTCACNNNAGNTCNNNGGAGACCCATGCGNCTGCAACTCGCCCTCGACGTCAGCGACATCGACCAGGCCGTCGACTTCTACTCGAAGCTCTTCGGTGCCGAACCCGCCAAGCGCAAGCCGGGCTACGCNAACTTCGCCNTCGANNATCCACCGCTNAAACTCGTGCTGTTCGAGAACCCCGACAACGCAGGCGGCCTCAACCACCTCGGTGTCGAGACCGAGACATCGCNGCAGGTCGAGGCGGCCGAAGCCCGTATGGATGCATCCGGCCTCGACACCACCGGCGTCAACGACAACGTGTGTTGCTACGCCGGCAAGACCGAGACGTGGGTGGTCGGTCCCGACGGCGCTCGTTGGGAGTGGTACGTGAAGACCTCCGACGAGGCGGACTTCGGCACNGACGAGATCGCCGAGTTCAAAAGCGGGAAGACCATGGCCGAGGTCGCCCTCGGTGACGGCGGGGCGTGCTGCGGCTGACCGACACTCGGTTTCAGCGAGGAACGTCCTTCCANGGCTGATTCTTGTCGTAACCGGGTTCGCGGGGAAGGCCGAGCGCCCGCTCGCCGACATTGTTGCGGAGGACCTCATTGGTGCCGCCGCCGATGGAGACTGCGAAACGCATCATCAGCTCGACCTGGCTCCACGTCGTCTCCGGACTGTCGCCTGCGATGCCGCCCGCCCCCGTGATCTGCATCGCCATGTTCCCGGAGCGAACTCGGTTGTCAGCAGTCATCAGCTTGATGAGTCCTGGGTCCATGGGCGGCATCTCGCCACGACGAACCGCTTGCTGGATCTGCTCTCCCATCCAGGCGACCACACGCTCGCGAGTGATGAGGTCGGCGAGTTCTTGGCGCACGTTGGCGTCGTCGGTGAGCCCTGCCGCCTCGGCGAGCGTCCGCAGGTTCGTGCTGGCAAGCGTCTTCGCGCTGCCGCCGATGAAGGCAGCCTCGTTGGCCAGCACGGTGCGGGCAACGGTCCATCCCTCGTTGATCTCGCCGATCACGTTCGCCACGGGAATGCGGACCTCGTCGAGGAACACCTCGTTGAAGTGAGCGGAGCCGTTGATCTGCACCAGAGGCCGGACGTCGATGCCCGGCGTCGACATGTCGACCAGCACGAACGTGATGCCGCGATGCTTCGGGGCATCGGGGTCGGTGCGGACAAGGAGGAACCCCCAGTCGCACAACTGGGCGGCGCTGTTCCACACCTTCTGACCGGTCACGATGAACTCGTCGCCATCACGGATGGCGCGAGTGCCGAGCGAGGCGAGGTCGGAGCCTGAACCCGGCTCGCTGAACAGCTGGCAGAACGTCAGCTCGGCCGAGAGCAGCTTCGGCAGGTACTCGAGCTTTTGTTCCTCGGAGGCGTGGCGGAGCAGCGCCGGCGCCAGCATCGCCGTGGTGGCACCGGGAAAGCCGGTGTTCTCCTCGTAGTCACGGCTGATCTCGCGCTCGATTCGAGTCATCCAGCCGGCACCCCCGCCGCCACCGTAGGCAGCCGGATAGGCGATCCCCATGAGCCCGGCAGCAGCGAGCCTTCCTTGCCAGTTGCGGCTCAACTCGAAGTGATGATGCTCGGTTTCATGGTCGGCGTGGACGTTGACCGCCCACGGGTCGGTCTCGGTGCGTGGTGTGGCGTGTTCGTCGTACCAGTTCCGCACGCGGGCACGGAAGTCGTCCGGGGACTCTGCAGCGTCAGCCATGGCGGCGGACTCTACCGTCACGGTCTCGGTCAGGCCGATTCGGTCAATCAGCGCGCGATCACACGGGCTGGCTTGGCGAGGCATTGCTTCCGGGCGGGATCTTGGGCCGACCGTTGCCGATGGGCCACACTGTGGCCATGACCGAGGCCTACATCGTCGACGCTGTCCGCACTCCCACCGGAAAGCGAGGTGGCGGACTCGCACTCGTCCACCCCGCCGACCTTGGAGCCGCCAGCATCACGGCCCTGCTCGAACGTACGGGTGTCGACCCCGACGCCGTCGAGGACGTCATCTTCGGCAATGTTGACTCGGTCGGGGGTCAGGCCGGCGACATCGCTCGGACCTGTTGGTTGGCGGCAGGCTTGCCGCAGCACGTCCCCGGCACAACCGTCGACCGCCAGTGTGGATCAGGGCAGCAGGCGGTGTCGTTCGCCGCCATGGGCGTCATGGCCGGCGTGCACGACCTTGTCGTCGCCGGTGGCGTGCAGCAGATGTCGCAGATCCCGATCTCTTCCGCCATGACCCTCGCCGCCGATCTCGGCTTCGACGATCCGTTCAGCGGTTCCGAGGGGTGGGTCGATCGTTACGGGACCCAAGAAGTCTCCCAGTTCCGAGGCGCCGAGATGATTGCGGAGAAGTGGGACATCAGCCGCGACCAGATGGAGGCGTTCGCCTTTGCA
>PABW01000036.1 GCA_002699625.1 Acidimicrobiaceae bacterium
CGGCCACACCCACGACCACCACGCCATAGCCGAGGTTGGACTCGGCCACGATCGACGCGGCGACGTCGCGCGCACTGCCGATCGACACACCACTTGAACGGTTGTGATCGACCTCACGCTCGTCGAGGACGGCCTCGAGGACGCTGATGTCCGCATCCTCATCACCGACGGTGAGGATCGTGGAGGGCGCCTCCTTCGGCCACGCGAATTGGGCGAGCTGGGCGGCGGCGATCGAGGCGGGGTGCCCCTTCGACGGCAGAAGGATCCGCTGCGAGGTGACGACCAGGTTCTTGGCCAAAGCCTCCTCGCGGTCGAGTCGCTCCTGTTCCTTGTCGGTACCGCGCCAATCGCGCACGACGATGCGCAAGCTGACGGCGGCAAAGATCGAGGTGATCAGGGGAACGATCACGATCACTGTGTAGGCGGTCTCGGTGAACACACCGAGCGACAGCCCGACCGAGGCGATCACGATCTCGAGCGCGCCTCGAGCATTGAGCCCGGCACCCAAGGCGGTGGCTGCCCGGTTCGACTGGCCCGCGAGCTTGGCGCCAACGAACGCGCCGACGAACTTGGCGACGATCGCCACGGCCACCACGACTCCGGCCCAGGCGATCGCATCGTCCTGGCCGAGCAGACCGAGGTCGACCCGCAAACCAGCGGTGGCGAAGAACACCGGGGCGAGGAATGTATTGGTGACCGATTCGAGATGGTCGAGCACCTCTCGCTGCTGGAACCGCGACCGGTGCAACACGACACCGGCGACAAAGGCACCGAGTACCGCTTCGATCCCGAGGGCCTGCGTGGCGACGCCGTAGATCAGCATGGTCATGACAACGACCGTCATGGCCCCGGCGACGTCGGGACCGTCGCGCCGCACCCACCGCAACGCCCGGTCGACCACGCGCTGACCGACGGTCATGGCGAGCGCAAGGAAGATCGCCAGGCCGCCGACGGTGCGGACGATGCCAGAGGTCGAGACCTCACCGGACGTCGCAAAGCCGGTGAAGACCGCGAGCATGATCCACCCGACGACATCGTTGGCCATGCCGGCGGCAACCGTGATCTGGCCGAAGTCGCGACGCATCAAACCGAGCTCGCTGAGGATCTTGGCGATCACCGCAAGTGCGGAGACGGCAAGGGCAGCAGCGACGAACAGAGCGAAGACGGTGCGATCGCTCTCAGGCCCGATGAACGATTCGGGCAGAACGCCGCCGACGACGAGGCCCCCGATCAACGGCACGACCAGGCTGAAGCCGGTCACGAGTGCTGCGGCCCGACCCAGGCGCCGAATCAGGCCGAGGTCGGTTTCGAAGCCCGCCGTGACGAGCAGGAACGCCACCCCCAGCCAGCTCACGGCGAAGAGCGCCCCGGAGCTGATCTCGTGCTCGGGCAGGAACCATTCGAAGCCGTCGGTCCAGACCCGACCGAAGATCGACGGCCCCAGGATCACGCCCGCGCCGAGCTGGCCGATCACGGAGGGCAGATTGAGACGACGCATCACTGCCCCGCAGAAACGGGCGGCTGCAACCAAGACGAGGAGTTGGGTCCAGAAGACCAGCAACTCGTGTTCGTCAAGCGGCGTCAGTGCGAACTGCAAGCGTCAGCGTTCCACATCGATGAAGACCGGTGCGTGGTCCGAGGGCGGATCGTCCTTGGGGCCCTTGCGCTCGTTGCGGTCGATCAGCGCAAGCTTCGTCGCATCGGTAACCGAGCGGGAGGTCATCAGGAGATCGATGCGCAGCCCCATCTTTTTGTAGAAGCTGCCGCCCCGATAGTCCCACCAGGAATACAGGCGTTCCTCAGGGTGGTGTTCACGGAAGACGTCGACGAGCCCCCACTGCTCAAGGGCGGCGAGACGATCTCGTTCGGCCTGGCTGGTATGGGTCGCCGTTTCGAACTTCTTCGGATCCCAGCAGTCGATGTCAGCCGGGCAGATGTTGTAATCCCCCACGACGACCACGTCGTCGCCCGGTTCGCACTGCCCGTCGAGATCGCCGACCAGACGATCGAGCCAGCGCAGCTTGTACTGGTAGTGCTCATGGTCGAGCGACCGACCATTGGGCACATAGCAGGACGCGATCCGCACGCCACCGCAGGTCGCCCACGCAATGCGAGCATCCTGGTCGGGTTCGCCGCCGTCACCGAAACCGGCGATCGGATCTTCGAGTCCGACCTTCGACAGGATCGCCACCCCATTCCACCGGCCCTCGCCGTGATGGAGGGTTTCGTACCCCAATGACTGGAAGGCCATCGCAGGGAAGGCATCGTCAGCGAGCTTGGTCTCCTGCAGGCACAAAACGTCGGGTTCGAAGGTCTCGAGCCACCGTTCGACGCGGGAGAGGCGGGCGTTGAGCGAGTTGACGTTCCAGGTCACGATCCGCACGAGCGGGACCCTACAGCACGCCGCCGTATGCTGGTTCTCGTGAGCACCACGGACCCTCTCGATCTCGGCCCGAACGCCTGGATGGCCGACGAAATGCGATCCCGCTGGAAGGCGGACCCGGCATCGGTCGACCCGGCATGGCGGGTGATCTTCGAGGCTGAACCCGCCAACGGCATCGGCAACCCCAACGGAGCCGCCGACGCCACGGCGCCGATCGAGGTGCCATCCGTCGACGTCACACCGACTACCGCCGCACCGGCTCCCTCTGACCCGCCGGCTGCGCCGGCGAAGCCCGAGGTGAAGCTCCCCACTCCGATGCAACGTGACGACAACGGAGCCGCCGCACCGGCACCGGCCCCGTCCAACGCTGGTGAGCGCGAGGTCGATCCCAACGCCCCGGTCGAGCAGCCCCTGCGAGGTGCATCGGCCCGCATCGTCACCAACATGGAAGCGTCGCTCGAGGTGCCCACGGCGACGAGCTTTCGTCAGGTGCCGGCGAAGTTGCTCGAGGTCAACCGCAAGATCATCAACGGCCACCTCGGCCGCAAACTCAGCGGCAAGGTCAGCTTCACCCATCTGATCGGCTACGCCGTCGTGCGCGCCATCGCCGACTCGATGCCGGCGATGAACAACACCTACACCACCGATGACGACGGCAAGCCGGTCCTCGTGAAGAACCCGCACGTGGGGCTCGGCATCGCGATCGATCTCGAGAAGGCCGACGGCAGCCGCACCCTCATGGTCCCGAGTATCAAAGCGGCCGACACGCTGGACTTCCGGCAGTTCGTCGACGCCTACCAGGACCTGATCGTGAAAGCCCGCGACGGCAAACTCGGCGTCGACGACTTCGCCGGCACGACCGTCAGCCTCACGAACCCGGGCACGATCGGCACCCTGCAGTCGGTGCCGCGCCTGATGCCGGGCCAAGGCCTGATCGTCGGTGTGGGTTCGATCGCATTCCCCACCGAGTTCCAGGCCGCCGACCCGTCGAAGCTCGCCGAGCTCGGCGTGTCGAAGGTCATCACCGTCACCTCGACCTANGACCACCGGATCATTCAGGGTGCCGAGTCCGGCATGTTCTTGAAGAAGGTCCACGAACTNCTCCTNGGCGAGGACGACTTCTACGTCGACGTCTTCCGTTCGCTCGACGTGCCNTACGAAGCGGTCAAGTGGCGTCGCGANGTCAACCCGCTCGANCGGGAGACCGGNCTGCTNGAGAAGCAGGCCAAGGTCAANCAGNTGATCAACATGCACCGNGTGCGCGGCCACCTNATCGCNGATCTCGANCCNTTGCAGGTGAAAGAACCCAAGATGCACCCTGAGCTCGACCCTGCGACCTACGGGCTCACCATCTGGGATCTCGATCGNGAGTTCCTCACCGGCTCCGACTCGGGCATCTATGCCCAGGTCGGCGGNCAGNACCGCATGCCACTCGGCGATCTGCTCGGTGTCCTTCGNGACGCGTACTGCCGCACCGTCGGTGTGGAGTACATGCACATCCAGGATCCGGTCGAGAAGCGCTGGATGCAGGANCAACTCGAGGGNGCCGACCGCNCCATCGAACCCGACGAACAACGCCACATCCTNGGNCGGCTCAANGCCGCTGANGCGCTGGAGACCTTCCTCGGCACNAAGTACGTNGGCCAGAAGCGCTTCGGTATCGAAGGCGCCGANTCCACGATCCCGNTGGTCGANGCCCTGCTCGGCGCAGCNGCCGACGCCGGCATGGCCGAGGCCGTGATCGGCATGGCCCACCGCGGCCGNCTCAANGTGCTCGTCAACATCGTCGGCAAGGACTACGGCTCGNTGTTCAACGAGTTNGAGGGNGGCGACGTCGGCTCCATGACCATGGGTTCGGGCGACGTGAAGTACCACCTCGGNCAGACCGGNACGTTCGTCTCNCGNAANGGCAACGAGCTTNCGCTCGAANTGGCCGCGAACCCGTCGCATCTCGANGCGGTCAACCCGGTNGTGCTCGGCATGGTCCGGGCCCGGATGGACGAGATCCGTCGGGACAGCACCGAGTTCGAGGCCTANCCGGTCCTGCCNCTGCTNCTGCANGGCGACGCAGCGTTCGCCGGTCAAGGTGTCGTCGCCGAGACCCTCAACCTGTCGCAGATNCGCGGGTATCGNGTCGGCGGCTGCGTGCACGTCGTGATCAACAACCAGGTCGGTTTCACCACGTCGCCGGCNGCNGCCCGTTCGTCGGAGTACTCCACNGANGTGGCCAAGATGATCCAGGCCCCGATCTTCCATGTGAACGGNGACGATCCNGAAGCCTGTGTNCGGGTCGCCCGACTGGCGTTCGAGTACCGCCAGAAGTTCAACAAGGACGTCGTGATCGACATGATCTGCTACCGACGTCACGGNCACAACGAAGGCGACGACCCCAGCTACACGCTCCCCGAGATGTACCGCCGGATCGACGANCGNNCCTCGGTCCGGGAGNTGTACACCACGTCGCTCGTGAAGCGTGGAGCCTTCACCCCCGANGATGAAGAGGCNGCACTNNACGACTTCCGCNCCCGNCTGCAGTCGGCGCTCGACGAGACGCGNGAGGTCCGAANCGAGGGAGGNNTCGCTCAGCGGCCGATCGAGAGCAGCGGCGTNCGNCCGCATCTGCGNACNTCGATCAACCAGGCNATGGTCGACGAGGTCTACGANATCCTCACCNCNACCCCTGAGGGCTTCACGATGCATCCGAAGCTCGCCCAACAGTTCGCGACCCGCCACAAGATGTTCGAGNGCGGCGAGGTCGACTGGGCGCTTGGCGAGGCGATGGCCTACGGCAGTCTNCTCGTCGAGGGCACCTCGGTNCGCCTCTCNGGCCAGGACTCNCGTCGCGGCACGTTCAGCCATCGACATGCGACCCTNGTCGATTACGAGACCAGTGCCGAACACACCCCGCTCAAGGAACTGGGCGAGGGCNACGGCTCGAACTTCTGGGTGTACGACTCGTTGTTGAGCGAGTANGCCGTGCTCGGCTTCGAGTACGGCTATTCGATCGCNAACCCGAAGGCACTCGTGCTNTGGGAAGCCCAGTTCGGCGACTTCGCCAACGGAGCNCAGATCATCATCGACCAGTTCATCGTCGCNGCNAAGGACAAGTGGAACCAGGACTGTGGCCTGGTCATGCTGCTNCCCCACGGCTTCGAGGGACAGGGCCCNGAGCACTCNTCCGCTCGCATCGANCGGTTCATGGTNCTGGCGGCCGANGACAACATGCACNTCTGNAACGCCACGACAGCCGCCCAGTTCTTCCATCTGATGCGGCGCCAGTCGATGCAGNCNGTGCCGACNCCGCTCGTCGTCNTCACCCCGAAGTCGCTGCTGCGNTCGAAACACTCGCGCTCGCCGGTCNGNGATCTGATGTCNGGCACGTTCGAGGAACTCCTCGGNGATGTGAACCCGCCCCCCGCCGCTGAGGTNGAGCGGATCGNGTTCTGCTCCGGGAAGGTCGCCTTCGACCTCATGGCGGAACGCGACAAGCGNGGNGCCANGNTCGCNATCGCCCGGGTCGAGCAGCTCTACCCGTGGCCNTTCGCCGCCGTTGCCCGCCAACTCGAAACCTTCNNGAACGCGAAGGAAATCTTCTGGGTCCAGGANGAGCCNGAGAANATGGGTCCGTGGAACTCGATCAAGGGNCGGCTGTACGAGGCNCACGGNGANACCCACGACATCCACCGGGTGAGCCGTCACGAGTCGGGTTCGCCGGCCACCGGTTCNGCCNCCGTGCATGCCCAGGAACTNCAGCTCCTGCTCGACGAAGCCCTCGGCTGAGCCGATGGCCGAATCGCTCGACCCCGAAGCCTTCAACGACTTCCTCGANAGCAAGCCGGGCTGGATCNTCCTGACGACGATCGCTCCCGACGGCTACCCGCACAGCGTGCCCCTCGGCTANTTCCGCGACGGCGACCACATNTACTGCGGCTGCGTCGATCANACGACCAAGATTCGCAACATCGAGCANAACCCNAAGGTNTCGCTNGTGATCGANTCCGGTTCGACGATGAGCGACATCAAGGGAGCGATGNTNCAGGGAACGGCGATCGTTCGACGCGANCCTGCATCGGTCCTCGAGATCATGCGGAAGGCTGCGGCAGCACGTGGGGTCGCAGAAGCCGACCTCCCAACCGAGCCNAGGCCAGGGTCGGCNTACATCGATGTTGCGATCGANCGCCGAATCTCCTGGGACTACGGCACCTGATNCGNCNNCGTGGGGTCAGCGCAGNGGNATCNCGATGATCGCCTCGAGTTCCTCGANCGCGATGTCGGGGTCNACGACCTTGATCGTCNGCATTCCCATCGCCTTGGCGGGCTTGAGATTGATGCCGAGATCNTCGAGGAAGACACACTCGCTCGGCTCCACNTCGAGGCGCTCNCACGCNATCTCGTAGAAACGCNGCTCNGGCTTTCGAACGCCCACCACNCTCGACTCGACGATCTCGTCGAACAGNTCNTGGATCTCNGCAAGCGACGCGCCATCACCATCGACCCCGGCATCGGACACCATCGCTTCGGTACCTGATTCGCTGGTCGNTGGCGTGAAGTTGTTGGTCAGCATCGCGGTCTTGAAGTTCGCCGAACACCGNCGNAGNGCCTCGACCATCGCNGGGCGGATCACNCCGCGAAGCGACGCAATCACTCGCGAGCCGTCGACCTCGAANCCGANCGCGCNGGCCTCGNCTTCGAACGCCTCGACGAANNGGGNGGCGGAGTATTCGCCCCGCTCGAAGTGCGCCCACGCGTTGTCGTCGGGGTTCGTNGCGTTGATGCGGCGGATCGTGTCGAGCGGCAGGCCNACCTCGGCCTCGTAGCGGTTGAACGCCTCGAAGGGNCTCGACAAGATCACCCCGCCGAAGTCGAAGAGNACGGCTCGAATCACCGGCGCAGCGTACCGACATGGTTGACTGGCCTCCATGCCNAGCGGACACGCGGTCGTCGACGGATCCAANATCGCCACCGAGGGACGNAGCGAGCCGTCGCTGCAGCAACTCGACGAAGCGGTCACACAGTTCATCGCCGAGTACGACTTCGAGCGGGTCACCGTCATCGTCGACGCCTCGTTCGAGCATCGGGTCGCGAAGAGCGAACGGCAGGCCGCTCGCCAGGCGATCGACGACAACGAGATCATCACGCCTCCGGCNGGCGTCATCGGCCGCGGCGACACCTTNATNCTGCAGGTCGCNGACCGNGCGAACGCGGTCGTGCTGAGCAACGANTCGTTNCAGGAATTCCACGGCACCCACGAGTGGCTCTTCGACGAGGGGCGCCTGATCGGCGGCAAGCCGATTCCTCGGCGTCGGCTGGGTNTACGTGCCNNGGGCNCCGGTGCGCGGACCCGTGAGCCGGCGAGCGCGGGCCCAGGCNGATGAGGCCGACACGCCNCCATCCAAGGCCCCNACCAANGCGACGAAAGGTCGCAGCCGCAAGAAGNCANCCNAGGCNCAACCGGACACGAAGAGNGAGGNGTCGCCNAAGGCNAAGGCCNCGTCNAAGAAGTCGGCAGCCAAGTCGAAGAAGCCAGCNGCCAAGAAGAGCNCCCGCAGCAAGCAGCCNGGCGCCAACACCNCTGCGGTCTGGAACGCCTTCCGNCGCGCNNACCCGCTCGGNGCCGTCGTCACGGCNACCGTCGAGTCGTTCTCGAGTCACGGCGCGTACGCCCGAGCCGGNNACGCCTCGGTCTATCTNCCGCTTCGACTCCTCGGCGATCCNGCCCCGCNNCGNGCTCGAGACGCCGTAGCGGTCGGCGAGACCCGCGACTTNGTCGTGCACCGCTTNGACGACGACCGACGCGGCATCGATGCAGGGATCATTCCGNTGNGATCNTCGAACGGCGAGANNGGAGNATCGGCATCCCAGNCCGNTNCGAACCCCCNAGGGAAAGGCCCCACCGTGGCAGCGAAGAAGGCANCCNCNAANAAGGCAGCCAAGAANNCNCCNGCCAAGAAGNCAGCNAAGAAGNCCCCAGCCAAGAAGGCACCCAAGAAGGCCCCAGCCAAGAAGGCAGCCAAGAAGGCCCCAGCCAAGAAGGCACCCGCCAAGAAGGCAGCCAAGAAGACCCCAGCCAAGAAGGCACCCGCCAAGAAGCGCCGCTGAGTCTTCATCTCTGACGNTGATCGAGNGCCCCGGCTTCGGCCGGGGCNCTCGCCGTTTTCCTNGGCTTGTCGCCGCCATCCGGCAGAACCGCAAATCGTCCTCGGTAGCCTCCGAGGCATGGCAGGTCAGTTCATCTACACCATGCACAAGGTCGGCAAGTTCATTCCGCCGAACCGCGACGTGATCAAGGACATCACGCTTTCGTTCTTCCCGGGGGCAAAGATCGGCGTGCTCGGCCCNAACGGCGCCGGCAANTCGACACTGCTCAAGATCATGGCCGGCATCGACACCGACTACACCGGNGAGGCAAAGCTCGGCGAGGGCTACACGGTCGGCATGCTGGAGCAGGANCCCGAGCTCGATCCGACNAAGACCGTCCTCGAAAACGTGATGGANGGTGCNGGCGANGCNGCGGCAATGCTCGCCGAGTACGACAAGGTGCTCGCCGCCTGGAGCGATCCCGACGCTGACTACGAGAAACTCGGTGCCAAGCANGCCGNCCTNGANGCCAAGATCGAAGCCGCCGGNGCCTGGGATCTCCAACGCACGGTCGAGATCGCAATGGATGCCCTCCGCACCCCACCCGGCGACTGGNGCGTNGAGAACCTTTCCGGCGGCGAGGTTCGNCGTGTCGCCATGGCCCGTCTCCTCCTCGCCAAGCCCGACCTNCTCCTNCTCGACGAGCCCACCAACCATCTCGACGCCGAGTCGGTCGCCTGGCTGGAGCGCACGCTNCAGGACTACGCCGGCACCGTCGTTGCNGTGACCCACGATCGGTACTTCCTCGACAACGTGGCGGGCTGGATCCTCGAGCTNGACCACGGCCGCGGCTACCCCTTCGAAGGCAACTACTCGGGCTTCCTCGAGCAGAAGGAAGCNCGNATNGCGCAGGAGAAGCGNGACGACGACAAGCGAAACCGCACNCTCAAGCGNGANCTCGAGTGGGTGCGCATGGCGCCGAANGCCCGCCAGTCGAANGGCAAGGCCCGCTTGGCCGCCTACGACAAGCTGCTCGAGGANTCCAAGGCCGCNGAAGGACGNGCGGAAGAGCTTTCGATCGTCATCCCNGCCAACAAGCGACTGGGCGACGTCGTCATCGAAGCCANCAANATCTCGAAGGCCTTCGGCGACAAGNTCCTCATCGACGACTTCTCGTTCACCNTGCCGCCNGCCGGCATCGTCGGCGTGATCGGTGCCAACGGNGCCGGCAAGTCNACGCTGTTCAAGATGCTGATCGACGAGTACGAGGACACCAACGATCCGGTTGCCGCCCCCGACTCGGGCACGATCCNGCTCGGCNGCACGGTGCAGCTCGGCTANGTCGANCAGAACCGAACNCTCGATCCCGAGAAGACGGTGTACGACGAAATCACCGGCGGTGTCGACCATCTCGAGGTCGGCGGCCGGGAGATGCACGGCCGCTCGTACGTGGCGTCGTTCAACTTCAAGGGCCCCGATCAGCAGAAGCTGGTGAGCAACCTCTCCGGCGGNGAGCGCAACCGTGTGCANCTGGCCAAGGTGCTGAAGGAAGGTGCGAATGTGCTCCTTCTCGACGAGCCCACGAACGACCTCGACATCGACACGCTGCGGGCNCTGGAGGATGCCATCGAGGCCTACGCCGGNTGCGCTGTGATCGTGTCCCACGATCGTTGGTTCCTCGACCGTGTCGCCACCCACATCGTCGCCTTCGAGGGCGAGTCNCAGGTGCGCTGGTTCGAAGGCAACTTCACCGACTACGCCGAGTACCGCAAGCGTGAGCACGGTGTCGACGCCATGCGTCCGCATCGCATCAAGTACAAGCCCGTCACTCGCGGCTGACTGCGAGNCGTCGTCACGTCCCCGCTGAGAGGGTGTGACGACGACACGGCAGCCGTGCTCCCCCAGACCGGCCGTGTAGTNTCCGCNGCGTGTCNCTCGACGATCANCANCTCGCCGCCCNNCTCGCCGCCGAAGCAGGNGANCTCCTGCTCGCCGTGCGCNAGCNACTCACNGCCGANGANGCTCCACCGTCCGTGCTCAAAGCCGAAGGCGACCGTCAGGCCCACGAGTTNCTGATGCNNCGACTCGCCGAGGAGCGGCCCGACGATGCNGTGCTCAGCGAGGAAGGCAAGGACGACCTTGCCCGGCTCGACGCCGAGCGCACCTGGATCGTCGACCCGCTCGACGGCACCCGCGAATTCTCCGAGGTGCCTCGCACCGACTGGGCGGTGCACGTTGCACTCGTCNTCGACGAAGNACCNGTNGCNGGCGCCGTCGCCCTGCCCGGACTCGGTGTCACGCTCCACACCGGCNACGCNCCGNCNCTNCCGACTCAGCGGCGCNCCGACCCCCCGCATGATCGTCAGCCGCAGTCGNCCNCCTGNCGCTGCGCTGCGTCTCGCCGANGCGCTCGGNGCCGATCTCGTCGAGATGGGGTCTGCTGGNGCCAAGACCATGGCGGTGGTCCGNGGCGAGTGCGAGATCTATGCCCACAGCGGTGGCCAGTANGAGTGGGATTCCTGNGCTCCGGTCGCNGTCGCNGCGGCGGCCGGATGCCACGTGAGCCGAATCGACGGNTCGCCCCTGCGNTACAACCAGCGCGANGTCTACCTNCCNGATCTCCTGGTCTGTCGGCCCGAGCTCGCCGACGCCGCCCTCACCGCCCTCGCCTCGTTCGAACACTGANCCGAACGCCACGGCNGCCCGCGTTGGCGTNCCGGTGACGCCGTTCCACACTGGGGANATGTCCGGTTCCCCCACCGACCTCGAATTCGGCGTGTTCAGNGACACGCCGCCNTGGGATCTCNATCCCGCCACCACCGCCTGGGGNGGCGACGTCACCGCNCTGCGTGCCGCTACCGCCCGGCGCCTGCCGTCGCTGATCNGGCCNCCGAAGGTNCCNCCGATCCGTCGAGCGATCACCGTNGTCCGAGTCCTGGGTGGCGCGCTGATCGCCTGGTTCTTGGTCGGGCGACGCAAGGGAGGNAGNGACAGCCGGGCNGACCTCTCTCGTCGCATGCGCCATGGCGCCGAGACACTCGGTCCGACCTACATCAAGTTGGGCCAGATCATCTCCAGCGGCGAGGGCATCTTCCCCACCGAGCTGGTGCAGGAATTCGTCGCCTGCCGCGACCAAGTACCGGCTGAGCCGTTTCACCTCGTTCGTCGAGTCATCGAGTCCGACCTCGGAGCGTCCCTCGAATCCGTCTTTGCCACCTTCGAACGAGAGCCGATCGCAGCGGCATCCATCGCGCAGGTTCACGGCGCGACCCTCCACGACGGCACCCCCGTCGTCGTCAAGGTGCAGCGACCAACCGTTGACGAACTCGTCCACAACGATCTGAAAGTCATGGCCTGGTTGTCACCGTTCCTCGTCGGGCGTATCCCGGTGGCGTCGCTCGCCAACCCGCCCGCGTTGGTCGAGGTGTTCGCCCGCACGATCAGCGAGGAGCTCGACTTTCGGGTCGAAGCCGCCAACATGATCGATGTCGCATCGGTGTTCGCCGATCTCGATCAGCGCCAGTTCGTGGTGCCTCGTCCTCACCCGGAACTCGTCACCCGTCGGGTGCTGGTGATGGAACGCCTCGACGGCTTCCGCTTCGACGACATGGAGCGTTACGAAGAGCACGGTGTCGACACCCATTCGATCGTGCGGGCCAGCATGATCGGCTTCATGGAAGGCGCCCTGATCCACGGGATCTTCCACGGCGACCTCCACGGCGGCAATCTCTACGTTCGCCCCGACGGCAAAACCGCCCTGCTCGACTTCGGCATCACGGGACGCATGAGTGAGGCCCGTCGCCTTGCGTTCGTTCGTCTCTTGATCGGGGGCATGATGAACAACCCTGTCGACCAGCTCGCCGCCATGCGCGACCTCGGCGCGCTACCCGACGACACCGACCTCGAAGCTGTCGCCCAAGACCTTGGCCTTCTCGACGAGGTCATCGACCCGACCACGATGACACCCGATCAGCTCACCGAGGAGCTGCAGCGGGTCGTGAAGGCACTCCTGGGCTACGGCGCCCGCATGCCCAAAGAACTCATGCTCTTCGTGAAGAACCTGGTCTTCCTCGACGGCGCCATTGCCCGCCTCGCTCCCGATCTCGATCTTTTCGCGGAGATCGCTCACGTCGCGACGTACTTCGCTACGACCCACGGTGCTCGCCTCGCCGCCGAGGTCGGTATGGATCCGGAGGAGTACGCCTTCGACCCCGACGGTATGAAGGCTGCGTTCGGGGTCGATGGCAGCGTCGAGAAGATGACGTATCGAGAGCTTCAGGAGCGTCGCGAGACCATTCGCAAACGCCTCCAGGAACGCGTCTGAAACCATCGATTTCCACAGGAGCAGTGCCACGCGCCGACCGGTGTGCGCGCCTACGGTCACCTGCGTGCGTCTCGTGGTGGCCCAGTGCACCGTCGACTACGACGGTCGACTTCAAGCTCATCTGCCGTCCGCCGTCCGGTTGGTGATGGTGAAGGCCGACGGCTGTGTCGCGGTCCACGCCGATGGCGGTGCCTACAAGCCACTCAACTGGATGAACGCACCCAACCGTCTCACCATGGATGACGAGGCCGGGGTGTGGACGGTCACCAGCCCCAAGGGTGAAGTTCTCACGATTACCTTTGAGGACGTCTTGAGCGATGTCGCCCACGAGATGGGGATCGACCCGGGTCTGCAAAAGGACGGCGTCGAGGCGCGCTTGCAGCAACTGCTCGCTGACGACCCGACCTCAATCCAGGCCGGCCTCAAGCTCGTACGTCGCGAGTACCCGACCGACATCGGCCCGGTCGACTTGATGTGTCGCGATGCCGAGGGCATCGCCGTGGCTGTCGAGGTCAAGCGGCGCGGAGAGATCGACGGTGTCGAGCAGCTCACGCGCTATCTCGAATTCCTCAACCGGGATCCACTCCTGCGGCCGGTCCGGGGCGTGTTCGTCGCCCAAGAGATCAAGCCACAAGCAAAGGTGCTCGCCGCTGATCGCGACATCGACTGGGTTGAGGTCGACTACGACGAGTTGCGGGGCATCGAGTCGCCGAACCTGAAACTTTTCTAGCGACGCGTCGCAGTAAGGTCTTCAGGCGATGCGCAACGCTCTCCTGGCCGTGGCGGCTGTCGTGGCCGCGGTTTTCGCCGGCTGGGTCCTCGACGACAAGGTCCTTGGTGGCGACATTGCGCGGAACACCTCGATCGCAGGCGTCGACGTGGGTCGTCTCGACATCGATGAGGCTGCCGANCTGCTCACCGATGGNCGTCTCACGNACCGTCCGATCGAGCTGCGCCACGACACGAACAGCCTCACCATCACNGCCGCTGAGCTCGGNGTGATGGTCGATGCCGAGTTGGCGCTCGCCGATGCGGCAGAGCAGCCGGACCTCATTGCACAGCCGANCCGGTGGATCGGTTCACTCTTCGGGAACCGCTCGTTTGACGTCCGTTACACGATCGACGTCGACGTGCTGGGCGAGGTTGTCGCGGGCAGCGACTCGNTCTTCGATCTCGACTTCGGTCTTCCTCAACTCGAACTCGTCAACGGTCGCTTCGTCGAAGCTGATGTCGCCTCATTGCCCATCGTCGACGCCGACGAACTTCGCAATCTCGTCCTTGACGCAGCGATCACCGGGGGCAACGGTACCGCCGTGATCGAGATCCCGATCACCGGCAGCGAGGNCGTCGACCGAGGGGCCGACGANCTCATCGCCGAGGCTCATCGGCTCACCAAGAATGGCATCGCGCTGCGGGTCCCTGGGGTCATCACGCAACGACGTGTTTCACAGTCGGCGCTTCGCTCCTGGCTTGTGTTNGGCGGGACCATCGACGAACCCACGATCTCGCTTGACGATCAGCTCGCGCAGTCGACAGTCGAGNCCCTCTTCATCGATTATGGCGAGGCCGGTGACGAACCAACCTTCACCATCGACGACGTCGGCCGCGTTCGTATTGTCGGCTCCTCCCCTGGCGCAGTCTGCTGCACCCTCGACACGCCTGAGCGAATCCTGGCGGGGATGGAAGCAGGCGAGCGGATCGTTGAACTCCGACCCCGCGAGGATCCCGATGTACGGGGCATCGAATGGGCCAAGTCGCTCGGCATCGTCGAGGTGATCGGCGAGTTCACGACCTNCTACCAGCCGAACCAGACCCGGAACATCAACATCCAGCGCATCGCCGAGNTCACCCAGGGGGCNGTGATCGAGCCCGGTGGCGAGTTCTCGATCAATGACTATGTCGGNCGACGAACCCGAGAGAACGGGTTCGTCGATGCAGGGGTCATCTCCAATGGCGTGTTCACGACCTCGGTCGGTGGCGGCATCAGCCAGTACGCCACCACACTGTTCAACGCAGCCTTCTTCGCCGGCCTCGATTTCGGCGACTACCAGTCTCACTCGATCTACATCAGCCGCTATCCGTACGGCCGCGAAGCCACCGTAAACTTCCCGAACGTCGATCTCGAGATTCTCAACACCACGCCGTACGGCGTCCTGCTGTGGCCCACCACCGACGAAACATCGATCACCGTCACGCTCTACGGCACCAAATGGGTCGAGGGTGAGCAGACGGGTCAGACCGAGAGACGCCAGGGCGTCTCGTGCATACGGGTAACCACTGAGCGCACCCGCACCTATCTCGAAGNCGGCCNCACCGAGATCGATACCGTCTTTGCCCGTTACCGGCCCGAGGGCGTGCGCTGTGACGGCAGCCCGAGTGACCCGGCTGACCGCACGACAACCACCACCTCCACGGTGCCACCGGCGACGACCGTCCCGTAGATTCGGGGGATGCCCCCCACGTCATTCGACGGCGATATCGCGATCATCGGTGCCGGACCAGCTGGCACTACTGCGGCCGCTCTCCTGGCTCGAGCAGGCCGTGACGTCCACGTGTTCGATCGGGCGACATTCCCTCGAGACAAGTGCTGCGGCGACGGCCTCACCACACTTGCGCTTCGCGAGTTGGAAGCTCTCGGCTTCGACCCCTCGACAGTGGCGAGCTGGCAGCGGGTCGACGACGTTGTCATCCGCTCACCCCGCGGCACCGAGCGTCGCTACGCCCTCCCCGAAGGCGAGGGCTACCACGCTGCAGTTGCCACCCGTGTCGACCTCGACAACGCCATGCTCGAGATGGCCCGCACCGATGGTGCGGTCATCCACGAGGGCATGCAGCTGACGGCAATGACCGCCGACGAAGACGGGGCCGACCTCGTCTTCGGCAATGAACCGTTCCGGGCCAAGCACGTCATCGCCGCCGACGGCATGTGGTCGCCTGTTCGTAAGTTCCTCAGCTTGTCGGTCGACGGCTACCGGGGCGAGTGGCATGCCTTCCGTCAGTACTTCGAGAACGTCAGCCCGAGGGCCGCTTCCGAACTCATCGTCTGGTTCGAAAAGGATCTGCTCCCGGGCTACGCCTGGTCGTTCCCCCTCGAGGGCAATCGGGCGAACATCGGCTTCGGGATCCAGCGAGGCAGCAAGCACTACCGCGTTGGCAACATGAAGACGCTCTGGCCTGATCTTCTCGACCGTCCCCATATTCGCGAAGCACTCGGCCCTGACGCCCNGCCTGAGGGGCCCCACAAGGCCTGGCCGATCCCCGCCCGAGTCGGGCGGGTGCCGCTGACCGGGCCTCNCACCATGTTCNTCGGCGACGCCGCTGCTGTCACCGACCCGATGACCGGCGAGGGCATCGGACAGGCGATCCTCACCGGCCGACTCGCTGCCGAGGCGCTGCTGGCCGATGGCGAACCTTGTGCGCAGTACCGAGACGACGTTCGGCGCGAACTCGTTGCCGACGACCGTATGGCCCGGATCCTCATCCCGCTCTTGGCCAAGCCGACCGTCGCGGGCGCTGCGCTGAAGGCCACTGGCGCCACTGCGTGGACCCGTCGCAACTTCGCACGCTGGATGTTTGAGGACTACCCGCGGGCCATGATCGCAACCCCTCGTCGCTGGCACCGCGGCATGTTCACCGGACCCGGGGCCTACCAAGACGCCGACCGGTAGCGCGTCCTCGCTCCCTCGTCCGACACCTCCANCGCTGCGGAAGGCCGTAGCCTCACCGTGTGCCCGACGCGATCGATCGACTCGACGACGCCCTTGACGACGCCTGGGAGGCCCTTCGAGGCAACCCGGTGATCGACCGGATCTTCTACACCGCCTCAGAGGCGGCCGACTTCTCGGTGCTCTGGCACACGCTCGGCGTCGCTCAGGCGATCGCGAAGAACGACCCCAAGATCGCCATCGCCCTCAGCGCCGCACTCGGGGTGGAGTCGGCGCTGATCAACGGGCCGGTGAAGTCGATGTTCAAGCGGAGCCGACCGGTGCAGGACGCACCTCGCCCCTACAACCTGCGCCAGCCGAAGACGTCGAGTTTCCCTTCCGGTCACGCCTCGGCGGCGATGGTTGCTGCCGCCATGCTGAGCCGGAACGGTGGTGGTGCCGCTTGGTACGCGCTGGCCGGTCTTGTCGCGACCAGTCGCATCCATGTCCGAATCCACCACGCCTCCGACGTTGCGGGAGGCATCGTGGCGGGCGCGTTGCTCGGAACGGTGGCGCGCCGGGTCGCTGACGCGCTGACCTAGATGGTTCGGTTCAGCCCATCGGGGCTGGCTCGACCTGCGCTGCAGCAAGCAGCATGCGGAGATCGAGAAGCAGGTCGGCCACCTCGGCGGCCGACACAAGCTCACGCCCCTGGAGATCCTTCAGGTTGCTGTCGATCAACTCGACAGCAACGGCCACCGAAACCACGTCCGTCGTTTCCATCATGGGCGCACCCTAGACCACGCCTCTGACACGCGATCGCCGAGTTCCTGTGGAAAACCTTCGAGCGACCCAAAGGGCCTACGATCGGCACCATGCAGATTCAGGGAGCAGTCGTCGTTGTCACCGGAGCCGCAAGCGGAATCGGTCGAGCCATGGCTCGGCGCTTCGCCGCCGACGGCGCGTCGATCGTGTACGTCGCCGATCTCGACGGCGCCGGCGCCGACGCAGTCGCAGAGGAGATCGGCGGCGTCGGCATCGGCATCGATGTCACCGACGAGGCTGCGATCGCCGCCCTCATCGAGCAGGTCGAACGCGACCACGGCCCGATCGATCTCTGGGCGGGCAATGCCGGCATCGTGGCGAACGGTGGGGTCGAACTGGGCGACGACGAGTGGAACGCCAACTGGAACGTCAACGTGCTCGCTCACGTGAAGGCCTGCCGTCATCTCGTCCCCCGTTGGACCCAACGAGGCTCCGGCCACCTCCTCATCACCGCATCCGCAGCAGGCCTGCTCACCAACCTGGGCACCGCCCCGTACGCCGTGACGAAACACGGTGCGGTCGCGCTCGCTGAATGGATTGCAATCACGCACGGCGATGCAGGCATCGGTGTCTCGTGCCTGTGCCCGCAGGGAGTTCGCACGCCAATGACCGAAGCGGA
>PABW01000037.1 GCA_002699625.1 Acidimicrobiaceae bacterium
CGCAGTTCGGTTACGAACGTGTGACGAAATGGATACCGGTCCGATCTTCGCTCGCCACCGCCGAGTGGCCTTCCTCGCAGCCGTCGCGGCCCTGGCAACGCTTGCGACCATCGTCGACGCCGCGACCCCCGACGAACTTCGCGAAGAGCGGCGTGAGGTCCAAGCCCAGGCTGCCGAACTCGCAAGCGAGGTCGACGCAGCAACTGCCGATGTCGTCGATCTCGAGGTCGCGCTCGCTGCCGCGCAGGCCAATGTCGATGCCCAGCAGGCCGCCGTCGAGGCCGCCAACCGAGCCGTCATCGACGCCGACGAGGCCCAGGCCGCCGCGCTTGCGGCGATCATCGATCTCGAGGTTCAAGAAGAACAGGCTCGCATCGACCTGCAGACCGCCGTGATCGACAGCTATGTCTCCTTCCAGGGCTTCGATGATCTCGAGGCCCTCGGCGACGACCCGTGGGAGGCCTCACGGGCCGAGACGCTGGCGGAGATTGGCACCGGCACCAGCCTCGAAGGACTCGACAACCTGCGATCGATCGGGGCCGAGCTTGAGTTCCAGCGCCTGCTCGCCGAACAAGCCGCTGTCGAAGCCGAGAGCAACCGCGAGGAGATGCGGTTCCGTCTCGCCGAACTTGAGACCGCCCTCGCCATCGAGGACCAGCTTCTCCTCGAGGCAATCGAACGTCAGGAGCGTCGTCTTGGCGAGGCGGTCGCGCTTGAGGCGCTCGAAGCCGAGCTCTCCGAGCAGATCCGTGTCGAGGAGCAACGCATCGCCGACGCGATCGCCAACCGCATCCCGCCCGGTGGTGGCAGCGTCACGGTGCCCCCCGATTCCGATATCGAACTCGTGACGGTCGGCGGCATTACCGTCAACGTTCTGGTCGAGGACCAGGTGCGCGGCATCCTCGCCGCCATGTCGGCTCGGGGCTTCAACCTCGGCGGCGGCGGCTACCGCAGCATTGAGAGCCAAATTCGCCTTCGGCGAGCCAACTGCGGTACCTCGGACTATGCGATCTGGGAGATGCCGGCGAGTCGGTGCCGCCCGCCGACAGCCCGGCCTGGCCTGAGCCAGCATGAGGTCGGTCTGGCGATCGATTTCACCCTCAACGGTCGAGTCCTGCGCACCCGGAACAGCGACGTGTTCCGTGCCCTCGCCGAGGTCGCCCCACAGTTCGGCTTCTACAACCTCCCGAGTGAGCCCTGGCACTGGTCGACGACGGGCGGCTGATGCCCGTCGACATCGCGCTCATCCACCCCGAACGTCCCGCCCTGATCGACGACCTCGGGACGACGGTCACCTTCGCCGAACTCCTCGACCGAGCGACTCGACTCGGCCGGGCCATGCACGCCGCCGGCGTGCCCGTCGGTGGTCATGTCGGCACGCTCACCGAGAACCGAGCCGAGTTCTTCGAGCTCTACCTCGCATCGATGCTCTCGGGCATCTGGCTCGTGCCGATCAACGGCCTGCTCGCACCGAGCGAGGTGACGTACGTCGCCCGCGACGCCGATCTGGCGATGATCTTCGCCGAGGACGAGCTCGCGTCCCTTGCCCCCGACGACATCACGACGATCTGCTTCGGCGAGCCGTATGAGGCGATGATCACGGAGGGCGATCCCACGCCGTTTGCGCTCGACGCTCCGGCAGGGTCGCGTTTCTCCTACACGTCGGGTACGACCGGCCATCCCAAAGGGGTGAAGCGGTCCATCCCCGCTGCGCTCGACGAGATGCTCGCCGTGCAGCGCAGCGCCGGCCACGACGTTGCGATGACGGGCGAGGGCATTCACCTTGTCACCGGGCCGGCGTACCACGCGGCCGTCGGCGGTTTCGCGTTCTTCGATCTGTGCAACGGGGCGACGCTGCGGATCATGCGGAAGTTCGACGCAGCCCGCACCCTCGAGTTGATCGAACAGGAGCAGGTCCGCCGCACACATCTTGTGCCGACGATGATGGTCCGGATGCTGCGGCTCAACGAGAGCGCTCGGCTGCGCGATCTTTCGTCGCTGGAGGTCGTCCTTCATGGGGCCGCACCGATTGCGCCGGCGGTGAAACGCCAGATGATCGACTGGCTGGGTCCGATCCTGGTCGAGTACTGGGGGACCTCCGAGGCGGGCGTGTTCACCCGTGTCGATTCCGCCGATTGGCTGGCGCATCCCGGCACGGTAGGGCGACCGGTGCCCGGTTTCGAGGTCTTCGCCGTGGACGACACCGGCGCAACGCTTCCTCCTGGCGAGGTCGGACGACTGTTCTGCCACACGCCGAACAAGCCCGAACCGTTCGCCTACTGGAATGCCCCGGAGAAGACGGCCTCCAGCTATCTCCGACCCGGGGTCTTCACCCTCGGCGACATGGGCCATGTCGCCGACGAGAGGTGGATCTTCCTCGCCGACCGGGCCACGAACATGATCATCACCGGTGGGGTCAACGTGTATCCGGCCGAGGTCGAGCAGGCCCTGCTCGAACACCCGGCCGTGGTCGACGTCGCGGTCTTCGGCATTCCCGACGAGGAGTGGGGCGAACAGGTCAAGGCGGCGGTGGAGTTCGCTGCTGGTGAGACGGTCGCCGACACCGAACTCATCGACTTCGCCCGCGAACGCCTCGGACGCCACAAGGTGCCGCGTTCGATCGACGTTCACGAGTCACTCCCCCGCCAACCGAACGGCAAGCTCTATCTCTCGTCGCTGCGTGACCCGTACTGGGAAGGCCACGACCGCAAGATCTGAATCGGTGCAGCCCACTGGCCCGAGCAGCGCCGGTGAGCACCTCGGAGCGTGCTGGAGCTATCCCTGTTGGCTCGCTTCCACCGTCGCCCGGGCGTCCTCGGATTCGCCGGCGAACGACACCTCGGTCGATTGCGCTCCGGTGAGCACGTTGATCGGATCGCGCAGGTCGTCGATGTAGCCGAGTGCGTAGGCCCCCATCTGGTAACCCATCAGCCGCTGGAGCGGCTCGGGAAACGTAGCCGCCTGCTCGCGTGGCACCGACAGGTACTGATTCTCCTCCTGACGGAGGAAGCTCACGTTGTAGGTGATGTTGATCGCTCGGCGATTCGCATCGGAGCCGTTGGCGCCGCCGCCGTGGTAGACGCTGCCGCTGTAGAAGAGCACCGAGCCCTTCGTCATCTCGGCGGGGATCGAGTCCTCGAGGGTGAATCGCAGCCCGTCTTCGAGTTGGTTGCTCCCGATCACGATGCGAGTCGCACCGTTTTCCTCGGTGAAGTCGTCGCCGGCCCAGATCGTGTTGCACTGCACGTCGTAGCCGGCGGGGAACGGGAAGAAATCGAACGCCCACTGGTCCCGATGGATCGGCTGCGCCTCGCCGCCCGGGCCGATGTCGATGATCTGGGTGAGGTGGAGTTGGTAACTGGTGACATGCCCGAGGAAGTCGTCGCACGCGGCGATGACCGAGGGGTGCATCACGAGCTCCTGCGCCGTCGTCGAACGGGCGAGCAGGCCACCGGTCCGGCGGGTGGTGAACCCGGTGAACCCGTCGCTGCCGTTGGGGGTGGCGTCGACGAAAGGCTGCATCTCGTCGAAAAAGCGGTCGAGAAGGCCGGGGTCGACCATCTCGTCCACGACGATCGCGCCGTCGCGGCGAAGCACCTCCGCGATCTCAGCGCCGGAGGCGGACGAGGGCAGGTGGACGATCTCCATGGCTCATAGTGTCAGGCAGTGATGTGAAACGATGCAAACCATGCGGATCGCCTTCTTTCTCTACGAGGGGCTCACCACCCTCGACATCATCGGGCCGCACGACGTTCTGAGCCGCCTTCCCGAGGCGGAGGCGATCAGCGTCGGCACGACCACGGGGCCGTTCATGGCCGACACCGGTGTCCTCGGGCTCACCGCCACCCACACGATCGATCAGGTCGACGCGGCCGACATCCTTGTCGTGCCTGGCGGGGTCGACGGCACGTTCGCCGCCGCCGACGACGAGAAGATCCTGGAGTGGGTGCGCATGATCGACGCCAACTCCACATGGACCACCTCGGTGTGCACAGGTTCGCTGATCCTCGGATCAGCCGGCGTCCTGAACGGGAAACGGGCGACCTCGCACTGGGCCGCCGTCGACGCCCTCAAGGGATTCGGGGCCACACCGGTGCGCGACGAACGGGTCGTCATCGACGGCAAGTACGTGACGGCAGCCGGCGTGTCGGCCGGTATCGACATGGCGCTCACCTTGGCCGCTCAGATCGCAGGCGACGACGTGGCCAAGACGATCCAGCTCGGCATCGAATACGACCCGCAGCCACCGTTCGACAGCGGATCGGTCGACAAGGCCGGGCCAGAGATCGCAGCGCTCGCCGCTGGGATTTTCTGAACCGTCAGACGACTGCCGAACCACCCGGCCGGACGGCGGGCATCCAGCGGGGGCCGGCCGTTTCGTCGATCCGCTGAACGAACGCTTCCTGGTGAGGTTCGACGAGGTCGAGCAGCTTCACCGTTGCCGTCTCACCGATCGCCTGCCACACGGGTGCGGTGAGTTCGTCGGTGCGTTGTTCAAGGTCGAGCCGAAGGGATCGGCCGGCGTCACTCAGCCGCCCGTCGACCGCGAGCCCGCGGGCTTCGAGACGGGACCACGCAGCTGCGACCGACTGATCGTCGCCGCCTCGACTGCGGGCGATCCACTCCTCGCCGCCGTACTCGTCGACATCGACCATCGCTGAGTGGAGCAGGCCCGCCTCGACGTCGTCGATCCCCTCGCTTGCGAGCAACGCCCAGTGGTTGTCGCCGCGCAGCTCACGGATGCAGTTGATGGCGTGCCAGGCGGACAGCCCCGGATCCCGGTCGGCGGGTCGTGGACGCGCCCGGAANGCGGANAAGAACGGCCGCATGCCGTGGAACATGGCGTNGACCCCGGCCCANAGGTCGTCGGCCAGTTCGCCGAGATNGGCAGCGAGGCCGGGCACGATCGACTCGAGCCCGGGCACGATGGCATCGTCGAGCACGCCGAGCACGGCGTTGTTGGTGGTGACGGCGTCGATCGTTCCTCGGATGGCCTCGATGAAGCCGGGATGGATCGAATAGGTCATCGCGGCCGCAACGGGATGGGGCGTGTTGCCGAGCCCGGCGAGACGCCAGGCCACAATCCAGACGCCGGTGTTCGGGAAGCCGAGTTCGCCGAGACCAGCCTTTGCCTGTTCGTCCCACATGACCCACCCGACGAGGTCGTGGCCGACGCGGCCTCCTCGGGCGGAGAGGTCGTTCCAGTCGGTCACGAGTCGCCGCTGAGCACGGCGTCGGCGAAGAGTTCGACCGAACGCCACGCCTCGTCGATCGGCATCCCGCCGACGAGCGGGTGAAGGGTGCAGGCCCCCGCACCGGCGACGAACTCGCGGGCCTGATCGGGCGTGAGGAAGCGATAGATGCCCTCCTCGCGCAGATCGTCGACCGTCATCGCATGCGAGTGCACCGGCGAGTTCTGACCCTCGGGCTGCCAGTCAGCGTAGGTGCGAGCCTCGAGCATGAAGTGCTCGCCCAGTTCGGCCCAGGCGCGGTCGGGGTCTTCGGTGATGAACAGCTGCGGTGCCTCCTCGGGGGCGATGCAGAACGGCACGGTGCCGTTCTCGGCGCACAGCTCCTCATAGAGCTCCTTGATCCCCGGCGGGTTGCCGTTCATGTAGAGAGGCAGACCGAGGCGGGCGGCTCGGCGGGCCGATGCCTTCGCCGATCCTCCGATCATGATCTGGGGGTGCGGCGAGGTGAACGGCTTCGGCAGCACCTGCACCGTCTCGCCATGGTGGTCGAACGGCTCGCCTGTCCACGCCTTCATCAGCACGTCGAGCGACTCGTCCATGATCTTGCCGCGGCGGCCCCATTCCTTGTCCATCGCCGTGTACTCGAGCGGCCGGTAGCCCAGGCCCATCGTGACGACGATGCGTCCCTTCCCGACGAGGTCGAGCACCGCAAGATCCTCGGCGACCCGGATCGGGTCGTGGAGCGGGAGCAGGAGCGCTCCGATCATGCACAGCACGTTCTCGGTGCGCGCAAGGACCATGCCGGCGCTCATCATCGGGGTCGGTGACCAGCCCGTGCTGCTGACGTGGTGCTCGTCGAACTGCACGGCGTTGAGGCCTCGTTGATCGAGGAACTCGACCATGTCGAGCGCTGCTCGATACCGGTCGCTCATCTCGGAGCCGTCACTCGGGTCCGGGTGGACGTGATTCAGTCGGAAGACGGTGTAGGCCATGGGACTCCTCACCCGGCAGCGGGCATCGGTCGCTTCTTCGAGAGNAATCCCACACGTTTCCGCGACGCCNAGCAAGTTCCNANGCGCNNCGTGGACGCGCNCGNCGACCGGTTTGGTTCAGCTNCGNAGGGTGTTGACCGCCGAGACGATCGCCCGGAGCGAGGCNGACACGATCGATTCGTGCATNCCGACCCCCCAGGTGGTGTCNCGGCCGCCCGTGTCGATCTCGACATAGGCGACGGCGGTGGCGTCAGAGCCGGTGCCCATCGTGTGCTCGCTGTAGTCGGCGACCTTGCCCTCGAAGAGGCCNGCACCGGTGAGCGCTGCGACGAAGGCATCGATCGGGCCGTTGCCCTCACCCNTCACCATCTGTTCCTTGCCGTCGACGATGAGCTTCGCTTCCATCGTCGTCGTGCCGGACTCGAGCGTGTCNCTCGACGACCGGTGNCCGATGATCTCGACCTTCGGNCTCNCCGGCTCGACNTAGGCACTCATGAANCGTCGGTGGATCTCGTACGAGGTGATCTCGGTGCCGGTGTCCTCGGTGACGGCCTGGATCTTCTTGGCGAAGTCGACCTGGAGCTGACGAGGAAGGTCGAGGCCGTACTCGTGCAGCAGCACATAGGCCACACCGCCCTTNCCGGACTGGCTGTTGACCCGGATCACGGCNTCGTAGCTGCGGCCGAGGTGACGGGGATCGATCGGNAGATACGGNACGTCCCANGTGTCGTACTCGCCNTCGAGCGGCTCNCCGGGCTGCACNTCGTANATGTCGGCCATGCCCTTCTTGATGGCGTCTTGNTGCGAACCGGAGAAGGCGGTGAAGACGAGATCGCCNACGTAGGGCTGCCGGTCCGGCAGNGTCATGCGGTTGGAGAACTCGTACACGCGCCGGGCTTCCTCNATGTCGGAGAAATCGAGTTCGGGNTCGACGCCCTGGGTGAACATGTTGAGCGCNATCGTCACCACNTCGACNTTGCCGGTGCGCTCGCCGTTTCCGAAGAGCGTGCCCTCGACCCGNTCGGCGCCGGCCATCATGCCNAGCTCGGCNGCNGCGACGCCNGTGCCGCGNTCNTTGTGCGGGTGNAGCGAGAGNATGATCGAGTCGCGGTTCTTCACGTCGCGCAGNAAGCGTTCGATCATGTCGGCGTAGAGGTTGGGGGTCGACATCTCGACCGTCGCCGGNAGGTTGAAGATCAGCGGGTTGTCNGGGGTCGGCTCGATGANGTCCATGACNGCCTCGCANACCTCGACNGCGAAGTCGGGNTCGGTNCCGGTGTAGGACTCGGGCGAGTACTCGAAGCGGATGCGCTCNGGGTTNGCGTCGGCATCGCGGAGCTCCNTGCAGAGCTTGGCGCCTTGGACGGCNATGTCGNTGATGCCGGCCCGGTCGGTGCGGAACACGACGCGNCGCTGGGTGGTCGAGGTCGAGTTGTAGAAGTGCACGATGGCGCTCTTGGCGCCTTCGATCGACTCGAAGGTGCGGCGGATGAGNTCNTCGCGGCACTGGGTNAGNACCTGGATNGTGACNCCGTCGGGAATGAGNTCNTCTTCGATCAGCTCACGCACGAAGTCGAAGTCGGTCTGNGACGCAGCGGGNAAGCCGACCTCGATCTCGGTGAAGCCGATCTCGACGAGNCGNTCCCACATNCGACGCTTGCGCACGGAGTCCATCGGGTCGACCAGCGCCTGGTTGCCGTCGCGGAGATCGACCGAGCACCAGATCGGGGCGGACTCGAGCCGCTTGTCCGGCCAGGTGCGATCGGGAAGNTCCACGGCCGGNTAGGGCCGGTACTTCTCGAAGGGCATGGTGCCCNCACGTGNNGGTGAGGCGGTCGCAGCANGTGCGGTCTGNTTGTCAGACGATGCCGGGTTCATGGGTCGCTCCCAGGGAGTCGGTCAGNTGGAAAGTGTACGGAAAAACAAGAANCCCTCCGGGCCACTCGGGCACGGAGGGTTNGGCGAGCGCCGGTATGTGGCGCTCGCCTACACGAGAAGAAGCAGGGTGTTGCTGCAGNACTTCACGGNCNTCACNGTAACCCGTTCGGCGGCANTGNCAACCAGCGGTGTCAACCAGCANCGNCAACCGGCGGTGGNGAGCGGCACGGGTTACGGTNGCGTCCGTGACCCTCGCCGANACCCCCNTCTCCCGGCTCGAATCGTTNCTCACCGATTCNTCCATGACCCGCTACGTCGACACCGTGGTCATGCGAACCGNNGACGGATTCCGNGCNGCGTCGGCCAACGGCGCCGTNGATTTCNGCGAAGCCCCCNACGGGTCGATCGAGATNNTCGCCGAGTCCGGCGACCACCCNCTGCGGAACCAGGCGCTCGATCAGGGCATCGGGACCGAGGCCGAGNTNGCGGTTGAGGNGGNNNCCCTCGGCGAACTCGCCACGCCCCTCGCGTACGAATCGNTCGTGCAGTACTTCGANGCCGAGCACGCACCCGACGCCGCCGTCATGTGGTCGCCCCANCAGATGTTCCANGACTGTGTCGGGAACCACGGCTCGCTNGGCGGNATCCAGGCCCGGGCGCCGTTCATCGCGGCCGGNCCCGGGATCCGGCCCCGCGGCATCGTGCCCGAGCATCTNCGCACCGTCGATGTTGCGCCGACGATCGCNGCNCTNCTCGGCATTCCGGCCGGCGATGGGGTCGACGGCCGAGGTCGCGCCCGCAGCGGGGNCCGNCTCGCCATGCAGGACGGCGACGAGATCACCGAACTCCTCGACCCCGACGAGCGTCCCGACCACGTCGTCGTGTTTNTGTGGGATGGGGTGAACCNCAACGCGCTGCACGACGCCGTCGATCGNGGTGAGGCCCCTGGCATCGCCTCNCTGATCGAACGNGGCACCTCCTACCGACACGGCTGCATCTCGGCGCTGCCGACCGCCACGCTGGCCAACCACACGACACAGTGCACCGGTGTGTTCCCCGGACGGTCGGGGGTACTCCACAACACCTGGTACGACCGGGACCGGGGCGTCCATGTCGACCTGCTCGACTATCACCANATGATCCGAGCCCGCGATCACCTGGCGCCCGGCGTCGAGACGATCCACGAGGCGCTGAAGCGTCACGAGCCCGANGCGTTCACCGCCACGACCTACGAATACGGCGATCGCGGCGCCGACTACTCCACGTATGCCCAGATGACGACGAACGGGCCGATCCCCACCCTCTCCGACGCCGACCGCCGTCTGCACCGCACCGAGGACTTCATGGGGGTGAAGGAGTTCCGCAACGCATCGATCTACGACGCCCACTCCCGCAACGAGGCCCTGCATGTCTGGCGGGGCGAGTTCGGGGCGCTCCCCCGCTACAGCTGGTTCACGTTAAACCTCACCGACGCCTGTGGGCACGCCGGTGGGCCGCATTCGGAGATCCTCCACGCCGCCATTCGCGACACCGATGCCCGCATGCGCGATGTGCTCGCCGAGATCGAGGCGGCCGGAAAACTCGACCGCACTGCGGTCATCGTGCTCGCCGACCACGGCATGCAGCGCTTTGAGATCGCCGAGCCGTTCGACCTGGCGGGGGCCCTGCGCGACGCCGGGATCGACGCCATCTTGAACGACGACCAGTACGTCTACCTGCGCTGATCAGTCGAGCTCGGCAAGGAAGTCGATCACGGCCGACCGAAACACGTCGTTCTTGTCACCGGCAACCATGTGGGCGGCATCAGCGATGTCGACATAGCCGGTGCCAGGCACGGCGGCGACGAAACGCCGGGCCGCCTCCTCGGTGACGACGTCGCTCATCCGGCCGCGCACGAGCAGCTTGGGGACATCGATCGCACGGGCGCACTCGGTCAGGANCTCGTGAGCGAAGACCTCCGAGCCGCCGTTGCTCCGCTTGATCGACGACATGAAGCGCGGATCCCAGTGCCAGTACCAGCGACCGTCACGCTCTCGGAGGTTCTTGCGGAGGCTGTCGGGGTCGATCGTTCGGCCGGGCCGAGGGCTGTACTCAGCGACGGCGACGGCGGCCTCGTGCAACGAGGCAAACCCGGTCTCGACATGGCGCATCATGAANGCGCCGATGCGGTCGGTGCCGGCCTGCTCCATCTCGGGGACGATGTCGACCAACACCAGACCCCGGCCGAGCCCGGGGCGTTCCCGCCCCATCGCGAGCAGGCTGGTGAGCCCGCCGAGCGATGCCCCGACGATCACCGGGTTCGACCCGACGGCGTCGGCGATCGAGATCAGGTCGAGCGCAAAGTCCTGCAACGAGTAGTTCGCCTCGGCCGACCAGTCGCTCTCGCCGTGCCCCCGCGAATCGAGGGTGTAGGTGCACCAGCCGCGTTCGGCCACCACCTCGGCAGCCGTGCCCCACGAGTGCCGGGTCTGACCGCCGCCGTGCAGGAAGAACACCGGCGGGTCACGTGGATCNCCACGGCGNTCGGCCGCGATNACGACGTCGGAGGTGGTGAAACGCAAGGGGGTCGGTTCCATTTCGAAGGGACGGTAGCCCNCGCGTTAGGGTCGCTCNGAATCGACAGGGGGATTCATGGGCTTTCCGGAAGACATCGGNGTCATCGACACGATGATGGGCACGACGGCGGGCACGACCGGNAAGAACCGTTACGCCTTCCTNGAGCGGGCGCTGAAGGACGCCGAGTCGGCGAACATGAACTTCCCTGCGCAGTACATGTTCAAGGACGTGCCGTTCTCCGATCAGGCCCGAGATNCCGACGGCAACCTCGACGAACCGCCGCAGGGCCCCGATCTGCTGCTGCCGTTCATGGATCGCTGCAATGTCGANATCGCNATGGTCGGCATNGCNGCCTCCGGTGAGGGNGAGGGCGTTCGGTGCGTCACCCAGCACNCCGATCGCTTCATCCCGTGCCATGANCCTGANCCCAACGACGGTGTCGAGGCGATCCGCACNATCCGGCGGCTCCANGACGAGTTCGGCCTNAAGGCGGTCACGGCGTTCCCGTCGGGCCGTATGCCGCAGGTGCCGATCGACGCGCCGCTGATGTANCCGATCTACGCCNTGTGCTGCGAACTCGACATCCCGATCTTCTGCTGNGCCGGNATCCCCGGGCCGCGNGTGCCTGCTGCGCCTCAGCACGTNGAGCGNATCGATCNGGTGATGTACGACTTCCCGGAGCTCACCTTCGTGACCCGTCACGGNTGNGAGCCGTGGGAAGACCTTGCGGTGAAGCTCATGCTNAAGTGGCCGGGGCTTCACTACTCCACGTCGGCGTTNGCGCCGAAGCACTACCCGAAGGCGATCATCGACTACGCCAACACTCGCGGTGCCGACAAGATCATCTACGCCGGCTANTTCCCGATGGGCCTGTCGCTCGACAAGATCTTCCAGCAGCTTCGCGATGTCCCGTTCAAGGACGAGGTCTGGCCGAAGTTCCTTCGNGACAACGCCCGTCGGGTGCTGAAGCTCGACTGAANCGGCCGCTGANCGGCGNNGCNATCANNAGGNGTGCGCTCGTTTCATCGGCCGACCGTGCCGAAGCCATGGTGTGCGGGCATGCTGGGCTGGTGACCGTGCTCCAGTGGACCGCCGATCTGCCCTCCCTGCGTTCTCCGATCCTTGTCACCGCGTTCGAGGGNCTCTTCGACGTCGGCGGCGCCGCNACCGGAGCGNTCGANTCCCTGCGNGGCACNGGGGGGATCGAGGTCGGGATNATCGACGCCGANCCGTTCTTCGACTTCAGCGAGCGCCGGCCCGAGATCCGCATCGCTGACGACGGCCGTCGTGTCATCGACTGGCCCGATCACCGGATCCANGTCCTGGCGCTGCCCGACCAGTCCCGNGATCTCGTGTTGGTCGAGGGGGTCGAACCCCACCTGCTCTGGCGNACCTTCAGCGATGCCATCACCGAGGTNGCNACTGCGGTCGACG
>PABW01000038.1 GCA_002699625.1 Acidimicrobiaceae bacterium
CGAGTTCAAGAAAGCGAAGACCTACGACGATCCGGACATCCCGATTGCACGATTCCGCACGATCCCGGAGCAGCGGCACTACCTGCCCTACGTCAAAGAGCACGTCGCCCGGAACTCCCTCACCCTGCTCGACGACGGCCGCTGGGGCTGGAAGTTCGACCCGACGATCTTCATCCCGCGTCGAGCCGAGCCAGCGCAACTGCTTGCGGAGGTCACCTGCCGGGTAGCGCTGCTGCGCTGCGAGTATGGGCTCGTCACCCCCGACATCGGCGACTACATGTACGAACAGCTCGGTCAAGTCGCGCCGGTGATCGAACTCCCGACCGCCGGCCATCACCCGATGCTCGACGTGCCGCTGATCTTGATCACGGCGCTGCGTTCGTTGCTTGCGGACTGGGATCACTCCCGCCCGCTGCGCCGTCCAGCGAACTGACGGAGCGTCAGTCGACGAACGGGGCGATCTTCTCGCCCATCGCTGCGATCGACTCCTCGGGGTTCCGGAAGAACATGAACGAGGGCACGACCAGACGGTCGAGACCCCAAGCGGCGGCTTCTTCCACCGCTCCTGCCATGTCGTCGCCGAAGAGTCCGGGATGGATACCGGTGATGTCGAGGGCGTCGCCATCTCGGCCGTGCTCTTTGGCGGTGGTGCGGGCGATCTCGGCGAGTTCGGCCATATCGCCTTTCGCCGGGAAGAAGCCGTTGCCCATGCGGCCGGCCCGCTCGGCGGCGGCACGGCTGTGGCCACCGATCGTGATTGGCACGCTGCCGTTGGCCGGCTTGGGGTTGGAACTCATGCCTTCGAAGGTGACGAACTCGCCGTCGAAACTGGCGTTGTCGGCCGCCCAGAGCGCCCGCATCACCTCGACGTACTCCTCGGTGCGGGCGGCTCGACGCTCCCACGGCACGCCGAGCACCTCGAACTCCTCCTTGAGCCAACCGATGCCGATGCCGAGTTGCAGGCGACCACCCGAGAGGTTGTCGAGGGTGGCGACTTCCTTCGCATACGTCACGGGATGACGTTCGGGAAGCAGGGAGATACCGGTCGCCAGGCCGAGTTCAGTCGTGGTGGCGGCGACGAAGGCCAGCCAAACCAGCGGATCGGGGATCGGGTTGTCACCCGACCCGGGCATCTTGCCGTCGGGCGCGTACGGGTAGGTCGACTCGTATCCCTCCGGGTACACGACATGCTCGACCGTCCACACCGAGTCGAACCCGGCTGCCTCGGCGGCCTGGCCGAGCATGGCAGCGCCGGGTCCACCGGCGAACGGACCGGTGTTGGCGTATCCGATTCCGAACTTCATGGGGGCTCCTCGTCTGGGGTCGGCGCCCATGTTGGCCTGCGCAGGCGACGGACACGAAAACGGCCATCACCGGGCCATGAAGCGCGAGACTGACGACGATGTCCGAGTGCCCCACGCTTGAAACCGACCGGCTTCGCCTGCGGCCCTTCGTCGACGACGATGTCGAGGCGTACTTCGCGCTCCACGACACACCCGAAGTCCGCCGGTCACTGCACGTCGCCGACTCGTTCTCACGCGACGACGCCTGGACCCACCTTGCCCTGTGGCGAGGCCAATGGGCGCTGCGCGGCACGGGCCAGTGGGCGCTCGAGCGTCGAGACACCGGAGCGTTCATCGGACGAGCAGGCTCGCACCTCCCCGAACGAGCCGGTTGGCCGGGTTTGGAGATCGGCTGGACACTCCACCCCGACCACTGGGGCCACGGCTACGCCACCGAGGCCAGCCGGGCAGCCGTCGACTGGTGTTTTGCGAACCACGACGTCGACGAGCTCGTGAGCGTGATCCTGCCGGAAAACACCGCGAGCCAGGCCGTGGCTCGCCACCTCGGCTTCGTGTTGTCCGAGGAGCGGACCCTGCCGCACTTTCCCCAGCAACCCCACGGAATCTGGCGGCTTGCGAGGCCGGAGACGGGCGACAGCCCTTCAGCCTTCGGCCAGTAGGCGATTTCGCACGCTGTTGAGGGTCATGATGCAGGTGAACTGCCGGATGCGCTCGCGATCGAAGGGCATCTTCAGGAAGTGCGCTTCAGCCACGCCATCGATGCAGGTGGCGAACCAGACATCGCCCGGATCGTTGCCCTCGAGCGGTGCTGGACCGGCGACGCCCGTGACCGCCACACCGACATCGGCGTCGAGGACAACACAGACCCGCTCCGCCATCGCCAGCGCCATCTCCTCACTGACCGCCGGCACGTCGGGACAGCCGAGGAGCGAGAGCTTGAGCGCACGGTCATAGGGCGTGACCCCGCCGCGGAACACGTCGCTTGAGCCGGCGATGCCGGTGAGTCGAGACCCGATGAGGCCACCCGTGAGCGACTCCGCCACCGCGAGGGTCTTGCCCCGATCCCGGAGCAGTTGCAGCACGACCGACTCCATGGTGTCGTCGTCGGTGCCGAAAACGATCTCGTCGCCGACGATCTCGCGGACGATGCGCTCCTCATCAGCGAGGATCGCCGCAACCTGCTCCTCAGTGTCGGCCTTGGCGGTGATCCGGACCTTCAGACCCTCCCACCCCGAGGCAAGGAAGGCGATCGTGGCACCACCGACATCGTCGAGGCGACGGATCTCCGCGTCGAGCTGTTCGGCTAGGCCGGACTCGCTCTGGCCCCACGTCCGCAAGGTGCGGCTCTGGATCACGCCGGTGAAGCCGGCACGTCGCTGAAGATCCGGAAGGATCCCCTCGGCGAGCATCTGCTTCATCTCCCACGGCACCCCAGGGACGGCGTAGATGACCTTGCCGTCGTACTCGCCCTGCAGCGGGCAGATGAGCCCAGGAGCAGTACCGGGCATCGCCGGGTTGATCGAGGCACCCTCGGGGACATCGGCCTGCAGCAGGTTGTTCTCCGGCATCGACCGGCCGCGACTGCCGAACATGGTCCTGATCCGTTCGACGATCGGCTCGTCGCGCACCAGCTCGACCCCCATGACCTCGGCGATCGCCGCCCGGGTGATGTCGTCCTGGGTCGGACCGAGCCCGCCGCAGCAGATCACGGCGTCGCTGCGATCCAGTGCCTGCCGCAGCACGGCGACCATGCGATCGTGGTTGTCGCCGACCTTGGTCTGATGATGGGAATCGATGCCCACCATGGCCAGCTGCTCGCCGATGTAGGACGAGTTGGTGTCGACGATCTGGCCGAGCAGCAACTCGGTGCCGATCGCCACGACTTCACATTTCACTTGCAACCTCCGCCAGGTCGTTCACGTGCGTTCCTCCGAGCGGATCGCCGGAGGCTTCCGGCGTCAGTCGCCGGTGGTGCTCAGGGCATTTTGCCCATCGAGGAGATACTGCACCCCGCTGTAGATCGTCCAACCGACGGCAACCCACAACGACACGGCGATCACGGTGTCGTGATCCTCGAGTGTCGGCATCACCGCCAGGATGAGTGCGAGCGCCTGCACGAAGGTCTTGTACTTGGCCGAGGTACGGGCCGGCAGCGCCAGCCCGTCTCGCGCCCAGCGGCTGCGATAGGCCGTGATGCCGAGCTCGCGTACCGCGATGATCGTGACCGGCACCCACCAGTACCGCTCGACGTAGACCAGGCAATAGGCACCACCGATCACGACGATCTTGTCGGCCAACGGATCGAGGAAAGCACCGCTGCGGCTCACGACATTCGAGCGGCGAGCGACCCGACCGTCGAAGAAGTCGGTGACGGCCAGGGCGATGCCGAGACCAAACGCCGCCCAGGACGCACCCCGGTTGGCATCGGCGTCGAGCACGAACCAGAAGAGCAATGGGGCAAAGACGAGACGGGTGAGCGTGAGCAGATTGGCCGGGTGGGTGATGCCGACCTCGCGGGGCTCGGTGGTGGGTTCGCTCATGATGCCTCCACGTCGGGGCCCATCGTGGCGGTGACCGTGAGGTCGTTGAACTCCCCGACCTCGAGGGTGTCGGGAACGACGATCACACCGTCGATCTCGGGGGCTTCGCGGTGACTCCGACCGATTCCTGGCTCATCCACGAGCACTCTGACCTCCGAACCCACGAGAAGGTCACGTTTTGCGCCGGTGATGTCGTCCTGAAGTTCCCGGAGCTCCGCGAGCCGCTCATCGCGAAGGCCGGCATCGACCTCGCCGTCGAGTTCTATCGCATAGGTGCCGGCCTCGGGCGAGTAGGCGAAGAAGCCGCACCAGTCGAGTTGGGCCTGTTCGACGAAGTCGAGGAGCGCATCGTGATCGTCCTCGGTCTCTCCCGGGTACCCGACGATGAAGTTCGACCGGAACGCCGCCTCGGGTTCACGAACCCGAATGTCGGTGATGCGACGAAGGAACCGTTCGCCGTCGCCCCAGCGACGCATACGGCGCATCAACGGCGGCGAGACGTGCTGGAGGCTGAGGTCGAAGTACGGCACGCCGGTGTCGCAGATCGTGTCGATGAGCGCATCGGTGAGGTCGGACGGGTAGAGGTACAGCAGGCGAACCCGATCGACCCGATCGGCGATCTGCCGGACGAGCGGGATGATCGAACGCTCCCCCACTCCCTGATCGCGTCCGTAGGCCGCCAGGTCCTGGGCGACGAGCACGATCTCGCGNGCCTGGAGNTCGTCGACTTCGGTGAGGATCTGATCGATCGAGCGGCTGCGCTGNGGNCCCCGGAAGGTCGGAATCGCGCAGAAGCCGCANGCTCGATCACACCCCTCNGCGATCTTGACGTAGGACCATGGNCGGGCCGACGCCGGGCGNGGCAGATTGAGCAGATCGAAGTCNGGNGNCCGACGGGTCGGGCCCAGGCTGACCGNCACCGCCGTNGATCCGGTGANGTCGATGCCGAACGGTGCAACCTGATCNACCTCGGGAAGCGANGCCGCGATCTCGTCGCCGTGNCGTTCGGCCATGCAGCCGGTNACGACCAGCTTGGCGCCNTCNCGACGNTGGTCGCTCAGNCTNAGGATCGTGTCGACCGACTCNTGGCGGGCCTCGTNGATGAAGGCACACGTGTTGACGACNACGANGTCGGCCTCGTCNGGCGANTCGACCGGNGTCATNCCGTCGGCGGCAAAGCGACCCTCGAGCTTGTCGGANTCGACCTGGTTCTTCGGGCAGCCGAGCGTCTCGAGGAAGTAGGTCTGCGGCTCNCCCATGGTCGCCCCAGCCTAGAGGTCGGCGCCCAGGCTCCCGAGGAGGGCNTACAGCGGNTCGTCATGGTCNCGGNGGCCGGCGACATGGTCGGCCGGCGCGTCCCACCATNGATCGGCGGTGATCGNAAGTGACCAGGATGCGACACCCGTGCGTTCGGCGATCGCCCANNNGCCNTCACGGCGCTCGAACCGGTCGAGGTAGCGNAANCCCGTGACGAGGTTGNGGTGNGGCGATNGGTNGTCGCTGCGATGGACGGCAACCCCGTTGGACTCCNCTGCGGCCACGTCGCCGGCGAGATCGACCACGACACCGGCGATNAGGTGCTGNGTCATGCGATAGCGNGCGGTCAGCCGGTCGACCCACGCNACGAAGTCGTCGAGNGAGCGGGACTCGGCCCCGTGGCGATCGGTGGCGTCAGGGTGAAAGCACGCCCGCACGATGTCGAAATCACGTCGATCGATCCCNCGGCAGTACCGGTGGACGACNTCGGTGATCTCGGCTCGGTCAACCGAGGCAGCGANGCGGGGNTCCATTCCGAGGACCGTAGCCGTCGGCGCGAGNGCGAACCCGCACGCCTCGTTGNGANCGGATGCCAGNTGATGGCTAGCGAAGAACCGTGAGCGCCNCTTCGNCCGTGTCGCCGCCGGANAGCACCACGACCGAGACCACCCAGAGGAAGAACAGGACGAAGGCCTTGTTCCGACCGACCGATCCCCCGATGANCATGAACACNGCNCTGGTGATCACGATCACCACCATCAGGACNGAGCCNGTCTCGGCCAGTGTCGTGTCGAGCACCGGCCCGGGNCCNACAAGGCCGATGATGCCGCCGACCGCNAGGCTGTTGAACACATTGGANCCNAGGAGGTTGCCGACGAGCAGCTCGGTTTCGCCCTGTCGNGCCGCCTGGACNCTCGTGACGAGTTCNGGCGCCGACGTGCCGAGGGCAACCAGNGTGAAGCCGACGAANCCGCCGGAGAGCTCGAGCGCGTTCGCAACCCGTTCGGCCCCGTCGACGATGAAGTACGACGACACGACGACGAANGCAAGNCCNACCAGGGCNCGGGTNGCTGCCTTCNCGACCACGACCGGNTCGTCACCGACGAANTCGCCNATGTCGCCNGCGAACGACCCNTCGGTCGATGACGAANTGCGCAGCACGAAGACGAGGAATGCCAGGATCAGGNCNGCGAACACACCGCCCTNGAANCGGGTGATCTCGCCTTGCACCAGCAGGGCGAACACNAACACCGAGGCGACCGAGATCGGNACCTCTCGCCGCAGNNTCNNCGAGTCGACCGGAATGGTCCGGANGACGGCTGCGGCCGCCANTACGAGCGAGATATTGGCGACGTTCGAACCGATGATGTTGCCGACACCNATGTCGAGATCACCCTGGCNGGCGGCGATACCGGACACCACCATCTCGGGAGCCGACGTACCGAANCCGATGAGCACCGCACCGATGACCACCGGTGAGACGTTGTAGAACACCGCGAGACGGGCNGCGCCCGCCACNAAGTGNTCAGCAGCGAAGGCGAGGACGATCAGCCCNGCGACGGCGNAGATGAGACCGAGNATCACGGGTGNGGGACTCCTCAGCCCTGACCNCGGCGAGCAGCAAGCTCCTCCGGGNTGATCAACACCTCACGGGCNTTCGAACCGGTNGAGGGGCCGACCACNCCNGCCTCCTCCANCAGATCCATGATGCGGCCGGCGCGGGCGAAACCGACCCGGAGCTTGCGCTGGAGCATCGAGGTGGAACCGAGTTGTGTCTCNACGACAAGCTCCATCGCCTGTCCGAGCANNTCGTCGCCNTCCTCATCGGCCGCAGGNGGNGCTGCCGTGATGTCGAGGCTCGGCGGCGTGNTGGTGACCCCTCCNGCGCCCGGAATGGGGGCNCCGGCCGGGACCGTGGCCGCGGTGGNNTCGCNGGTGGCGGTNTNGGCGCCGACCGATTGATCGTCGGTGAAGTCGGGGGCCTGGTCGATCCAATGCTTCACGATCGAACGGACCTCGGCCTCCTCGACCCAACAGCCCTGCACGCGGTGCGGTGACGAGGACGACGGGCCCAGCATGAGGAGGTCGCCCTTGCCGACCAAGCGTTCGGCGCCGGGTTGATCGAGGATCACGCGGGAGTCGGTGAGGCTCGAAACCGCAAAGGCGAGACGCGCCGGAACGTTGGCCTTGATCACGCCGGTGATGACATTGACCGACGGTCGCTGGGTGGCGATCACCAGGTGAATGCCGACCGCACGGGCCATCTGGGCGATTCGGGCGATCGACTCTTCGACGTCGCGCGCTGCGACCATCATGAGGTCGGCGAGTTCGTCGACGACGACAAGCATGAACGGCAGGCGCTTGTATTCGAGTGGCTCGCCGTGCTCGTCGACCTCTCCCAGTCCCGGCTTCACGGTCCCCTCGTCGACGGCCTTGTTGTAGCCCGTGATGTCGCGGAAGCCGACCTTGTGGAGCAGGTCGTAGCGGCGCTCCATCTCTCGCACCGCCCAGGCGAGCGCATTGGCGGCCTGGCGCGGATCGGTGACGGGTGCGGTGAGCAGGTGCGGCGCCTTGTCGTACTGGCCCATCTCGACTCGCTTCGGGTCGATCAGGATCATGCGAACCTGCTCCGGCGTGGTGCGCATCAGGATCGAGGTGAGCAGCGAGTTGAGACACGACGACTTGCCGGCACCGGTGGCGCCGGCAATCAGCACGTGGGGCATCGTGGCCAGGTTGACCATGACGTTCTTGCCGTTGATGTCGCGACCGATGGCCACCTCGAGTGGGTGGGTGGCCTGGCTGGCTTCCCGTGAAGAGAGGATGTCGCCGAGCGCGATGACCTGACGGTCGGAGTTCGGCACCTCGACACCGATGGCACGACGGCCGGGGATCGGAGCCAGGATGCGAACATCGGGCGACGCCATCGCATAGGCGATGTCCTTGCGGAGGCTCTCGAGCTTGGAGACCTTCACGCCCTCACCGAGCTCGAGCACATACCGGGTGACGGTCGGACCGACGATCGACTCGGCCAAGGTGGTTGGCACACCGAACTGATCGAGCGTGTACTGCAGGAGTTCGCCACGTTTGTCGACCTCTTGCTTATCGACGTCACGCTCCTCTGAGCGCGAAAGCAGGCTCATCGGCGGCAGCTTCCAGTTGCCGACCGCCTTCGGCACCGGCAACGACTGCTGCTCGGCTTCGGCGACCGGCTCGGCCTTTTTTGCCCGCTTCTTCGGCGCGGGTTCGGATTCGACCTCGGGCTCAGGTTCAGGTTCAGGCATTGCCGGCTCGGGGCGCCGATCGACGGTCTGTTCGCCCTGGGTCGGATCGTCGAAGAGACCCCGGAATGCGCGGCCGAACAGCGCCGGGATCATCCGAGCACTCTTGGCGACGAACTCCCCGACCGTGCGGGCCGACGAACCCGTGACAATGATCACACCGATCACGCCGACGGCGAGCAGGATCACCGCTGCACCAGCAGAATCGGCAAGGGCGTGCAAGACGCCCCCGACGGCTATCCCGAGGGCACCGCCGGCGGCGCCGACCTCAGCGATCGGGTCGTCGAGGCCGGGCCGACCCCGGAAGACATGAAGGAGGCCGGTTGCGGCGATCAGGATGGCCAGGCTGCCCACGGCGGCGCGAGCGAGGCGATCGAGATCGCTGTCGGTGTTGTCGTCCTTGCCACCCATGACGAGGCCGATACCGATCCCGATGAGGGCGACGGGCACGATCGCCCGGGTGAGGCCCACCCCAAGGGCGAGGCCATCGTCGAGGACCTCACCGATGAACCCCGCGCTGCCGAGCCACACGGAGAAGGCGGAGAGCACGCCGAGGAGGAAGGCGCCGACCCCCCAGACGTCGTTTCGATGGTCGGCCATGACCGACCCGAGGGCATCACGCGACGCAGCGGTGCCACGGCGCTTCGCGGTGGGCTTTTTCTTTGCGGACGTGCTCGACGACGACCCTTTCTTTGCCGGCTTCTTGGACGCGGGCTTCTTGCGCTGTTGAGTAGCCACAGTGCACCCGAAGCTAACAGGCTCTCATGTCAGCACTGGGCACCCTGTGGATAACGCTGGATCCAGTACGTCAGTCCTCGCGGACGACCGGAACGATCATCGGGCGGCGCCGAGTGCGATCGTTGACCGTGCGACCGGCGGCGCGGCGGGCGATCTGACCGAGACGCTCAATGTCGTTGTCTGGATCATTCAGGGCGGCCAACAGGTCGGACTCGACCGCATCGGCAACCGCAGCCTCGTGACCGGCAAGCGCCGGCAGCTCGACCCAGCCACGTGATATCACATCGGGGCCGGCGACGATCTCGCCGCGTTCCATGTCGACGTGGACCACGACGGAGACGAACCCGTCGTCGCCGAGCGTGCGACGCTCGGACAGCACCGTGTTGCCGAGGTCGCCGACCATGCCATCGACATAGAGGTGGTCGCCGCCGATGGAGCCCTGATGCTCCACACCATCATCAGACAACACGATCTGATCCCCGTCCTCGCACAAGACCACTCGATCGGCCGGCATTCCCATGTCACGGGCAAGATCTCGGTGAGCGACAAGATGGGCGTACTCGCCGTGCACCGGTACGAACCACTCCGGCACCGCCACCGAGTGGAGCGTCTTCAGTTCCTGTTGCTTGCCGTGTCCCGAGGTGTGGACGTCGACCATCCCCGAGTGGAAGACCCGGACGCCGTGCCGAGCGAGCCCGTTGCGCACAGAGGCGACCGCCGCCTCGTTGCCCGGGATCGGGTGGGAACTGAAGACCACCGTGTCGTTGTCGTCGAGCTTGAGCCACTTGCTCTGGCCGATCGCCATCTGGGTGAGCGCAGCTCGAGGCTCGCCCTGCGACCCGGTGCACACGATCAAGGTCTGCTCAGGATCGAGATCGTCGAGGTCTTCGATGTCGCGCAGTGCCCAGTCAGGGATCCGCAGGATGCCGACGTCCCGGGCCAGCTTGACGTTGCGGCGCATCGAGAGCCCAAGCGTCACCACCACCCGATCGTTCTCGACCGCGGCATCGGCGAGCTGCTGAAGCCGATGGATATGACTGGCGAACGACGCCACGATGACCCGACGACCCTCTTGACCGCGAATCAACGAGGCCAGGTTGCGACCGACCTCCGTCTCGGAGCGGGAAGCCCCCGGCGAATCCGCATTGGTGGAGTCGGCCAGCAGCAGCCGGATGCCGGGATCGTGGGCGAGGGCGCCGATACGGCTGAGGTCGGTGCNNCGCCCGTCGACNGGGGTGAGGTCGAGCTTGAANTCGCTCGAGTGCAGGATCACGCCCTGCGAGGTGNGGAACGCCGTGATNTTGCCCGAGGGGATCGAGTGGGTGACCGGNAGGAATTCGCAGTCGAACGGACCNATNTCGATCCGGTCACCGTCGTGCACCGNCCGCANCTCGGCGTTCTTNTGCAGNCCCCGCTCNCGNAGTTTGTGGTCGATCATGCCGAGGGTGAACGGCGAGCCGTAGATCGGCAACGACANGTGGGTCAGCAGGTANGGCAGCGCNCCGATGTGNTCCTCNTGGGCGTGTGTCGCGATGACNGCGTCGACCCGGTCGGCGTTCTCGATCAGNTACGACAGATCGGGCAGGACNGCNTCGACNCCNGGNAGGTCGTCGCCNCCGAACATCTGNCCGCAATCGAGGACGACGANGCGTCCNTCNGTNTCGATGGCNGCACAGTTCCGGCCNATCTGGCCGAGCCCGCCNAGGAACGTNATCGTGACCGGTGCGGCCATCCGGNGCTCAGCTCCGACCGAGGCCGGCAAGCACGGCCTTGGCTTCGATCTCGACGAACTCCGGNTCGGGCCCCATCGGCGGACGGGTCGGGCCNGCCGGCAGNCCCATGAGCCGCAGCATGGCCTTGGTCGGGATCGGGTTGGGAGCGAGATCNCCNGTCTCGAACGAGTANCTCGGGATCATNAGGCGGTTGAGTTCGATCGCCTTGGCNATGTCGCCGCNGAANAANGCATCCATCATCTGCTGGGTCTCGTTGCCGATCCAGTGNGTGGCCACGCCGATCGTNCCGACGGCACCGGTNGCGAGCAGGGCGAGGGTGAGNGGGTCGTCACCGCTGTACACCTCGGTGTCGGGCGGGGCGAGCGACAAGAGCNTGGCGGTCTGGGCCGGATCACCGTTGGCGTCCTTCACCCCGATNATGTTGTCGACGGTCTCGAACAGTTCGAGCATCGTCTCCATCGAGATCGGACGACCGGTGCGACCCTTGATGTCGTANAGCAGCACCGGCATGTCNGTNGCNGCGGCACAGGCTTTGAAGTGATCGAGCAGGCCCGCCTGCGATGGACGGTTGTAGTAGGGCGTCACGTGGAGGAGGCCGGCGGCNCCCGCTGCGGTGGCCCGTTCGGTGAGTTCGACGGCGGCCCGGGTGTCGTTGCTGCCGGCACCGGCGACGACCGGCCCGTCGATCGCCTCGGCCACGGCACCGATCAGNTCGATCTGCTCATCGTGGGTGAGGGTGGGGCTCTCGCCGGTGGTGCCCGCGATGATCAGACCGTCGTTCCCNCCTTCCGTGGTGAGGTAGGTGGCCAGCTTCACGGCACCGTCGAGGTCGAGCGATCCGTCNGCGTCGAACGGCGTGACCATGGCGGTCAGCACCCGTCCGAAGGTGGCAATGGCAGTCGTCATGGCCCCAATGCTGCCACGGAGTCAGCNGAGAGCCGACCCAGTGCGCAAGATCGCCCGTACGATCGCCGCCATGCTCGCTGCGGAAGCCGTGTTCNCCGAGGGCCGCCANGCCGTGATCGATCGGGCGAGCGCTGTCNTCGGTGCCGACACGCTCGACGAACCGGTCGTCCGCTTTNCGCGNCGCCGACTGCTCCGNCGCCGCNCTGCGCCGGCNAACGNCAACCTGCCNGACACGAGAGCCGACGCGATCCGNTTCGCCGCCNCCTTNGTNGCNGCCAACCACGCCGTGCTCGACGCCGTGGNGGCAGCGGATTCCNCGGNGCTCGATCCGGCCGCCGANGCGATCGAAGCCGAGATCGCCGAACTCGANCCNNCCACTGCNGCGCAACGCTTCGGNGACGACTCGGCGAGCCTGCTNGNCNGACTCCGGACCGATCCCGAACCTCGACGTCGAGGCGATCTACCCGGTCGCTCGCACCGCCTCGGATCTCGCCACCTTCGTNGCGGTCGAGATGCACCTGATCGCCCGGATGCTCGACCCCACNTACGAACCGGACGATNCTCGGACGNTGATGCGCACCCTCAACGANTCGCTGCGGTCGATGCTCGGCCACGGCGCCGAGGACTGGGTGTCNGAGCGCGTGAAGCCATGGCGNAACATGGTGATCCGGCGCGGCCTCGCCTGGCCCTAGCGGNTCAGCGGNTCAGNCGTTCTGGTGCCCGGCGAGGGANCCACCCTCGNCGGCGAGNCGCTCGAGCAGCGGTGACAGATCCCANTGACGNCCACCGAGGCGTTCGCNGTAGTCGGCNATCTTGGCNGCGATCTCGGCGAGGCCGACCGAGTCGGCCCAGTGCATCGGGCCGCCCCGGTAGANCGGCCAGCCGTACCCGTTGACCCACACCACNTCGATNTCGCTGCCACGAATGGCGATGCCCTCGTCGAGGATCTTCGCTCCTTCGTTGATCATCGGGTAGAGCAGCCGCTCCATGATCTCCTGATCGGTGACCTCGCGCTGNTCATGGCCACGNTCNATGGCGAACTGCCGAATCATCTCCTCGACCTCGGGGTCGGGTGTGGCGGCCCNGGTCTCCGGGTCGTAGCGGTAATAGCCCATGCCGTTCTTTTGGCCGCGGCGCCCGCTTTCGCACATGAGTTCGCGCACCGTCGACGAGGTGCTCTTCTCTGCTTTCCAGCCGATGTCNAGGCCGGCGAGGTCACTCATCGAGAACGGNCCCATCGGGAAGCCGAACTCGAAGAGCACNTTGTCGATCTGGGCGGGNGTGGCGCCCTCCATCAACATGCGGTCGGCTTCGGCGCCGCGCATGAACAGCATGCGGTTGCCGACGAAGCCGTTGCAGACNCCCACCATCACGCCGACCTTGCCGATCCGCTTGCCGATCGCCATNGCCGAGGCGACCACGGTGTCGGACGACGCATCNCCACGCACNTTCTCGAGGAGTTTCATCACATTGGCCGGCGAGAAGAANTGCATACCGATCACCGACTCGGGNCGGCTGGTNACGGAGGCGATCTCGTTNACNTCGAGGGCCGAGGTGTTCGACGCCATGATCGCCCCGGGCTTACAGATCNGGTCGAGNTCGGTGAAGATCGATTTCTTGAGCTCCATGTCCTCGAAGACGGCCTCGATNACGATGTCGCAGTCGGCGAAGTCGTTCNTGTCGGTCGAGCCGGTGATCAGGCCCATGCGCTGCTCGACGGCCTCGGCCGGGATCGAGCCNCGGCTCGCCGACCGCTCNTANTTCTTGCGCACGACNNCGAGGCCCCGTTCGAGCGAGGCGTCATCGCGNTCGACGACCGTGACCGGGATGCCGGCGTTGGCGAANTTCATCGCNATGCCNCCGCCCATGGTGCCGGCGCCGAGCACACCGGCTTTTTGGACGTCGACCGTTGGCGTGTCCTTGGCGATGTCGGGGATCTTGTTCGCCTGGCGTTCGGCGAAGAAGGCGTAGCGCTGCGCGGCGGATTGGGGGCCGGTCATGAGCTCCATGAAGAGCGTGGCCTCCACCTTGATGCCCTTATCGAACGGCAGGCTGGTCGCGGCCTCGATGCACCGGATGTTGTACTCCGGGGCGAGAAAGCCACGGGTCTTGCGGGCGATCTTCGCGCGGAAGTCGGCGAAGACTTCGGGGTCGACATCAGCGACCTGATCATCGCGATCACGCACCTTCACCAGCGGCAGCGATTCTGCGACGGCCCGCTCGGCGAACGAGATCGCCGCCGCTCGCAGCGCCTCCCAGTCCCCTTCCACGACCTCGTCGATCAGGCCGTCGGCCGCTGCTTCGGAGGCGGGCAGGTGACGGCCGGAGGTCATTGCCTCGAGGGCCTTCGGCACGCCGATCAATCGGGGCAAACGCTGTGTCCCGCCGGCGCCGGGCAAGAGACCGATGTTGACCTCGGGAAGGCCGTACTTCGACGAGGCGAGACCGACCCGGTAGTGGGCGCACAGTGCGACCTCGAGACCCCCGCCGAGGGCCGTTCCGTGGATCGCAGCCACGACCGGGATCGGCGAGTTCTCCATGACCTCCTGCATGTCAGCGAGGCTGGCCGCCTTCGGGGCCGTTCCTCCGAACTCGCTGATGTCGGCGCCGGCAATGAAGGTCCGGCCTGCGCAGATCAGCACGATGGCCGACGCACCGTCAGCCATCGCCTGGTTCAATCCGTCGAAGATCCCTTGACGGACATGCCAGCTGAGCGCGTTGACCGGTGGATTGTCGACGGTGAGGACGGCGACCGATGAGTCGGTGGTGTCGAGACGGACGGATTCGGAAAGCTGGGCCATGGCGGCGATCTTCGCACCGCCACCACGACCGGGCCACTCCGTCACGTTCGGACAGTCGGACGCATCCACGCGGGACGGCTTCGTCGTAGCCACCTACGATGCCCGCCATGACCAACGCCCGCCGCAATGCCGTGATCGGCATCGTCGTCGCTGCTGTCCTCGGTTCGATCATCTCCACCCTTGGAGGCGATGGCGGTGAGGAACTCGGCGGCCTGCCCACGTTCGCCTGGTTGGTGATCATCGCCTTCGGGGTGAACATCGCCGTCTTCGTGCCGTCGTTCCTTGCNAAGACCGAGCACTACTACGACCTCACCGGGTCGCTGACNTACCTCACCGTCACGCTNGTCGCCCTCGCGACCACCNCGGACCGCGACCTGCGCACCGTGCTGCTCGCCGCCATGATCGTGCTCTGGGCGGCTCGGCTCGGCTCCTTCTTGTTCCGGCGGGTCANCCGNGATGGCGGCGACGGCCGCTTNGACNAGATCAANCTCGATGGTCTGCGCTTNTCNATGGCCTGGATGCTGCAGGCCCTCTGGGTCACGCTCACCGCNGGCGCCGCGCTCGCNGCGATGACCTCCGGCGCCAANGCNGACCTCGGCCCGGTCGGGATCATCGGTCTCGTCGTATGGCTCATCGGCTTTGCGATCGAGGTCACCGCCGACCGNCANAAATCGGCNTTCCGCGCCGATCCGNCCAACCGAGGNNGGTTCATCGACGTCGGNTTGTGGGCGTGGAGTCGCCACCCCAACTACTTCGGNGAGATCACCCTCTGGCTCGGGGTCGCCATCGTGGCGGCGCCCGTCCTGCAGGGTTGGCAGTACGCCACCCTCGTCTCCCCGGTCTTCGTGTTCGTGCTGCTCAACTTCGTGAGCGGCGTGCCCATGCTCGAACGTCGATCCGANCGGGAGTGGGGCGGCCAGGAGGCGTACGAGGCGTNCAAGGCGAANACCCCCGTTCTGATCCTGCGGCCACCGCGCTGACCCTTCGGCGTACTGCGAGATCGACGNTCAGNGCTCGTCGACGCGNGCACGGCCGAGGCTGGCGAGCAGGTGCTCGTGCAGNTCGAACCAGACGGTNTGGATCGAATCGAGCCCGGGGGCGTCGACCCATGCCGGGTCGTCGACGGCCTCACTGACNGCGCCCACCAACCGNGGTGCATACCCACCGAACCGAGCCCGNAGCCNGGTGAGCGAGTCGAGGATCGGNACCACCTCGTCGATCAACNCNAGGAAGGTCTCCAGNTCGACCAGCCCGTCCTGCCACCCCACNACNGACGCCAGGAANCGGCGGTTGATCGGCNGGAACGCTTCGTAGGCCGTNGCGGCATCCGCCCGATCCGGTCCGACNAGGTCNGCGGCGAGCAGGGCGTTCAGTTCGGCCTCGCCGGCGGGGGTCAACGAGTGACGGCCCTCCTCNCCTCGTCGCCGNACCCTGCCATCGTCGACGGCGGCNGCGAGNATGCGATCGACGTGCGCCGAAAGGNCGCCGCCNTCTCCGGCGTGGAGTTCGACGACCGTCTCGGCGATCACTGCGGCCGTGCCNCGNCTGCGAAGGCGCACNGCCANCATCGTGAGCAGGCCGAGGTCGCTCACTGGTCGTTTCGTGGGATTGCCGCGTCGGCCCGTCGNCGCCGCAGGATCANNGCNTAGGCGATCACGGTCGACNCCGAGAAGAAGAACCACTGGAAGGCATANGAAAGGTGTGGCCCTTCGTCGAGCGTGGGGCGNGGCACCGGGATCGGGATGNCNCCNCGNCGCCAGTCCGGGTCCTCTGCCTGAACCCAGCGGTCGANGACCTCCAGCCCGATTGCATCCTGGGCGGTGTCGAGGTCGAGCCGACTCACCTGAGGCACACCGTTGACCGGCGANCCGAGNCGACCGCCATCNACGCTNGCNAACAGNCGCCCGGTGANGGTCACCCGACCGTCGACGGCTTCGATCTGCTGTTGGCTCTGACCCGCCGCCACGTCGCGCGGGATCCAGCCTCGGCTCACCANGACGATGCGGCCGTCATCGAGNTCGAGCGGTGCCACGAACCAAAAGCCCGGCTCGGTGTCGAAGGTGCGGTTCGCGACCAACAGTCCCGGCTCGTCGAGGAACCGACCGGTGGCGGTGACTGCGGTCTGATCNAGGACGTCCTGACCGGCACCGACCNGNGCGAGGAGGTCNTCGANCGGCAGNGCNGGCGACTCCGAGGCCGTGCGGATCTCCTCGTTGGAGGCCTTGCGAGCATCNAGCCGATCCAGCTGCCAGAACCCGGCCGCCAGCATGACGACGAGCATCGTGNCCACGAAGGCATGCGATGCGAGCCACTTGGGCGTCAGGAACATCCGCATGCCGTCGGGTCAGAGGCCGAGATAGGTGTCGAGGCCGATGGTGACACCNGGAAACTCTGCAACCCGCTTCACNCCGACGAGAACTCCGGGCATGAAGGAGGTGCGATCGACGGTGTCNTGACGGATCGTCAGGGTCTGCCCGGTGGTGCCGAGGATGACCTCCTGGTTGGCGACCGCGCCCACCATGCGCACCCCGTGCACCCGGATGCCGGCCGGCCCGATCCCGCCCCGAGCACCGGGGTACACCTCGTGCGTCGTCGGGTCATCGGCCCACTCGCCGGAGGCGGCCGCCATCCGTTCAGCGGTGTGGGTGGCGGTACCGGACGGGGCGTCGACCTTGGCGTTGTGGTGGAACTCGATGATCTCGGCCGTCTCGAAGTGCGGAGCGGCGAGCTCGGCCATGCGGATCATGAGCACCGCACCGATCGCGAAGTTCGGCGCAATCAGGGCGTTCGACGACGTGAACGCAGCCCGAAACGACTCGAGATCCTCGTCGCTGAACCCGGTCGTGCCGACGACGGCATGGATGCCGTTGGCGGCGGCGAAGTGCAGCGTCTCCCGTGCGGCATCGAGCACGGTGAAGTCGACGACGACGTCGGCTCGCTGCTCGGTCAACTGCTCGAGGGAGTCNTCGAGGTCGATACGGGCCACCAGTTCGGTGCCCGGATCGGCGTNGATGGCGCGACAAACCTCCTCGCCCATCTTCCCTGCNGCTCCGACAACTCCTACACGGATCATGTCTGCAGGTTAGGCCCGAGACCGCCACCGTCGGTGGCGAGATCCAGTACGGTCNCCGGCATGTTCGCAGCGATCGGCGACACGCCGTACAACATCATGCTTCTNCTGCACGTCCTGACGGGCTTCGTGGCGTTCGCCCCGGCNATCGCGCATCCCGTCCTGTCGACCTCGATNCGCAACGCCGGCGGCACCGAGCGGCCNGCGGTNTTNGGGTACATCGCCGAGAACACGATGCGGATCTACGGCAGTTCCCTGATCATCTCGGGCCTGCTCGGNTTCGGCGTCGCCGGCATGAGCGACGAGGTCTACAAGGTGCGNCAGGGCTGGCTGGTTGCTGCCGTCNTCGTNTGGATCGCNATGAACGGNGTGCTTCANGCCCTGGTGCGNCCGGGCGAGAAGGGTGTGGCNGCCGGCGANNCCTCGGCGGAGCGCAAGCTGCAGNTNGGCGGCAACGTGCTNACGCTGCTGTTCNTCGTGCAGCTCGTCATCATGATCTGGAAGCCGGGNATCTNAGCCCGGAGCATCANGCGGNGCCGGCCTCGCGNGCCAGACGAGCCGCCCGGAACGACTGCACCGCTCGGTAGAGGAAGCCACCGAGGATCACCACGGTGGCGAGCTGTGCGACCAGCGCCCAGCCCTCNCTNCCGCGTCCGACNGCNGANCCNAGGCTCCCGAGCACGCCCAGCAAGGCGAGGCCGGCNGCTGCGTGCATCACGTGGTGGTTGAGATCGGGTTTGGCNCGNGCGAGCAGGCCGAGCCCGACGAACACNGCCCCGATGAAGGCNGGGATCAGCGAGGTNACGCTCTCGGAGTCNGAGGCGATGGTGACGACGATGCCGANGACCACNANGGNGNCNCCGGCGAGGATGGCGTTACGNGCCATGAAGAACTTCCTCTCGAGACGTTCGATCGTGACGGGACGGTACCGACCGTGGGTTGNTTGTGNCGAGTTCAGCNNNGGCCGACGATGCTCACCGCCGCNGTGCCCCATCGAGCACCTCGGCGAGNACCCGCTGCACGTCCGCAGCCGTGACCTCCCGAACCGCGTCGAGGTATTCGTCGACGCCGACGANTCGGTCGCGGANCAAGACATTGGTNGCAAGGCGGGCCATCCGGCTGCCGGTGTCCTCGAGNCCGAGGACCGTGGCNCCCTCGAACCCGCCGCGTGCCACGTCGAGTTCTCGCTGGCCCGGGCCNTTGGTGGCGAGGTNGTGGAGTTGGGCATCGATCACGGTTCGCAGNTCNGNGAGACGNTCGGGCGCCGTGGCGGCGTAGACCGACATCGTGCCGCTGTCGGCGAACGAGCCGACCGAGGCGAAGACGCTGTAGCTCAGGCCCCGCTTCTCGCGAACCTCTTGGAACAGGCGACTCGACCAGCCACCACCCAACACTTGGGTGGCCACGGCNAGCGCATACCGATCNGGGCTGTGNAGGCCNCCGGTGCGCCATCCCTNGGCGAGNTGCATCTGCTCGATCGANCGCGNCGTGACGACCTCAGNCACGATCTCGGGCGGCGGNGCNNCCCGAACCGGGCGCTCACCCTCNCCGACNNCNGCGAGTGCGGTNTCGACCCGGGCGACNATCTCGTCNTGGTCGACCGGGCCGACCACGGCGATCACCATGTTCGACCGCCGGTACCAGCGGTCGTGGAACGCCCGAACCTGCGCNGCGTCGATCGCCTGCACGGTGTCGGCCGTGCCGAGCACTTCCCAACCGAGCGGATGGCCCGGNAACAAGCTCTCGGCGAGGACGCCGTGGACNACNTCGTCGGGCGTATCGGCGCTCCANGCNAGCTCTTCGAGAATCACCTGACGTTCGGCGTCGAGTTCGGTCTCGGTGAACCCCGGATCGACGAGAACGTCGAGCAGGGTGTTCAGGCCGAAGTCGAGTTCCCAGGCAGGAACNCGAGCGTGAAAGGCGGTGTACTCCTTGGACGTNAACGCGTTGAGATCACCGCCCACNGCATCGATGCCCTGNGCGATGTCCTGTGCGGATCGAGTCGACGACCCCTTNAACAGCAGGTGTTCNAGGAAGTGCGAGACGCCCGCCAACTCGGCGGGNTCGTCNCGGTTGCCGACCCCGATCCATGCCCCGANCGCGACNGATCGCGACCGGGGCATGGACTCGGTNACGACCCGAAGGCCGCCGTCGAGNCGAGAGATTCGGATCGCNGCGTCGTCCTCAGACGACGTTGCNAGTCCTTNCGTNTGGCCGATCGTCACCGGCGACCGCGACCACCACGGCCGCGGCCACGGCCACCACCACCGCCGCCGCCGGAGCGACGCGGGGCCTCGGGACCGAGATCACCGAACTCGTCGGCGAGNTNGGANTCGAAGGCGGACTCGAACGAGACCGATTCACGGTCACCGGACGCTTCGGCAGGGGNNTCGTCGGATGCTTCGGNGGCNTCGCCACCGGTGGCCTCCGGACCGTCGCCGACCGGCTTGAGCGAGATCTTGCCGTTCGGATCGACGTCTTCGACNACGACCTGNACTTCCTGNCCGAGCTCGAGCACGTCCTCGACCTTGTCGATGCGCTTGCTGCCNCCGATCTTGGAGATGTGCAGCAGGCCGTCGCGGCCGGGAAGGATGTTCACGAACGCACCGAACTTGGTGATGTTCACGACACGNCCGGCGTACTCGGCCCCNACCTCGGCGGTCGGNGGATCGAGGATCAGNTCGATCTGCCGCTTGGCCTCGGCGACCTTTGCGTTGTCGGTGCTCGANATGGCCACGATGCCGACCATGCCGTCGTCGTCGACGGAGATGTCGGCNCCGGTCTCACCCTGGATGGTGTTGATGACCTTGCCCTTCGGGCCGATGACCTCACCNATCTTGTCGATCGGGATCTCGAAGCTGACGATCTTCGGGGCGGTCTCGCGAACTTCCTCGCGGGGCTCCGGGATGGCCTCGAGCATGATGTCGAGNATGTCGAGACGGGCCTCACGGGCCTGNGANAGCGCACCGGCGAGCACGTTGGCNGGNATGCCGGCGATCTTGGTGTCGAGCTGCAGGGCGGTGATGAAGTCGGTGGTACCGGCGACCTTGAAGTCCATGTCGCCGAACGCATCCTCGGCCCCGAGGATGTCGGTGAGGGTGACGTACTCGCCTTCGGCGTGCACGAGACCCATGGCGATACCGGCGACCGGCGCCTTGATCGGCACACCGGCGTCCATCAGCGACAGGGTCGAGCCACAGACCGAACCCATCGAGGACGAACCGTTCGAGGCCATNACCTCGGAGACGGTGCGGACGGTGTAGGGCCATTCCTCGAAGCTNGGGACGATCGGGGCGACNGCACGCTCGGCGAGCGCACCGTGACCGATCTCGCGACGCTTCGGACCGCGCATGAAGCCGGTCTCACCCGTCGAGAAGGGCGGGAAGTTGTAGTGGTGGAAGTAGCGCTTCTTCTCGAGNGGCGACAGGTCGTCGATCATCATGTCGCTGCGNCCCATGCCGAGCGTCGTGATGTTGAGNACCTGGGTCTCGCCACGCTGGAAGAGGCCCGAGCCGTGCGACGTCGGGATGACACCGACCTCGGANGTGACCTTNCGCANGTCGGCGGCNCCACGACCGTCGATGCGGATGCCCTCTTCGACGATGCGCTTGCGAACGACCTTCTTCATNACCGAGCGNGCGGCGGCCTTGATCTGCTTGACNGCATCGTCGGTNTCNGCGAACTGACCCTCGAGNTCAGCGACCAACGCAGNGTTGACCTCGGCCTCGGCGTTCTGNCGATCGGTCTTGTCGGCGATCTTCTGGGTCTCGGCGATGCGCTCGGTACCGGCGGCCTCGACCGCGGCGTAGATCTCGTCGCTGTAGTCGATCGNGAGCGGNGCCTCCATCTTCTCGATGGGGCCGAGCTTCTCGATGCACTCCTGCTGNAGTTCGATCATCTCGCGGATCCANACCTTGCAGGCCTCNAGNCCACCGGCGAGGGTGTCTTCGTCGACCTTCGGGGTGCCGTTCTCGTACAGCTCCCAGGTGTTGGCGGTGCCNCCGGCCTCNACCATCATCACGGCGACGTCGTCACCGTCGAGNCGGCCGGCCACGACCATCTCGAAGGCCGACTGGTCGGACTCTTCGTAGGTCGGGAACGGGACCCATTCGCCGTCGGGCGACCAGCTCATNCGCACNGCGCCGATCGGNCCCTCGAAGGGGATCGGCGAGGCGCACAGGGCGAGCGACGCNGCGTTGAGGGCGAGGACGTCGTAGGGGTTCTCCTGGTCGGCGCCGAGGACGGTGCCCACCACATGGACNTCGTTGCGGAACCCNTCNGGGAAGGCGGGACGNAGCGGACGGTCGATGAGACGGCAGGTGAGGATCGCCTGCTCGCCGGCCCGAGCCTCNCGACGGAAGAACGAGCCGGGGATCTTGCCCGCGGCGTACATGCGCTCTTCNATGTCGACGGTCAGCGGGAAGAAATCGGCACCATCGCGGGGCGCCTTGGCGCCGGTGGCGGTGACGAGGACGACGGTGTCGCCNATCCGGGCGGTGATCGAACCGCCGGCGAGCGGCGCGAACTTGCCGACCTCNAAGGTGGNGTCCTTGCCCTCGCCGCGCGTGAACGCGCCGGTGACGGAAGTGGTTTCNGTCATGTGTTGTCTTTCCTTGNGACGAACACACGACTGCCAGTTCCCAGTCGAGAACCTCTGATCTTCGTCGGACCCNTTCGGNCCGGGAACCCCCACCCTCNGCGGGGTTNCGAGATCAGAAACTCACGACTAGCACCAACTGCCATGTGTTCGGTTTGTTCGCAGGACGTTCCTGCTNCTGGGATTCGTCGGGCTTTCGCCGGGCACGTCCCGGCGGAAACCGAAAGGGCGGCCCAGNAGGACCGCCCCAACATCATTTCAGCGTCGCAGACCGAGGTGTGCGATCACCGCACGGTACCGCTCNATGTCGTTGTCCTTGACATAGTCNAGGAGACGACGGCGCCGACCGACGAGCATCAGCAGGCCNCGCCGGCTGTGATGATCCTTCTTGTGGGTCTTCAGNTGCTCNGTGAGGTGGTTGATGCGCTCNGAGAGAAGTGCGATCTGGATCTCGGGAGATCCGGTNTCGTTCTCGCTGAGTTCGAACGCCTTCGCCATGTCGGCGATGGTCTCGGCCTTCGGGCGCAGATTGGTAGCCATGTGAAATCGTGTCTTTCGTTGGGTGTCGTACCCGGCCGCCCNCGCCGCAGTGCGAACGGGGCAGCGGATCCCGATNTCGGGACCTCTATAGGGTAGCGGCGGAGNCATCCGATGCGGACGTGCGTCTCGAGCGCNAAAACGATGGCGNGCGCGNTCAGCTGGTGAGCCAGAGAACGAATCCGACGTGAGCGGCGTGATTGGTGACCTGCACCAGGACCCGCCCACCCGGGGCCCGGTCNACGAANNGATTCCATCCCAGCAANGCATCGGATGTGAGGAGNAGCGCTCCGGCGATCATCGCCGTCAGCGCACCCGTGGCGGCCGCCAGCAGCGCCGTCACGGCGATCACCGCAAGGGAGANCGTCACCCCCGTCTGCNNGGCGGGGCCGCGTAATCGGGCCCCGGCGATGATCTGCGGCACCGCTCCGAACCCGATGCCGATGATCAGCACCGCTGCGGCGACCCCAGCGCCGACGTCGAGACCACCGGTCTCGAGAAAGGCGGTGATGTACAGCACATGCGCAACGAGGAACGCGGAAACGCCTGCCTCGAACCGGGCGTCGGGAGTCATCAACACCACATCGCCGACCAGCGACGCGCCGAGCGCAGCGACGACAAGCCCCCGCACCACACCGTCGCCGGTGTCGACGGCCAGCGCCGCACCGATCAAGCCGATGACGACGAGGGGCTTGGCGATGAACTCGACACCGAGGCGTTCCCTGGCCACGCTCCACCAGTCGACGAGCGCGGCGACACCGGCCAGGGCAACGAGCACCGTTGCAGTGGTACCCACCAGCTAGATCTCGGCGGCGACCGCGTCCTCGAACGACGTGCCGTTCTGGATCATGGTCTTGTACTGCATGACGTGACGGGGCCGGTTGAGGCCGAGCACACCCACCAGTCGCCCGTTCCGACCGTGAAGCTGCGCAAAACGTCGCTCCTCGAACGAACCGGTGGCGAGATGGATGTCGTCCGCCGGGCCGATCCGCCCCGCCATCTGCAACTTGCGGTCGTATTGATCGGACCAGAACCACGGCACTGGTTCGAACGGCAGCGCGTCGGCATCGTCGACCAGTAGTCGCTCGGCAGCGTGGACGCCCTGTTCGATCGCGTTGTCCCAGTGTTCGATGCGCATCCCCTCGTCGAAGCGGCCATTGGGCCAACGAGCCACATCACCTGCGGCCGTGATGCCGGGACCCGCGAGCATCGTCGCATCGCAGACGACACCGTTGTCGATGGCGAGGCCCGATCCCTCGAGCCACTCGGTGTTGGGGATGACACCGATGCCGATCACGACGACGTCGGCCTCGACGACCGTACCGTCGGAGAGCACGACACGAGCGACACGGCCATCGTCGGCTTCGAGCCGATCGACACCGACACCGGTGCGGAGGTCGACGCCGTGCTCGACGTGGACATCGGCCATCAGCGAGCCGATCTCCTCCCCCAGGACTCGACCGAGCGGCGTGGGCATGGGATCGATCATGGTGACGTCGAGACCCCGCCCCCGACAGGTGGCGGCGACCTCTGCACCGATGAAGCCTGCACCGACGACCGCGACTCGCGACGGGCCGGCGTCGAGCGCGGCCCGCAGCGCGTGCGTGTGATCGAGGGTTCGCAGGACATGCACGCCCGCCATGTCCTCGGTGCCGCGCAAGGTGCGACAGCGGGCGCCAGTGGCGATCACCATTGCGTCGATGGTGTCGTCGCCGTCAGAGGTCGAGAGGGTTCGGGTGGGGAGGTCGAATCCCGTGGCTCGAACGCCGAGCCGCAGGTCGAGATCAAGGGCCTCGAACTTTTCGGGTTTCGTCAGCTCGATGCGGTCGGCGTCCCAATCGCCGGCGAGCACCTGCTTCGACAGGGGCGGGCGGTCGTAGGGCCGGTGGGGCTCATCGCCGATCAACACGATGCGACCGTCGAACTCGCGGCGCCGAAGCGCCTCGGCCGCGCGAATGCCGGCGAGCGACGCGCCGACGATGTGGATCGATTGTGCGGCCATCCGGCTCGATCAGTCTTCGATCGAGATCGCCTGCTTCGGGCAGCGCTGGACGCACTCCTCCATCCGCTCACGATCGCTCTCGTCGGGGTTCTCGTTGAGCACGTAGAGGAAGTCGTCGTCGCGGACCTCAAAGACGTCGGGTGCGATCTGCATGCAGACTGCGTTGCTCTCGCAGAGATCAAAATCGACCACGATCTTCATGGGTGTCCTCCGGGACGGTCGGGCGCTTGGCGCCGATGTGCAATCGTGACTCTAGAACATCGACGCCGCACTGCTGAATGTGAACGTCTCACCGATACTGAAGATCGATGGACGACCGTTTCGGTCAGGCGCGGATCGCCTCGTTGGTCGGGTCGTACGCAGGTTCGGGGATACCTGGCGGTTGCGTCGGCTGCGCTGGACTGCTGTGATCCAGCGATGGCCGCGCTCACCGACCCATTCGTCGACTCCGGCGATCGATCCTCTGTCGAAGCCATGTTCTGGAACACGCTGACCGGCGGCAACGAGACCCCGCCCCTGGTGAGGAAGGATTGATCATGCGAGCCGCTGTCCTCCGACAGGCGGGTGCACCGCTCACGATCGAAGAGATCGACATCGACGACCCGGGTCCCGGCGAGGTCCGGATCCGCACGACGGCCGCCGGGGTCTGCCACTCCGATCTCCACTTCATCGAGGGGCTCTATCACACCCCGATGCCATGCGTGCCCGGCCACGAGTCGGCCGGCGTCGTCGAGGCAGTCGGTCCCGACGTCACCTACGTCGAGCCCGGCGACCACGTCATCACCTGCATGTCGGCCTTCTGCGGGGTCTGCCGCAACTGCACGGCCGGACGACCAGTACTGTGTGAGAGCACCGAGACCTGGCGCTCCCCCGGGCAACCTCCCCGCCTCTCACAAAAAGGCGAGCCGATCACGCAGCTTTACAACCTCGCTTCCTACGCCGAAGCGATGCTCGTGCACGAACGCGCCTGCGTGAAGGTCCGGCACGACATGCCGCTCGACCGCGGCGCCCTGATCGGCTGCGCCGTGATGACCGGCTTCGGCGCAGTCGTCAACACCGCACGGATTCCCGTGGGCGCATCGGTCGTCGTCATCGGGTGCGGCGGCATCGGCTTATCCGCACTGAACGGTGCAGCGATCGCCGGTGCGGGAACGATCATCGCCGTCGATGTCAGCAGTGAGAAGCTCGCCGCTGCTCGCACGTTCGGTGCCACCCATGTTGTCGACGCCTCGGTCGAGGATCCCGTCGCAGCGGTGCGTGCGCTCACGAACCAGGGCGCGGACTTCGCATTCGAGGCGGTCGGCCGCAAAGAGACCGCCGAACAGGCCTACGAGATGATCCGCTACGGAGGCACTGCGGTCGTGATCGGCATGGTGCCACAGGGTCAGAAGCTCGAGATCGATGCCGAAGCGCTGCTGATGGAGAAGACGCTCACCGGGTCGAACATGGGATCGAACCGCTTTCGCGAGGACATGCCCCAACTGGTGGAGTTCTACCTCGGCGGCAAGCTCCATCTCGACGACATGGTCACCGCCCGGGTCGGACTCGACGACATCAACGAGGCGTTCGCGGCGATGTCAGCCGGCGAGGTTGCCCGCTCGGTGATCGTCTTCGACTGAACGACCGTTGCCTCAGGCGGGCGGGGCGGTGGCGCCGTCGGGTCGGGGCGAGAAGAAGGCAACGTCTCCATCACTGACTCGCACCCGCTCGCCATTCAGCGGGTGGACGTAAATCCCGGGAATCCCGGCTTCGACGGCCGCGTAGACGATCGCGTCGGCGTCGGGCGCCCAGATCCGCTGTGACTCGACGTATTGCCAGGAGAAGAAAAGGTAGTTGCGAAGAAAGGTGGGGGTTGCCTGCATCGTGCCGAGCTCGCGGAGCCCGCGCTCGTCGGCGATCTGCCAGCGTGCGCCCTGACTCACCGGCTGCAGCAGTGCGAGCGCCGATCCGTCAGGGGCCCACTCCGCCCAGATCGAGGATTCGTCGCTGACGGCAGTGCGTTCGCCGGTCTCGAGCACGATGACCTCGCTCGCGGCGAGCGTCTCCTGCACTGGGTAGCTCGTTCTGTCCATGGAGATCTCGATCTCGTTGCCACGCTCGGAATCGTGACCGCCGTGGGACACGAAGAGGCGGGTCGAGTCGGGCGACACCGTCATCCCGACACCACCCCGGACCGGACCGAGATCATGCTCACTGCGATCGTCGACGTCGAGTCGGATGAGGCGACTCTCGTCCGAGCTGTCCACATCGTCCACGATGACGATGTGGCGGGTTTCCGGGATCCACACCGGCGCAAGGAAGGATTGGCCGGGCGCACCCAGCGATTCGCGCGTCTCCAGATCCCGAGGATCCCGGAGGAGGAAGAGTTCGTCGTCGAGATGGACGACGAGATCATCGCCACCGGGCTCCCAGGCGAGATAGAAGCTCCCGGTGTCGATGGTGGCGTCGGTTGCGAGTTCCCCCTCAGGGTTGAGGATGTCGAGGCTCGTGCCTCGCGGGCCTGGCCCCAACGCGGCAACATAGGCGCCATCTCCGCTCCACGAGAAGAAGAAGTACGGCCGCCGGGCGCCGACCGCGAACGCGTCGTCGCCGGCGGAGACGACAACCGACCCTCCGGTCGCCGACGGCACGAACGAGATCGCCCGGTCACCAGCGCGCGACCAGGTGGGCTGGGTTGCGACACCGTTCGGGAAGGCCGATCGCACCACGGCACCCGACGCATCGGCGATGACCATCCCCTCGAGTCCCCCGATCGCCAACTCCCCGGCGACCGGCGGCGTGTCGGGCGACAAGTCGGACCCGGCCGTCGACTCCGACTCCATCTCGCCCACAGGCGCCGACTCCGACTCGACCGTGGTGGTCGGCAACGGCACGGAAAGTTCCTCGGGTGGAACGGAGGTGCAGGCGGCCGCAACGAGCCCTGCGATCAGTCCGATCGCGCTCAGAGGAAGGCGGAGGGAGGGGTGCACCACGACGACGGTACCGCTGCCTCTTGCGCTACCCGGAGCCGAGCGGACGATCCGCAGCCGACACCGCTCGACACCGGGGACCTGCATTCCTACACGGCGAGATGGGGGCGCTGATTCTGTGGGTCGTACCAGGAACGGATCGACGTCGACAACGGAACCATCTGGCCACCGATGTTGACCTCCCACGTCGCCTCGTCGAGCCAGGCGGCGGTGATGCTCTCGCCGTCGGGATGCTCGACATACCCCATTGCGCAGCAGCGGTTCTGGGTCGCTGACCACATCGACGATGACGTGCTCCCGACGACGACGCCATCGCGGTGGATGGGCTCGTCGTGATACGTCAGCAGGTCGGGATCTTCGATCCGGAACTGGATCAGCCGCTTCGAGCGGGGCGCATCCTTCTGGGCGAGCAGGGCATCACGGCCCAGGAACTCGCCCTTGTCCCAGTCGATGGCGAAACTCAGCCCGGCTTCGATCGGGGTGTCCTCGTCGGTGATGTCGTGACCCCAGTGACGCATACCCGCCTCAAGGCGAAGCGAGTTCATCGCATGGAAGCCGGCATGCACGAGACCGTGTTTCGCGCCGGCCTCGACGATCGCGTCGTAGACCGCGACGGCATCGTCGTTGGCGATGTACAGCTCCCAGCCGAGCTCGCCGACATAGCTCATGCGCAGCGCGAGCAACGGTCGGTCGGCGATCTCGATCTGTCTGCTCCAACCGAACGGGAAGCCACCTTCCTCGATGTCGGCGTTCGAGAGATCGGCGTCGGTGATCTCCGAGAGGAGTGATCGACTGTTGGGACCCATCAGACCAAGCATCGCGATGTCGTGGGTGACGTTGGTGATCGTGACGTCCTTGCCGCTCGCCGCTCGTCGCAACCACGTGAAGTCCCGGTTCTCGGCGGCTGTCGCCGTGACGACGAAGAAGGTGTCGTGGCCCGTGCGGGTGACCGTGAGGTCGGCCTCGATACCGCCCTTGTGATTGCACCACTGTGTGTAGACGGCCTTGTGGATCGGGGCGTCGATGTTGGCGACCGAGAGGTGGTTGAGCACAGCGAGCGCGTCGGGACCTTCGACACGGGCTTTCGCGAACGAGGTCTGGTCGAACAGGCCGACGGCCTCACGGACCCCCCGGCACTCTCGGACCATGTTGTCGTGCCAGTTCTGCTTGCCGTACGAGTACTCGTACTCGCGGGCCTGGCCGTCGTCGGCATACCAGTTGGGACGTTCCCAGCCGGCGGTCTCGCCCCACACTGCGCCGGCGGCGTCGGTCCGATCGTGCAACGGCGACAGGCGAATGCCTCGAGCCGACTCGTATTGCCGGAACGGCCAGTGCATCGCGTACAGAAGTCCGAGGCTCTCGGAGATCCGGTCCTGCAGATACGCCTCGTCGGCCTGGAAGGGCTGCGCTCGGCGGATGTCGACAGAGTTGAGGTCCATCGGTGGGTGCTTGTCGGTGATCCAGTCGGCGAGCGCCCAACCGACACCGCCTGCCGACTGGATTCCGACCGAGTTGAAACCGGCGGCGACGTAGCAGTTGTCGACCTCGGGAGCCTCTCCCATGTAGTAGACGCCATCGGGAGTGAACGCCTCGGGGCCGTTGAAGAACAACTGAAGGCCGACCTCGCCCAGGACCGGTACTCGGTGGATCGCTCGCTCGAAGATCGGCCCGACATGATCCCAGTCCTCGGGCAACGTGCCGAAGCTGAAATCACGGGGGATCTCGTCCATACGCCAGACCTTGCCCCGAGGTTCGAAGAAGCCGGCCATGATCTTCCCGGTCTCCTCCTTGAAGTACGTGTAGTTGCCCGGGTCGCGCAGGGTCGGCGTGCCGATCTCCATTCCCTCGATCGGTTCGGTGACGATGTAGAAGTGCTCGCACGCCTGAATCGGGACGTTCACACCGATCTGGGCCGCAAGGTGACGGGTCCACATGCCGGTGGCGAGCACGACGATCTCCGCCTCAATCTCACCCTGCTCGGTGACGACACCAGCGATCTTGCCGTCCTTCGTCTTCAGTTGGGTGACGGCGACGTTCTCGATGACCGTTGCGCCTCGGGCCTTGGCACCCCTGGCGAGCGCCATCGTGGTGTCGACCGGCGAGGTCTGGCCGTCGCGCGGGATATACAGCGCGCCGACGAGATCGTCGGTGCGCATGTGCGGGAACCGTTCGGCGGCTTCGTCGATCGAGATCTCTCGGCACTCGACGCCGACCCCATCGGCCATCGTCGCGCCACGGCGGATCTCTTCCCAGCGCTGCTCGTTATCGGCCACCTGGATCGAACCGGGCGTGCGGTAGCCGGTGGCCTGGCCGGTTTCATCCTCGAGTTCCTCGAACAGGCGGGCCGAGTAGGCCGCCAATTTGGTGAGCGACCGTGTCGACTTGAGTTGGCTCACCAGGCCGGCGGCGTGCCACGTGGTGCCGGCGGTGAGGGTGTTCTGCTCGAGCACCACGACATCGGTGATCTCGCGACGGGTGAGGTGGTAGGCGATGCTGGCGCCGACAATGCCGCCGCCGACGATGACGACTTGGGCGCGGTCGGGAACGCTGGGCATGGCGGCGCAGACTAGTCCCTCGTCTGGGCGGCGGATACCGCCGATCAGGCCTCCCGATCCCGACGGGCCGGGGTGGACCCGCGGCGTCTCCGGACCGACGGTCGAGCACCGCGAGCGGGTCAGCCGTTGACGGCGGCGATGACCTCGGCCTGCTTGTCGAGCATCGGCAGCAGGGTTTCAGCGTCGGCCGGCGGCAACCCGAAGATGAAACGAGAGACCCCGCCCTCCTCGTGCTCCTTGGCCACATCGGCGTTCACCGGCGCCATGTAGAGCGAAAGTTCGATCTCGGCGATGTCACGGCCGTTCTTCTCGCACTCCTCGGCCAGCACGGGAAGGTCGTCCATGATCGTGCCGCCCCGGCCATTGATCGGCATCCAACCGTCGCCGTAGCGGGCAGCCCGCCGCGGACCCCATGGTGAGGCGCCACCGACATGGATCGGCGGGTGGGGCGATTGGACGGGCTTGGGTTTGGAAAAGATCGGGTCGAAGTCGACAAATTCACCGTGGTACTCGGCCGGGTCGTCGGCCCAGATCGCCTTCATCGCCTCCATGCGCTCGCGCATCAACTTCCACCGGGTGTCGAACGCGGTGCCGTGGTTTTCCATCTCCTCGGCGTTCCAGCCACCGCCGACGCCGAAGAGGAACCGTCCGTTCGAGACATGGTCGATCGAGGCGACCTCTTTCGCTGTGGTGATCGGATCGCGTTCAACGACAAGACAGATCCCGGTGCCAACCTTGAGATTCTCGGTGGCAGTCGCTGCAGCGGTGAGCGCCACGAACGGATCCATCGTCTCGTAGTACATCTGTGGCAGGTCGGCGCCCCCGGGCCACGGGCTCCGCCGGCTGGCCGGGATGTGGGTGTGCTCGGCGACCCAGTACGACTCAAAGCCACGCTCCTCAAGCGCCCGACCGAGTTCGGCCGGATGCATCGCATCAGCCGTTGGGAAGATGCAGACGCCGAAGTCCACGACTTAGGCCGCCGGTGCCGGCGTGGCTTCGAGGGTCTCGGCGACCTTCTCGCTGACGACCCGGCTCGAACCACCGGGTTTCATCGAGACGCCGTAGAGACAATCTGCGGCCTCCATCGTGCGCTTCTGGTGGCTCACGAGCAGCAGCTGGGCATCGGCCCGGAACTCCTCGACGAGCGAGAGGAAGCGATGGAGGTTGATGTCGTCGAGCGCGGCCTCGACCTCGTCCATCACGTAGAACGGCGACGGGCGGCTTCGGAACACAGCGAACAGGAACGCCAGGGCGACGAGGGTGCGCTCACCACCGGACAACAGCGAGAGCTTCTTGACGTTCTTGCCCGAGGGCTTGGCTGAGATCTCGATGCCGGTGTTGAGCAAGTCGTCCGGCGTGGTGAGCGAGATCGAGCCCTGACCACCGGGGAAGAGTGTCTCGAACAGCTGAGTGAAGTTGACCGACACGTCGGCGAACGCCGAGGCAAAGACCGTGACGATCTCCTCGTCGATCGAGGCGATCACCTTCGACAGCTCCCGGCGGGTCGACCGGATGTCGTCGAGCTGGCCCTGCAGGAACGAGTGCCGCTCCTGCAACGCCTGATACTCCTCGAGGGCGAGCGGATTGACCGGACCCATGATGTCGAGCTCACTCTCGAGCATGTCGACCCGACGCCCCGGATCGATGCCGTCCGGTAGCTCCGGGCATGGCGCCGACACGGCGACATCGGGAGCGAGATCATGGTCGGAACGAAGGCGGTCGACGGTTGCCTGCAGGCGGGTCCTGAGCTCGGCCTCCTCGACCTCCGCCTTCGCCGTCACCGCCCGCAGCCCCTCCAACTGCTTCTCGGCCTCGCCTCGACGACGACGCAGACCATCGAGACGCTGTGTGATCTCCTGCGCAGCCTGTGACTGGCGGTAACGGCGCTCACGCACGTCGGCGAGACGGAGATCGACGACGGCAGCCCGGCGCTCGACCGCAGCCATCAGGCTTTCGAGCACGCCCGCTCGTCGATCGAGAGCGATTCGCTGCCCCTCCGCAGCGGCACGCTGCTCGGCGTCGCGCTCGAGGCGTTCGTCGAGTTCGGCGAGACGGGCGGTGAGCGACGTGCGTCGTTCGTCGAGACTGGCGGCCCGGACCCCGACGTCGGTGCGCAGCGAACCGACCATGGCGGCCCGCTCCTCGATACCGGCGCGGGCGGCGGCAAGTCGGCGACCGGCTTCGAGCGAGGCTTCCTCGGCCGCCTCGAGTTCGGGCAANTGTGTCTCGAGTTCGTCGACCCGGGCCGTCTCNCGTTCGAGTCGCGCGGCGAGTTCGTCGAANCGAGCCTGCAGCGNGTCGGCCTCGGTCGTGACCTCACGTCGATCGGNATCGGTGCGCTGCAAGGTGTCGGCNGCCGCACTCAACCCCTCCTCGATACCGGCGAGACGCTGGGCGAGTTCATCAGCCCGAACCGAACGCTCGGCAAGCTCACGTCGAGCCTCGGTGGTGGCGTCGGCGGNAGCGGCNCAGNCCNCTCGAGTGCGCTCGACCTCCGNNTCGGCTTCNGCGAGCGCTGCACCCGTGGCACCNGGGCCGGCCGAACCGATGCGCCAACCGCGGGCACCGAACCGGTCGCCGGTGCGGGTCACGACGACCTGACCGGGNNGAGCGAGCGCCTGATCGAGCGCAGCCTGCCAGTCGCCGTCGACGGNGATCGCATCGNCGAGCAGNANGTCGAGCAGATCATCGACCGCAGGNGTNGTGCCCGAGACGTGGCTCCGNACGAACTCGGCGCCTNCAGCCCGAGTGCCNGTNCGGCTGCCNAGGGCNAGGACGGCNCCGNTTGCNTCNCCNGAGGCGAGTTCGGTGAGTGCGAGTCGGGCNGTGTCGGTGCCNTCGACGATCACGGCCGTGAGGGCGTCGCCGGCAGCGGCCTCGAAGGCGGCTTCCCAGCCCNCCTCGACNGCGACGAGGTCGAGNAGCGTGCCNAGNACACCNTCGACGGNGGCGAGGCGCTGAGCNCCACTGCGAGCGCNGGCCTCNTCGAGCGCAAGGGTCANCGCCTCGGCNCGGGCGACCCAACGATGATGATCGGCCTCGGNGTCGATTTGTTCGGCCTGGCGGGNNGCGACGTGCTCCTCNGCNACCTGACGGGCGGANNCGGCCGCNTCGTGGGCNGCGACNAGCGGCTCCTCNTCGTCGTGGAGNGCGCCGAGGTCGGCTCGTCGCCGGGCTGCGTCCGCTTCGAGATCCTGACGCTTCTGNTCNAGNTCGGTGAGCTTGGNCTGNAGNNGGNCTGATTCGCTCTNGCCNCGCTCGATCGCGGCGCGACGGGCGCCCAGCTCGCCACGGACCTCGGATGCCTGNCCGGTCGGCACCGGAACGCCGTCTCCCCATTCCGNCTGGAACGCCNCACGGTCACGGGCAAGCGTGGCTTCCTCCTCGGCGAGCCGTTCGACATCGGGGCCGAGTTCGTCGAGCTCATTCGTGACCGCTTCGAGNTNGGCACGGCACCGGGCCGCTTCGGCCTCCATGTTGGCGATGACCGCTCGATCGGCAAAGGCCGAACGGTCACGATCGACGCCGCGGAGTCGTTCGGCGAGCACCGCCGAGAACCCTCGCCCNCGCTGNTTCATCGATTCCAGGCGNACGAGCGTGTCGCCGAGATCGTCGCCACCGTGGTCGGCGAGCGCTCGTTCGTCGGCNGACACCGAGGCGTGGAGGTCGTCGAGTTCGGCTCGGGTGGCCCGCTCCTGNTCGATCTTCGCNGNNCGNAGTTCNCTGTTGGCGGCGAGTCGTGTGCGCANATCGGCGACATCGCGCCCGGCGAGATGGACTCGGAGCGCCGTGAGTTCCTCGATGAGATCGCCATGACGACGCGCNGCCTCGGCCTGCTTNTCCANGGGGCGNAGACCGCGGCGCACCTCGCGCATGAGGTCCTTGACCCGGGTGAGGTCGCCGTCGGTGGCGGTGAGACGGCGTTCGGCTCGGTCCTTNCGCTTCCGGAACTTCAGGACGCCGGCGGCCTCCTCGATGATCNCCCGGCGNTCCTCGGGGCGGGCGTTGAGNACGGCGTCGATCTGGCCCTGGCTGACGATCACGTGCTGCTGACGGCCGACACCACCGTCGGACAGCAGTTCGGTGATGTCGAGCAGGCGGCACGGCACCCCGTTGAGGGCGTACTCGGAGTCACCGCTGCGGAAGAGCGTGCGGGTGATCTTCACCTCGCTGAACTCCACGGGGAGCGTGCGACTGTGGTTGTCGATGGTGAGCGACACCTCNGCNCGGCCGAGNGCGGACTTGTTCTGGCTGCCGGCGAANATGACGTCGTCCATCTTCCCGGACCGCACGGCNGACGGCGCCTGTGCACCGAGAACCCACGCAATGGCATCGACGACGTTCGANTTGCCCGAGCCGTTCGGACCGACCACGACCGTGACCCCTGGTTCGAGATCGATNGAGGCGGTGTCGGCGAACGACTTGAAGCCCTTCAGCGTGAGGTTCTTCAGATGCATCGAGNCGAACTTAACAACCCAAATTACATCCGTGTAGTCCTNNNCCCTGGGGAAATTCGCTNNNCCCTGTGGATTNCCTGTGGAAATCCGCAGCGGCCGANCANNCCGANGCGGCCTGATGAGCGGGGGTCAGACCTGGGTNTCGCAGAAGTAGGTCCAGACGCCGCCGAACTTCACCCGCTGGATCGGGAGGCGACTCCGGCTGCTCAGATCGCCGTGCTTTCCGNAGACCGCCAAGTGCTCNGCNTAGTCACCAGGCACGCCGAACGGGTCGACGAACGGACGATNGGACAACGATGTCCCGCGGTACTTGATGGCGTCGTGGAGCGTGCCGACCAAGGCGCGATGGAGACGACGAATCTCCTGACTCGACAGCGAGTTGCTCAGACGGTCGTAGCGCAGACCGGCTTCGTAGAGGATCTCATCGGCGTAGAGATTGCCGATACCGACGACGAAGGCGTCGTCGAGCAGCAAGGTCTTGAGTTTGACATTGCGCTGCAGGAGTGCCCGGCCGAACTCGGTCCACGACACCGGTTCGTCGATCGGATCAAGACCGTGATCCTCGAGTTCGGGGATCTCGTCGGCAAGCGCTGCGGTATCGACGACGAACATCTCGGCGGTGCCGTCGGGATCCACCAAGCGGAGCTGNCCGTGCTGGGTGAAGGTGATGANCACCTCGGTGGAGTCCTCGACCTTGNCCTTGTTGGCGTTTCGTCGCAGCGAACCGGACGAGCCGAGGTNGACCACCANNGTCGAGTCACCGTCGAGCACGATGAGGAGNTNNAGCCCACGCCGACCGACGCCGGTGATCTTCATGTCNTCGAGCTGGCCGGTGAANGCCTTGCGNNTCTTGTAGCGCTTGAGCACGGCCATNCTNGNCGCCTCGACCGTCTTCACCTTCTTGCCNACCAGGTCGCGATCGAGTTCNCGGCGAACCGTCTCGACCTCGGGTAGCTCAAACATCATCNCGGACTCCATCCTGTGCCGAACGCCGCTCGTAGGCGGCNCGNGCCGCCTTCTGCTCNGCTTCTTTCTTCGAGGTGCCGGTACCGGNCCCCAANCGTTCTCCNCCNACCGCCACCGTTGCGTGGAANCGCTTGTGGTGGTCGGGNCCGCTCTCCGTCAACGCGTACACGGGGGGCGTGAACCCNTCGTGTGCNGCGACCTCCTGGAGGCGAGTCTTGTAGTCCTTGTCNCCNGGGCGCTCNGCGGCNTGGTCGATGCGTTNGCTGAGCTGCTCGAGNACGAGGCGACGGACCGGNTCNACNCCGCCNTCGAGGTACATCGCACCGAGCACGGCCTCGACCGCATCAGCCAGGATCGATGCCTTCTCTCGACCGCCGGAGGCATCCTCGCCTTTGCCNAGGCGCAGATCGAGNCCNACTCCGAGNTCGNGACCGACCTCGGCGAGCGTGGTNGACGANACNACNGCAGCCCGTGCCTTGGCCAGNTGCCCCTCGGGCAGATCAGGNAAGGCCGAGAACAGGTGGTCGGTCACCACGACACCGAGCACGGCATCGCCCANGAANTCGAGCCGTTCGTTCGACTCATCGCCGGGATGCTCTGCGCACCACGACCGGTGCGTGAGGGCGTGAACCANCAGGCCCGGCTCAACGAAGTGATAACCGAGTCGCTCCTCGAGGGTGGTGGACNGCGCCGCGGAGAACAGGGGTCAGCCCAACTTGGCGACCACGTAGTCGACCGCATCGCGAACGGTGCGGAGGTCCTCGAGGTCCTCGTCTTCGATCCGGAAGCCCGTGGTGCGCTCGGCNAGCTCCTCTTCGATCGCCTCGACCAGCTCGATCAGGGCGAGCGAGTCNGCATCGAGATCCTCNGCGAAGGCATCGCCTTCGTTGATCTCGGACGGCTCGATCTCCANGATCTCGGCCAAGCGGTCCTTCACGAGTGTCACGACGTCGTTGCGTTCCATCGGCTCCCCCTCGACGTGGGTTTCGGCGGGCACGGTGTTCTCCCCCGGCGAATCGGCTTNACAGGCCCCNTTTCGCANCGCATGCGANCNGAGGCAGGCGCACCCTACCGGTTTCGCGCCTTGCGCGCTTGTGAACGNGNGCAGGAATCCCNTGANTGTNGGGCNTTGGACCGAGNTCAGNCGGCGGCGGANGCGGCCGCTGTGGTCAGGTGATCGACCATCTCNACCTCGACCATCTCCGAGGCGACCCGGATGGCGTTCACCATGGCATCGGGACTCGACGAGCCGTGGGAGATCACGCACACGCCCTTGACGCCGAGCAGCAGTGCTCCACCGACGGAATCGGGGTGNAGTTCGCTGANCATCGTGTCGAGNGCNGGACCNAGCGCAGCGCCNGCAGCCCGCGTGTCGTCGTCGGTGTCGAGCGCCATCAGCAGGCGACTCATGATCGCCCGCATCGCNCCCTCGAGCGTCTTGAGGGTGACGTTGCCGGTGAACCCNTCGGTGACGATGACATCGGCTTCGTTGGTCATGACGTCGCGNCCCTCGACGTTGCCGATCCACTCACAGTCGGTGNCGGCNGCCCAGGCCGGATCGCTCAGGANCTCGAAGCACTCCTTNACNAAGGGGCTGCCCTTCCCNGCTTCTTCNCCGATCGACAACAGNCCGACCTTGGGGCGCTCGATACCGAAGCGGTCNCGGGCNTAGACACCGCCCATCTGGGCGAACTCGACGAGCCACTCNGGCTTGCACTCNGCGTTNGCGCCNGCGTCGAGNAGGGTGGTGGGNGTNGAGCCNGGGACNGGGATCGGCGTGGCGATCGCCGGACGCTGAATGCCCTTGATNCGGCCCATCCGAAGCAGCGCGGACGCCATCGTGGCGCCGGTGTTGCCCGCAGAGACCATTGCNGANGCNNTGCCGTCTCGGACCGCCTCGGCGGCCCGAACGAGCGAGGAGTCCTTCATCTTGCGNACGCTCGAGCCGGGCTCGGCGTCCATGGCGATGACTTCGGAGGCCTCGATNANCGGCAGGTCNCCGGTNTCGCCCATCTCGCCGGNCTTNCCAACGAGNACGACGGGCACGNCGAGTTCGTCGACNGCNCGCCTGGCTCCCTCGACAATGGCGTCGGGGGCGTTGTCNCCGCCCATGGCATCGACAGCGATGGGCAGCATGTGATCAGTCGACCTCGATCGCCTGACGGCCGGCGTACCAGCCNCAGTTGCCGCAGGCCCGGTGNGGGCGCTTCGAGGCGCCGCAGTTCGGGCAGGNGCTGCGAGCGGTGCGACCGACGCGCCATGCCGAGGCCTTGCGGCTCCGGCTCTTCGACTTGGACATCTTCCGCTTCGGGACAGCCATGATGCGTTCCTGCTGTGCGTTCTGNACGCCGACGCGACTCGTCGGCACGACCACGGAAGGTTAGCGACCTCCGNNGCCGGTTCCCCACCCTCNNCGGTGGAGTCGTCNAAGTNGGTGGTCAGTCGTCGAAGGTCAGGTCGTCNAGCGCTGCCCATCGCTCGTCACGCGGCGCTGGGGCNTCCTCGACCGGTTCGACGTGNGCCATCGCNGGAAAGCGGTCGGGCTCGGGGCCGGCGCAGTCCTCNCGNCANACCGGGGCGAGCGGCAANCCGAGCAANGCGAGNTCGCGNACGNCCGGGGTGAGATCGATGCGNTCGTCNTCGATCGGCCANGTCTCGCCCTCGGTCGGGNGACGCTCGAAGATCTCCCGCATCTCGACNTCGAGCGGCTCGANCACGTCGTCCAGGCAGCGGCGACACGGCACGCGNGANTCGCCNCGCACNGCNCCGACGGCCACGATTCCTTCGGTCGCCGCCTCGACGACNAGGTCGACGTCGAGTCGGCCNTCGAGAACNCANCGCTCCCCCACCTCGAGGTCGGGCAGGACGAGCGAGGCGCGGACGTCNCGNCGNGTNCCGGTNCGACGTTGNAGTTCGACGACGTCGANGANGAGNCGNNNGGCANCGCTGGNGGACGANCCCACCATNACNCGTCCTGATCGAAAAAGCCCTCGGGGGTTTCCGGCTCGNCCGGCGCAGGAGCNGGCTCGGCCTCGCNGCGTTCCGCCCCCTGAAGTCGGGCTCGACCCGAGGCGACCGTCGTCATCGTGCGTTCGAGCACAACCTGCATGGCGCCGAGCTTCTGGTCACACCAGTCCTCGGTCTCGAGTTTCAGGTGTCGGGCCTGTTCCTCGGCGTCGGCAACGATCGAACGAGCCCGCTCCTCGGCCATCTTCACCAGCTCCGTGCGCTGCACCATCTGCTCAGCCTGCGAACGCGAGGTGGCGATGATCTGATCGCCTTCGGCCTGGACCCGGGCGAGGAAGTCCTGACGTTCCTTCAGTAGCCAACGAGCGGCACGCAACTCCTCGGGGAGTGCCTGTGCCGCTGCCTGCAACACGGCGAGCACCTCGTCCTTGCTGATCATGGATGAGGCCGACAGCGGCATCGGCCGCGCCTGCTCGATCAGTCCGATCGCCTGACGGAGCAGCGCCTCAGCCTGCGGCGAGCGGTACTCCGGCGGCACTGCGCCCTGCTCCCCGCTCACCCGAAACGTTCCTTGATGCGACGGTTGACCGCCTCCGGCACCATCGACGACACATCGCCCCCCAACTTGGCGATCTCTCGAATGAACTTCGATGCGAGGAACGACGATTTCGACGCCGAGGGAATGAAGAGGGTGTGCACTCCGGAGACGGCGTTGTTCATCTGTGCCATCTGGAGTTCGTTCTCGAAGTCCGACACGGCGCGAAGGCCCTTGATGATGAAGTCGGCCTCGAGCTCTTTGGCGAGGTCGACCACCAGCGACGAGAACATCGTGATGCTCACGTTGCCAAGATGGCCGACGGACTCCTGGATCATCTCCTCACGTTCGTCGAGGCTGAACGAGCCGCCACCCTTCTGCGGGTTGCGCATCGCAGCCACGACCACCTCGTCGAACAGTTCCGACGCTGTCGTGATGATCTCGATATGGCCGTTGTGGACCGGGTCGAACGAGCCCGGATACAGAACACGAGTCACGGTGTCTCTCCCTGCGCGCTCGCCCTCGCGAGCGTGACCACGGTACCCCCGTAGCGCTTCCGCCGGTGAACCTCCCACGAATCGGGCACGACAACCTCGCGATCGGACTCGATCACGACACGTGCGCCGACCGGGACCGCGGCCAGGAGTTCATCCCACTGATCGAAGCCGTACGGCGGGTCGAGCAGGACCAGGTCATAGACCTCGCCCTCGGCTGCGGTGCGCTCGAGATGCACCAGCGCATCGCCGGGCACGACGCGACCCCGGGCACCGAGCTGCATCGTCTCGAGGTTCTCGCGAAGTGCCGCCAGTGCGTCGCGTCCCGTCTCGACGAAGGTGGCGTGCAACGCGCCGCGGGACAGCGCCTCGATCCCGAGTGCGCCAGAGCCGGCGAAGGCATCGAGTACTCGGGTGCCCTCGATGGCATCGAGTGAGAAAAGGGAGTTGAACATCGCCTCCCGCACCCGATCGGAGGTCGGGCGCGTGTCGCTCCCATCAGGGGTGACGAGCTTTCGTCCACCGAGATCTCCTGAGACCACACGCATGTCGACAGTGTGCCCCTTTCGCGCCGGTTCGGCGTACGGTCGGGGTGTGGCGATTCCGACGACCATCACCTGTGTCGACTGCGGCGGTGTCTGCTCGTTGATCAGCTACGAGCCCGACGAGGGCTGGGAGCCGGGCGACATCGTCGCCTTCCGGTGCCAGGACTGTCTCGATCGTTGGGATGTCGAACTTACCGCCGAGGACATCCGCGACTGATCGGCCTGGATGCTGGTCAACATCGGACCAACGTCGTAGCGTCGCGGGAATGGCTTCGGCACCGGATCTCCAGCGTCACCGAGCGTTCTTCACGGTCAACGACGTCAATGTCAATGACCTCCGAGCACTGGTCGACACCGTCACCCCAGCCGAGCGATACCCGAACGCCGAAGCGATCGATCGCGAAGTCGTGGTCTACGACATGGCGACCGAGCGCAGCCCCGAGCAGCGCCGCGCGGTGATCGAGGAGCTGAGCGATGTGTTCGGCGCCGGCCCGGGTGTGGTCGTGATGCGCAACGCGGTCGCCCCCGACGTCATCGCACGAGCGACCGCCGCCTTCGAATCCTTGATCGCACAGGAGAAGGCCGACGGCCTCGCTCGCGGCGATCACTTCGCAACGCCGGGGGCAAACGATCGGGTGTGGAATGCGATGGAGAAACTGGCCGTCGCCGATCCCGAGACCTTCGTCGACTACTACGCGTTTGAGGCGCTCGAACTCGTCTCGACCGCCTGGCTCGGGCCGGCGTACCAGGTGACCTCACAGCTCAACGTGGTCAACCCCGGCGGGGTTTCCCAATCACCCCATCGCGACTACCACCTCGGCTTCATGACCGATGAGCAGGCAGAGCGCTACCCGGCGCACGTTCATGTGCTGTCGCCCATGCTCACCCTGCAAGGCGCCGTGGCCCACGTCGATATGCCAATCGAGTCGGGGCCGACGATGCTGCTCCCCCACTCGCACAAGTACGGGCCGGGCTACCTGGCATGGCGACGGACCGAGGTCATCGAACTGTTCGCGGAGCGGCAGGTGCAGACCGAGCTCCGCGCTGGGGACGCTGCGTTCTTCAATCCCGCCGTGCTGCACGGCGCTGGTACGAACCACACCTCCGGTGAGCATGGCATCAAGCGCATGGGCAACCTGTTGCAGATCTCGAGCGCGATGGGCATCGCGCTGGAGGCCGTCGATCGCGATCGCATGTGCCGAGCCGTACTCCCAGCGCTCCAAGCCCGCCATGCGGATGGCTGGTCGGCCGCGGCGCTCGATCGCGTGATCACTGCGACGGCGTTCGGCTATCCGTTTCCCACCAACCTCGACCTCGACCCGCCGATCGACGGCCTTGCGCCGCCGAGCCAGGCCGATCTGTTGCGCGAGGCAGTGCTGAACGGTTCGCCGGCCACCGAATTCGACGTAGCGCTCGACGCCTACGCAGCGCGGCGCCGAACGCACTAAGAGGAACCGGTCTCCCGCTACTCGACGTCGAGTTCGGCGAGCGCTTGCGTCACCGGATCGAGGTGCTCATGGATACTCGCCTCGATCTCCGCCAGACGGGCGTAGAGCACCGTGTGTTCGGGCACGGGCTCGAACGTGTCGTCGCGTTGGACGAGCGCAGTGGTCGCGTCCGCCGGCGATGACCAGATCCCGGCGTACATCCCGGCGTTGACCGCGCTGCCGATGGCGGCCGAGGACCGGAGCCGATTCCGGGTCGCAGGAACGCCATGGACATCGGCGAGGATCTGCATCATGACGTCGCTGTTGGCGCCGCCACCGCTGACGATCAGCTCGGTGAACGGCTGATCGAGCTCGACGGCCATCGGGTCCATGTGGGTCTTGAGCCGAAGGGCGATGCCTTCGAGCATCGACCGGTAGACGTGGGCTCGGGTGTGCCGGCCGTCGAAACCGATCAGTGCGCCCTTGCGGAACGGGGCCTGAGGCGGTGCCGCCCAGTCGTGCACGGTGAGCAGCCCGTCGGACCCGACCGGCACCCGCGCCGCTTCAGCGTTGAGCAGGTCCTCCACCGACACGTCGGCGGCATCGGCGACGGCGGCAGCGCCGAACTCGTCGCGGAACCAACTGATGCTCCACATGCCGCGCCGGACTCCCCAGCATTCGTAGAGGTGATGGCCGGGAAGCGAGGCGGGAAAGGTCCAGAACGACTCGGCGTCGGGAACGTGTCGATCGCCGTGGGTCATCGCCGCGATGTAGGTGCCGAGCGACACCAGGCCGACGCCGGCTTCGAGGGCGCCGGATCCCAGGGCTTCGACCGCCTTGTCGTGAGCGGTCGCGACGACGGGGAGCCCACCGGGCAGGCCGAGGAGTGCCGCCACCTCAGCGGTCAGCCCGCCGATCCGTTCGCCGGGTCGCACAAGATCGAAGACCCGGTCGCGTCGGAGGTTGCAGGATGCCCAGCGGTCGGGATCGTCGGACCAGTCGAGGGTGAGGTCGTCGACGGGCCACCAGCCGATGAGGTTGGCCGACGTGTCGATCCGTTCGCCGGTGAGTCGCAGCCCGATGTACCCGGAGCTGGTGGTGACGTGACTGACCTCGCCGTACTGATCCTCATGGGCATGGGGGTGGTCGAGGCGTTCATCCATCCAGTTGACGACGGGATGGGCCAGGGTGCCGTCAGCCCGCAGGAGCGCCCGGCAACACCGGATGATGCAGATGCCCATCGCCTCGATGGAGGCCACATCGTGTCCGACGGTAACGAAGCCGGTGACTGCTTCCTGGATGGCGGTGACGATGCCGTCCCAGAGATCGTCGTCGGGATGGACCGCTCGATTCGGTGCGGGGATCTCGAGCGGGCGAAGCGCCTGATGGCCTTCGGCGACGACACCACCGTTGGCGGCGAAGATCATCACCTTGGCGCTCTGGGTGCCGACGTCGACCCCGATGACGAACCGATCCTCGGCCATGGCGCAGCAAGCTAGTCGGTCACCTCGTGGGAGATGCCGTTGCGTAGCCTCAGTCGCCCTCGACGGGGTAGATCGTGCCGAGGTTCATGATGCCGTTGGGGTCGAACTCGTTCTTGAGCCCTTGCATCAGTCGGTAGGCCGTGCCGTGCTCTTCGGCGGTCCACGGGGCGCGGTACTTGCCGATGCCGTGGTGGTGACACATCGACCCGCCTGCCTTGAGCGCCTCTTCGACGAAGATCGCATTGAGCGGGACGTGGTACTTCTCCCGCTCCTCTTCGATCGTGCAGTCGACGACGTTGTAGTCGTACACGAAGTACATGTTCGTGCCGGTCTGGTAGCTGTGCGACGAGTGCCCGCCGAGCATCGTGATGTCGGCGACGTGAGGGAACTCCTCGCGAACTCGACGGATGCCGTTCTCGTAGATCTCGTTGATGACCGACCAGTTGCCTGAGACCTCGGTGGTGTACCCCATCCGCATGTGCTCGCGGATGAACTCCCGTTCCTCGATGAGCTTCTCGGGACCCCAGTTCAGGTGCGCGAACCAGTCACGGATGATCTCCGTGTCGACTCGGGTCACTTCGGGGCGGGCATCGACGATCTCGGCAATACCGTCGGCGGTCGCCTGGGACACACCGGCAGGGCCTTCGGTCGTGAAGATCAGCACGCACTGATCGGAGGCGAACGAGTCGAAGCCGTGCTGGGCACCGTCCTCGGCGTCGTACAGACGGGCGACCGAGGGCTTGTACCCGGCAGCCATGACGTCGCGCAGGATCTCGAACCCCGGCTTCATCGCGTCGAGACGCCACCCCAGGAAATGGTTGTGGTCCGGGTAGAAGGCGAAGAGCTTGACTGTCACCTCGGTGATGTAGGCGAGGGCGCCCTCGTTGCCGATCAGGATGTGGCGGATGTCGGGGCCGCCGGCTCGACGGGGCACGTCCTTGATGCGCACGACCTCGCCCGATGGCAGTACCGCCTCAAGACCCATCACCATGTCCTCGATGCCGCCGTAGAGGGTCGAGAACTGACCGATCGAACGAGTGGCGACGAGACCGCCGTACATGGCGATCGGCTTCGACTGTGGCGAGTGACCCGTCGTCAACCCGAGTGGCCGCAGCTGATCCTCGAGATCCTGCAGCTTGACGCCGCACTGGACGGTCGCCTGCATGTCGAACTCGTCGATCGACACGATCTGATTCATCGCCTTGCCATCGATGACAATCGAGTTCTCGGCGATCGTCTCGAGGCCACCTTCGGTTGCGGTGCCGCCGGTCTTGGGCACGACATTGATGGTGTGCTGGTTGCAGAACGCGAGGGTCTTCGACACATCCTCGGCGCTGGTGACGCGCACCACGGCGGCCGGAATCGGCAGGTTGTAGATGCCGAAGATGTCCTCGAGCTTGCGGTAACGATCGAGGCTGTTCTCCTTGAGCATCTGCTCGTCGGTGTCGACCTTTTCGGCGCCGAGCAGACCGATCAGGCCGTCGACGATCGCTTCGCAGGTGAGGGTCATAGTGGACTCCTGGGGAGGAAAGAGGGGAAGGAAGGGTGGTTAGCGGACGAGGTAACCGCCGTCGACGGCGAGCACGTGACCGTTCACATACGTCGACGCCGCCGACGCGAGGAACACGCAGGCGCCCATGAGGTCTTGGATCTGACCCCACTCGCCGTTGGGGATGTGATCCAGCACGGCCTTGTTGTATGCGGGGTCCATGCGCGTCTCGGCGGTGAGTTCGGTGGCGAAGTAGCCGGGCGCAATGCCGTTGACCTGGACGCCGAAGGGGCCGAGTTCGTCGGCGTAGGCCTTGGTCAGGCCGGCGATCCCGTGCTTCGTGGCGGCATAGGCCGGCGAGCGTTGCCCGCCGAGGAACGAAAACATCGAGCAGACATTGATGATCTTGCCGCTGCCCTGCTCGATGAAGATCGACGAAACGGCGTGGCTCATCTCGAACGCGGCCGTGAGATTCACTGCCACCATCGGATCCCACCGGCTGCGATCGAACTCCCGCACGTCCTCGATATTGATGCCGATGCCGGCGTTGTTCACGACGATGTCGACCCCGCCGAGCGTCTCGACACAACCCTGCACGACCTCGGCAGGGGTTCCGGTGACGGTGAGGTCAGCAGTGACGATCTCACAACGGCGGCCTTCGGCTTCGATCAGTTCGTTGGTGGTGCCGTCGTCGCCGGCGACGGTCGGGATGTACAGGTCGGCGCCGGCCTTCGCCATGGCGACGGCGTACGCCTGGCCCAGGCCTCGGTTGCCGCCGGTCACGATCGCCTTCTTGCCCGAGAGCGAGAAGAAGTCCAGCGAGAAGTCACGGATGTGTCGTTCGGTCACCGTCGCTGCTCCATCGTCCGGGGCGGTGCGCGGCGCGAAGCCTACGCGAGTAGGTCCCGGTAGATCGACAGCGTCGCTTCGTCGAAGCAGATGAGGATGATCTCGTCGACGCTGGTCGTGGCAGATCGGACGGCATCGACCGCGATGGCCGCAGCGAGATCGGCCGGATAGCCATAGATTCCGGTCGAGATCGCAGGGAAAACAATCGTGGCCGCCTCGACCTCATCGGCTCGAGCGAGCGACTCCCGGTAGCACGACGCCAACTGTTCAGGTTCGCCCGCAGCGCCGCCACCCCAGACAGGGCCGACCGTGTGGACCACCCAACGGGCAGGCAGGTCGAAGCCGGGCGTCGTCTTCGCCTGACCTGTCTCGCAGCCGCCGAGCGTCCGACAGAACTCCAGAAGCTGAGGCCCTGCAGCCCGATGGATCGCCCCGTCGATGCCACCCCCACCGAGGAGCGACGTGTGCGCCGCATTCACGATCACGTCGACACCAAGCGTCGTGATGTCGCCTTGCATGGCGCGAAGAACGGGCATGGCGTGATCCTCGCATGAATGCACACGGCGAAGGGCACGACCGGCCGCGTGCCGCCCGGGTCAGCTTGCTGCGAGCTTGTCCATCATCGCCGCCATCTGCTCACGCACCGCGTCGAGGGCCTTGTACGGACGCATCATCACCTTGAACTCGGTGATCCAACCGTCGTCGTCGCACGTGATGATGTCGACCCCGTTGACCGAGACCTCACCGACCATCGTCTCGAACTCGAGCATGGCGTGGTGGCCCTGGGCGATCTTCTTCGTATAGCGGAACGTCCCGTGCTCATCGTCGTTCGTCGCCGGCGACGAAGCGACCTCGTCGCCGGGCAAAACATTCGCTGCCGCCGACAGGTACAACTTCGAGATCTCCCGACCTCGCTGCGGGGAGAACACCACCGGCGACAAGAAAATACAGTCCTCGTGGAGGAGCGCGTCGAGACCTCCCGGCAGCTGACCTTTGAGGTGCTGGTGCCAGCGGTCGAGGACGTCGTGGATCGGATCGTCAGAACTCATGAGCCCCGATCATGTCACGACGCGCGCCCGCTATCGTCTCGGAGATGAGCAACGAGCGCGAGATTCTCGACTACTCGATGTACGGCAACGCCGTGCGAGAGCTGGCCCAACAGGTCGCCGAGGACGGCTACCGGCCCGAGATGATTCTCGCCATCGCCCGCGGGGGCCTGCTCGTCGCCGGCTCCCTCGGCTACGCCATGTCGGTCAAGAACATCTACGTCATGAACTGCGAGTACTACACGGGCGTCGACGAGCGACTTCCGGTTCCGGTCATGCTTCCGCCGTACGTCGACTTCGTCGACATGGACGGCGCCAAGATCCTGATTGCTGACGACGTTGCCGACACCGGCCACACCCTGAAGATGGTCTATGACCATTGCGCCGAACGGGTCGGTGAGGTGCGTTCCGCCGTGCTCTACGAGAAGTCGCACTCGCTGGTGAAGTGCGAGTACGTCTGGAAGCGAACCAACCAGTGGATCAACTTCCCCTGGTCCACCGAACCGCCGGTCGTCAGCGCCGAAGAGGCCCGCCACAAGGCGCTCGACGCCTAACCCTTCACATTGCGACACTCGCCGCAGCCACGGGTATCAGGCGAGTACCTCGTCCTGGAAGCGCTGGAGAATATCGAGCTTGCCCGGCCCAGCGATCGCGAAGTCGGGAACGATCAACTCATCGACACCGACAGCTCGGTACTCCTCAATGACAGCCTTCAACTCGTCGACCGTGCCGATCAGCCCCGACCGATGAGTCAGACTCTCGCGAAGCGTTGCGCTGGTCTCCGTATCCTCGACGAGGATCAACAGACCGACGGCGGTCAGGTGGAGATCGTCGAACGAACGGCCCTCTGCCTCGCAGTGACCACGCAACACCTCAAGGTGCCCGGCGATCGTGTCGGGACGACCCCAGGCGTTCCATTCGTCAGCAGATCGGGCGACGGTGCGCAATGTGCGCTGGTGGCCTGCACCGCCGATCATGATCGGAATCCTGCCGTTGACGGGTGCCGGATGCACCGGCATCTGGGTGAGGGTGTAGTGCTCACCCGCGAAGTCGACCCGCTGCCCACCGGCAGCGAACACGGCACGGCACAACGCCGCCGCTTCCTCTAACATCTCAGAGCGTGCCTTGACCGACGGCAACTCGATGCCAAGCCGATGATGATCATTGGTCTGCCAGCCGGCACCGACGCCGAGCACCGCCCGACCACCGGAGATGTGATCGAGCGTGAGCGTCATGTTCGCCACGACGCCGGGATGCCGATAGGTGTTGCCACCGACCAGCAGACCGAGGCGCAGATCAGGCACCGACGCGGCGAGCGCTCCGAGCGTGACCCACCCTTCGAGCATCGGGTTCATCTCGGCCTCGGTCGGACCCGGACCATTGTCGTTGTCGGCCGACATCATGAAGTGATCGGGCAACCAGGCGCCACGCCAGCCTGCTTCGGCGGCCCACTGGGCGGCCGAGCGGATGTCATCGAACGACTGAGTGGACGAGGCCCAATACGAGACCTGAATGTCAGCGTTCCTCTCGCCGATAGGCGATGCCGATCGCCGCAGGAGCCGGCGACGGGCGGTTCCTCGCACGGAACGAGATCACCACGAGCACGGCGATCGTCAACAAGAACGGGAGCATGTCGACGAACTGGCCCGAAATCTCGATGTCGAAGAGCGTGAGACGACTCTTGAGCGCAAGTGTCAGGCCGAAAAGCAGGGCACCGATCGCGACCCTACCGACCCGCCACGCGCCGAAGATAACGAGCGCAACGGCGATCCAGCCCCGGCCGGCAGTGAGGTTCTGACTCCACGAACCCACTAGATAGGTCGTCAGGTAGGCGCCGCTTACACCTGCGAGTGCGCCGCCAGTGGCGACGGCAGCGAAGCGCAACCGCACAACCGAGTGACCTGCGGCGTCGGCGGTGGATGCCGTCTCGCCGACCGCTCGCAGGCCGAGGCCAACAGCGGTGCGATTGAGAACGAACCAGGCGACAGTGCCGATGACGACGGCGAGGTAGGTCACCGGCGAATGGCGGAAGACGACCTCCCCGACCCAGGGGATGTCGTCAAGTCCGGGGATCTCGACATCGGCAAACCGCGCCCGACGTTCGTCGTCGGTGTAGCCGTCGCCGATGAAGTCGGCGAAGCCGAGCCCGAGGAAAGTGAGCGCAAGGCCGCTCACGACCTGGTCGGCGCCAAGACCGACTGCAGCTGCGGCATGGACGAGCGACACGATCGCGCCGGCGACAGCACCGCCGAGCAGGCCGAGCCAGGGACTTCCGGTCTCCACCCCGACGATGAAGCCCATCGCCGCGCCGGTTGCCATCATCCCCTCAACACCAAGGTTGAGTACACCGGCCTTTTCCGAGATCGTTTCGCCGAGGGCCGCTAGATACAACAGGGTGCCGAATTGGACCGTAGCGACGAGCAGGCCGACCACGCCGGCCTCGGTGAAGGTCACGCCGAGGATCACGATTCGGCCACCTGACGGTCGACCAGCCGGAGCCGATAGGTCGAGAAGACAGCGGCGCCGATCGCCCCGAAAAGCACCAGGCCCTGAAGGATCGTGGCAACAGCCGGCGAGACGCCCGGGTTGGTCTGGATCGCCTGCCCACCGACTTGGAGTGCGCCAAAGGCGAGGGCCACAGCGGCGACGCCGCTGGGTCGCATCAGGGCAAGGGCAGCCACGATGATGCCGGCGAAGCCGTAGCCGTTGGAGATCTGGACGGTGAGCTTGCCCGTGGTGGTAGTAAGCAGCTCGATCCCGCCGGCGAAACCGGCGACTGCGCCGGAGACGAGCAGCACCCCAAGGACCTTGCGTCGCACCGAGATACCGGCATAGGCGGCGGCCTTCTCCGACGAGCCGGCGATGCGCAGCTCGTAGCCCCAGACGCTACGCCGGAGGTACCACGCAAAACCGATGATCACTGCAAGGGCGATCAGGACCCCGATGTGGGTGCGTTCCCAGAGCGTGCCGAGTTCGGCTTGGTCAGGACGGGGAGTCACGCCGGGGAAGCCAAAGCCGTCTGGATCCTTCCAGGGGCCCTGCTCGAGGTAGACGATCAGGCGAGACGCGACCTCGGTGAGCATCAGGGTGGTGATGATCTCGCTCACACCGATTTCGGACCGAGCGACGGCAGGGCCAAACGACCAGAGCGCACCGCCGAGGGCGGCGGCGAGCAGCATCGCCACAATGAGGACGAGGCCGGGGGCGTCCGGCAGGAGGCGACCGACGAACGTCGCTGCGATGGCGCCGAACATGATCTGACCTTCGGCGCCGATGTTCCAAAGGCCCATCGTGGCCGCGATCGACACGGCAAGGCCTGCGAGAGCGAGCGGTACGGCCCTGTTGAACGTGTCACTCCAAGTGTTCTGCGAGCCGAGCGAGCGATCCCACATGCGCTCGTAGACATCGAGCACCGGGTCGCCGGTGATCCACAGCAAGATCGCGCCGACAACGAGCGCGAAGACGAGACCGACGAGAAAGGCGAGGGGCTGGCCGCCCCGAGTCGGGGTTTCGCGGCGAGCGAGCACGAGCCGCTTCACGACAACACCTCCTCGGCGCCGGGCTGGGTGTCTCGATCAGTCCCGCCGATCATGGCGGCGCCGATATCGGCGCGGGTCGCGACGCGGGGGTTGAACTCGCCAACGATGCGACCTTCGACCATGACGAGGATCCGGTCGGCGAGGGCGAGGAGTTCGTCGAGGTCCTCAGAGACCATCAGCACGCCAGTGCCCCTATCGCGCTGCTGAACGATGAGGCGCTGGATTGCCCGAACGCCAGCGACGTCGAGGCCCCGGGTGGGTTGGGCCGCAACGAGGATCTCGGGCTCGCCGGTAAGTTCCCGGCCGAGGAGCAGCCGTTGGAGATTGCCACCCGAGAGCGAGGCGAGCGGCGCGTCCCTCGAGCCAATTTTGACCTCAAACTCGCGGATGATCTGGTCGGCGAGCTGGTCGGCGTCGGCCCAGGCGAGCATCGGCCCGCGCCGCAGCTTGCGGTACGCCCGCATCATTGCGTTCTCGGTGACCGGGAGCTTCGGGGCGAGCCCAACGCCGAGGCGATCCTCAGGGACATAGGCGAGGCCAGCCCGGAACCGTCGTTGAGGCGGCGTCGAGGTGACGTCTTGCTGCATGACCGTAATCGTCCCGGACTCGACCGGCTCAAGGCCGGCGATGGCGTCAGTGAGTGCTCGTTGGCCGTTGCCGGCGACGCCTGCAATTCCAACGATCTCGCCCGAACGAACCTCCAGCGAGACATTGTCGACGGCGCGGAGCCCGCGAGCATCGCGCACCGACAGCGTGTCGACAGTGAGTGCCGGATCACCGGGCATGGCGACCGCAACCGGCACCGGTTCGACGGCGACGTCGCCGACCATGAGCTGCGCGAGTTCGGACGCGTCGACCTCGGCGACAGGGAGAGAAGCTGCGACGGTTGCACCGCCGCGCAGGACCGTGGCCTCGTCGCAGAACGACACGACCTCGTCGAGCTTGTGCGAGATGAAGATCACGGAGCGACCTTCTGCGACCATGCGTCGGAGGACCTCACCGAGTTCCACCGCCTCCTGCGGCGTGAGCACAGCGGTGGGTTCGTCGAGGATCAGGACGTTGGCGTCACGCCATAGCGCTTTGAGGATCTCGACTCGCTGGCGCTCTCCCATCGAGAGCTGCCAAACCGGTCGGCCCGGGTCGGCGTCGAAGCCGAAGCGGGTCGCCAAGTCTGCCACCGACGCCTCAATGCCGCCCTGATCGATAACCCTGGGGGCGGCGCCGAGGACGACGTTCTCGGCGACGGTGAAGGTCGGCACCAGGCGAAATTCCTGGTGGACCATGCCGATGCCTGCGGCGATCGCATCGGCGGGCGAGGAGAAGGACATCTCCCGCCCGCCGAGACAAACTGCGCCCTCGTCGGGGCGGTACACCCCGGCGAGGCAGTTCATGAGCGTGGTCTTTCCAGCGCCGTTCTCCCCGAGAACGGCATGCACCGTTCCGGGGCGAACCGTGAGGTTCGCCCCGGAATTGGCGATCACACCGGGAAATCGCTTCCAGATGCCGTCGAGTTCGACGGCGGGAGCGGTCACCCTTCGGCAGAACCGATGACGCCTTCGACGAAGTAAGCCATGCCGAGCAGGTCACCGTCGGCAGGCACCACGCCGGCGGCGACGACCTCGTTGCCGTCCTGATCATTGATCGGACCAGTAAAGGGATCGAACTCACTGGCGATCATGGCGGCGGCGCGCTCCTCAATGAGTGCCGTAGTCTCCGCCGACACATCGTCGGCAAGGCTGCCGATTTGCACGATGCCGTCGGCCATGCCGCCCCAGTAGGCGCCGCCCGCGTAGGAACCGTCGGCGACGGCCTCAATCACGCTCGCGTAATAGGGGCCCCAGTCCCAGATGGCCGACGCAAGGTAGGCGTCGGGGGCGAAGGCACTCATGTCACTGTTGTAAGAGACCCAGCGGGCACCAGCAGCCTCGGCGGCCTCACCAGCAGCAGTGGAGTCCTGGTGCATGGCGATGAGGTCGGCGCCACCCTCGAGGAGAGCGTTGGCGGCGTCGCCCTCGACGGCCGGGTCGAACCAGGTGAAGGTCCAGTTCACGGTGACGGTGGCGTCAGGGTTTGCTTCCTTGACACCGAGGGTGAAGGCGTTGATGCCGCGAATCACCTCAGGAATCGGGAAGGCGGCGACATAGCCGATGTTGCCACTTGCGCTCGCCTCGCCGGCGGCGAGTCCGGTCAGGTAGCGGGCCTGGTAGATCCGGCCAAAGTAGTTGCCGAAGTTCGTGTCGTTAGACAGGTACCCAGTGGCGTGGGCGAAGGCCACGTCAGGGAACTCACCGGCTAGCGCCTCCATGGCGTCCATATAACCGAACGAGGTCGCGAAGATAACGTCGGCGCCCTGATCAATGAAGTCACGGACGGCGGTGTCGAAATCGGGGCTGCCCTCGGGAATGTTCTCGACGGTCAGCGTGGTGGCACCCGTCTGCTCTTCGGCGAACTGACGACCATTGTCGTGGGCGAAGGTCCAGCCGGCGTCGCCGGGCTCACCGATGTACACGAACGCGGCGGTGACGTCGGACGTGCCGCCCGAGTCGGTGGCGGCATCTTCTGCGGCGGTGTCGTCGTCGGCCGCCTCCGACGCCGAGTCCGAATCAGTACTGGTGTCGTCGTCCGCCTCGGAGGACGAGTCCGAGCCGGAGGCGACGTCGTCCTCGTCGTCACCGCACGCAGCGGCGACGAGGGTGAAGGCGAGTAGGACAGCGAGAATTTGCCAGAGTCGGCGTTGCATGGTTTACCCCTCCCAGGATTGGATGCGAGGCTGAGGCTACGTCAAACGACGCTCTTGTCAATTCCCTCGAGGGTCAGAGTTCACCGCCCCGTAACAAACCGCTCCATGATCGGCGGACAACCCCGTGTCGGTGGGTTAGAGCTGGCCGGCGCGCAGTCAGACCGCAGGGATGGGACGGCCGGACCGGTGACGGTGAGCGCAGGACGCAGCGACCCTGACGCCACGCCAGTGCGTTCATTTGTTGAACCCACTGTCCGGGTGCGCTAGATGAGACCCATGACGAGCAGCGAGCGCATCCCGACATCCGTCTCGAGCGGCACCGAGGCCGTCTGGCACCAGACGGCCTGCAACCTCTGCAGCATCAACTGCGGTGTCGAGATCAAACTCGCCGAGGACGGGCGCACGTTCGCCCGCGTCCGAGGCGACAAGAGCAACCCGGTCAGTCAGGGCTACACCTGCGAGAAGGCACTCCGCCTCGACCACTACCAGAACAACCCACACCGGCTCACGAGCCCGATGCGGCGCCGTGACGACGGCACCTTTGAGGAGGTCGACTGGGACACGGCGATCCGCGAAGTCGCCGCCGGCCTGGCGAAGGTCCGCGACGAGCACGGCGGCGAGACGATCTTCTATTACGGCGGTGGCGGTCAGGGCAACCACCTGCCCGGCGGCTACTCCGGAGCCACCCGCAAGGCCCTCGGCATGAAGTACTCCTCGAACGCGCTCGCCCAGGAGAAGACCGGCGAGTTCTGGGTCGACGGGCAACTCTTTGGCGCGATGTCGTGCCACACCACCCCCGACATGGAGCACACCGCCTGTGGCGTATTCCTCGGCAAGAATCCCTGGCACTCGCATGGCATCCCTCGGGCTCGCACCGTCATCAAGGAGATGGCGAACGATCCCGACCGCACGCTCATCATCATCGACCCCCGCGTCACCGAGTCGGCCGAGATCGCCGACATCCACTTGCGGGTCCGTCCCGGCGGTGACGCCTGGCTTCTTGGCGCGATGCTCAAGATTCTCGTCACCGAAGATCTCGCCGACCGCACGTACCTCGCCGAGCGGGCCAACCGTCTCGACGAACTCGAGGCGATGCTCGCCATCGTCGACCTCGACGAGTGGGCCGACAAGGCCAGCGTGCCCCTCGACCAGATCCGCCACGCCACCATCACGATGGCCCAGGCCGAGAGCTGCGCGATCTTCGAGGATCTCGGCATCCAGATGGCCCCCCACTCGACCCTCAACAGCTACCTCGAGAAGCTGATCTTCATCCTTACCGGGAACTTCGGGGTGAAGGGTGGCATGAACCTCCACACCGCGTTCGGGAAACTCGCAGGCGGAGGTGGCGGTGGCGATCGTCGAACGCCGGTCGGCAACCACCGCATCCTCGGCGGCCTGATGCCCTGCAACGGCATCCCCGATGAGATCCTCACCACCCACCCCGACCGGCTGCGCGCCGCATTCGTCGAATCGTCGAATCCAGTGCACTCGCTGGCCGACACCAAGCGCTGGCGTGAGGCCTTCGAGGCGCTCGAGTTCTCGGTGGTGGTCGACGTCGCCATGACCGAAACCGCCGAGTGTGCGGATTACGTCCTGCCGACCAGCACCCAGTACGAGAAGGCGGAGGCCACCTTCTTCACCTTCGAGTTCCCGGAGAACTTCTTCCATCTGCGGCCGCCGATCGTCGATCCGATCGACGGTGTTCTGCCCGAGCCCGAGATCCACCGCCGCCTCTGTCGAGAACTGGGGGTCTACAACGACGACGACCTCGCTCCGCTGCACGCCGCCGCCACCCAGGGACTCGACGCCTACGCCGATGCCTTCCTGTCGGTCATCGCGGCCAGTCCTGACCTCGGCCGATACCTTCCGGTCGTGTTGTACGAGACGCTCGGTCCGGCTCTGCCTGAGGGCATGGAATCCGCCGCGGCGATCTGGGGCCTCTCACAGACCTTCGTGACCAGCAATCCCGAGTCGGCTACTCGGGCCGGCTATGCGAGCGGCAACGACTTGTTCAACGCGATCCTCGACAACCCGAGTGGTGTTGCCTTCTCGAGCGACTCGTACGAGGCCACCTGGGATCGCATGCGTTACGACGACAAGAAGATCAATCTGATCGTCGACGAGCTTGCCGAGGAATTTCGATCGCTCGCCGACGAGGACCCTCGGGTGACCAACGACGAGTATCCCTTCATCCTTGCGGCCGGCGAGCGCCGCTCGTCGACCGCCAATACGGCGATGCGCGATCCCGAATGGCGCCGAAAGCACCCGACCACCGGCCTTCGTCTTCATCCCGACGACGCCGCCACGCTCGACGTCGAGCAGGGCGCCAAGATCCGCATCGTCACCAAGGCGGGCGAGGCGATCAGCAATGTCGAGATCTCTGACTCGATGCTGCCGGGCATGGTGTCGCTACCGAACGGCCAGGGCCTGTCATGGCCGGGTGCCGACGCCGACACCGACCTCGGGGTCTACCTCAATGAACTGACGTCGGTCGACGACCGCGACTGGTTCGCCGGTACCCCGCACCACAAGCACGTGCGGGCTCGGCTGGAGAAGGTGTGAGGCGCACCCGTTTCGACGCCGACCCTTGCCCCATCGCCCGCGTAGCCGATCTGTTCGGCTACTGGTGGACACCGATCATCCTCCGCGACGCGCTCTTCGGGGTGCAGCGCTTCGAGGACTTCCAGAAGAACCTCGACGTCAGCCGGGCCACGCTCTCATCGAGGCTCACCCGACTCGTCGATGAGGGGTTGATGGAGAGAGTCGCGTACCAGCAGCACCCAGTGCGACACGAGTACGTCCTCACGGAGAAGGGCCGGGCCGCGAGCGATGTACTGATCGCCATGTGGCGCTACGGCGAGGACCACTTCTGGCCCGAACGCGAGCGTCCTCCACTCGAGCTCGCCTTCCGCGAGAGTCGGGCGACGGTTCGGGCCACCGTGGTCGACGAGACCACAGGGCGGCCCCTCGATCCCGGTGAACTCCGGATCCAACGCCGGCGCAGCTGACGATCTCTGCCGGCCTTTGTGCCGCACAGTTGATCGATGTCATGACGAGTCCAGCCATAGAGTCGTGCCCGAAGTGGTTCGCTTTGAGCAACCGAAGGCAAAAACCGTCACCGAATCCTCCACACCTGCATCTCCGGCGATGAATGGGCGCAATGCTTCCCACCACGGCCGGCTGCCCCCGCTGACTGATGGATCGCAGGCTTGATCGATGGTTGAGACCGGCGCACACCTCTTCTTCGGTCAATTCAAGTTCGACCCACCATCGCTAGCTATTGGAGCGCTGGATGGCCCGCTCGTCGGTCCCAAGGTAGCTAGAGATCACTGCGTCATTCTTGCGAACCTCATCGGGGGTGCCCTCTGCGATCACGATGCCGCTCTCAAGGCAGTACACCCGATCGCTGATACTCATGACGAGGGGCATGTCATGTTCGATAACGACCACGGCAGCATCAAGCTCCTGCTGGATGCGCTTGATCAACGGGCCGAAGGCCTCGGTCTCTCGTTGGGCGACACCGCCAGTGGGCTCGTCGAGAAGGAGTACTGAGGCGTCAACGGCGAGCAGGCTGCCAAGCTCCACGATGCGGCGGGTACCGGTCGAAAGGTTGCCTATGGCCTGATCGGCGTAGCGACCAAGCCCGAGGTAGTCAATGATCTCGTCGGCCTCGGTGGATTTGCGACGCTCTCGGGCTGGCGACGGCGGCAGGCCGAGCATCGACGGGATCAACAGCGAGCGTTTGCGAGCTTCAAGCGCGACTTGGAGGGACTCCCTCACCGTGAGTTCGGGATACAGGCGGGCAGCCTGAAAGCCGCGTCCAAGCCCGACCTCGTGTCGCTTGGCCGCAGCCATGTTCGTGACATTGATGCCGTTCACAAAGACCGAACCGGTCGAGGGCACAAAGCCGCTTACGGCGTTGAGCAGAGTCGACTTGCCCGCACCGTTGGTACCGATGAGACCAACGAGCTCGCCTTGACGGACCTCAAACGACACACGGTTGACCGCAACGTTGCCACCGAACCGGACTTCGATGTCCTCGGTGCTCACCGCCGGCGCATCACCGACTATCGGAGCTCGGCTGCCGCTGCTCGGCGCTGGCTTGGCAACTGCCGCTACGGGAGCGGTCGCGGTTGCTTCCGGCAGACGAGCCTCGGCTCGCTGAAGGAGGCCATCACGAGCGGCATACACGATCTGCAACAGGCCGCCCGGAAAGTACACGAGCAAAACGAGCAACCCGATATTGCTCGTGAGGAGGTTTTGGAGATCGCGAAGCCCATCCGGGGCGATCTCGGGGATGCCGCGAACCCACAGCGCCCCGAGTATCGGACCGGCGACCGAGCCGAGTCCACCAATGATTACAACCACAATCGCCTGCAACGACTCCGCAGCGGCGAAGTTTCGCTTGGGGTCGAGGCTTGGGGAGACCGTGACGAAAAGGCCGCCGGCAAACGCCGCCATGCCGCCCGACACCGCGAAGGCCGACAGCTTGACCAATGTCGGCGAGACCGTCGATGCGGCGGCCATGTTCTCGTTGTCCCGAACGGCAATGAAAGTCCGACCAACGCCGGTGGCCCGGATCCGCGAAGCGAGCCACGCCATCACAGCCAGCGAGACGAGACAGAGGTAGTACATCGCCCGCCGACTCTCACCGAAATCGATGCCCAAGACATCTGGCGGCGTGACCGGCCGAGGCACCGAGGTCCCACCAGTAAAGGCATCCTGCACCAGCAACCAGCGAGCGGCAGCGACAGCGAAGGCGAGGGTGACAACGGCCAAGAACAGCCCTCGCACCCGCAGCGCAGGGAGTCCCACGAGCACAGCGGCGAGCACCCCAATGCATGTGGCCAGCGCAATCGCCGCACCCCAGGGCAGGGTGACCGAGATGTCAAACAGATCGAACGGCACTGGAAGGTCGTGACCTTTGGTGAAAGCCAACGTGCTCATGCCACCGACACCCACGAACGCAAACTGACCGAGCGACAACTGGCCGGACCAACCAGTAAGGACTGTCATCGAAAGGGCGACCATGGCCCAGATCAGGATGACCGACCAAGTGAACAACCCAGCACTAGTGGTGGCGAACACTGGGAGCACGGCAAGCGCCCCAAACAGCGCTACGAAGCCGATGCGATTGAGATTGCGGACCCAGAACACGGTGCGGAGACGGTCTGGAATTGGCTTCGCCCTGGGCGAGAGTGTCCATCCGCCCGCTTCGCGCTGAGACCGTGCGAGCCACAACACGACGACAAGAACAGCGATGAGCATGAATACGTCAACGATGGTCTGGTTGGTGGTGGCGACGTTGCCCTTGACGATCGTCTCGATTACGCCAACTCCGATGCCCGATACCAGCACACCCGGGATTGACCGCATGCGCGCCAGCAACGAGACGATCAAGACTCGAAGCAGGAGCACCTCGGCGAGCGTCTGTCCGGTGTCGTCGACGAGGGCCGCCTGCACACCGCTGAACGGGGCGATGAGGATCGCCGTGGTCGCAGCGAATGCACCAGAAATCGCCCACACGATCGTGGAGACCCGACGGGGCGATGTACCGAAGACGCGGGCAGTGTCAGGGTTGCTGGCCGACGCTCGGACTGCGAGACCGAAGCGAGTACGAGTGAGGAAGAGCCCAAGAGCGGCGACGATCGCTGGCACGACGAGGAGCACGGTGATCTCGCGCGCTTGAAGGCGGAGATCGTTGGTGGGTTCCCAGAGGGTGGTGAACGCTGTTGGGACAGGTCCGCCGGTGGTGATGTCGGGGATCCAGAGGGTGCGGGCAACAAGCAAGATCTGACCGATGCCGATCGTCGCAATCAAAAGCACCAAGCGCGGTGAATCAAACAGCCGACGAACGACAATTAGTTCTGCAACTGCGCCGGCTGCGGCACATGAGGCGATGGCGAGCACGAAGGCGAGCCACCAGTTCAGTCCGTAGTTCGCGATGAGAAGCACGAACACGGCGAGTCCGAATGCCCCCATCTCTCCGTGCGCAAAGTTCAACACCCCGGTCGACCGGTAGATCAACACGAACCCGGCTGCGAACGCGGAGTAAGCCAGACCGGTGACGATGCCGATCAGCAGGGCCTGCTGGCTGATCTCGATCCCGAGCAGCTCGATCATCCGCCCTCGCCTCCGAGGAAGACGGCCCGAGCGAGATCGCCTCGCTCGGCGAGTTCTTGAGCCGGGCCGGAGAAACGGACTTGACCCTTCTCCATAAATACCGCCCGGTCAGCGAATGCAAGCGCGACGTTGAGCGACTGCTCGACGATCACCATCGCCTGCCCATCGGCCTTGAGTTGTTCGACCACCCCGAGCAATTCCTGGACGATCACCGGAGCGAGGCCGAGGCTCAGCTCGTCGATCAGCAAGACTTCGGGCTCCTGGATAAGCGTCATCGCAAGCGCAAGCATCTGCTGCTGGCCGCCGGAAAGTGATTCGGCATTCTCGTTAAGCCGGCCTTGCAACGCTGGGAACCTCTCGACAGCCACACCGACCCGGCGTTCAATCTCGTCCGGCTCGAGTTCTATCCCGAGTAGCGAGGCCCTCAGGTTGTCACCGATAGAGAGACCCGGGAAGATCCCTGCCCCGCCGCGGAGTTGCACGATCCCCACCCGGAAGCGGGTCTCGGCCTCGGCGTAGGTGATCGTTCGGCCGTTGAGTCTGACCACACCTCGGTCAGGAATCCCGAGACCTGAGATCGCCCGGAGCAGGGTGGACTTGCCAGCCCCGTTCGTACCTAGCAGCGCGACGACTTCGCCCGGTGCCACGTCGAAGGACACGTCGAACAGCACCTGGACCGGGCCATAGCTGAAGTCGAGGTTGCGAACCTGTAGCGCCGGGACCTCATCGTCGCCGGCCACGATCTTTCGGGCCTCCTCTTGCTCTTCGAGAAGTTCCTCGACGGATAGCGAGATGTCGCGCCGGATGTGACGGGCACCGCGCCGGATCAGCCAGCCTCCGAGCAACGCGCCAGGCGGGCCAAGGATCAACATGGCCGTGCGATTGCTGTAGACATCCGAAATCTGTCCACCCAGGAGACCGCCGAAGAAGCCGCCCATCAAGAAGATGAAAACAGGCAAGAGCGCGAATGCCTGGGTTCGAATTCGGTACGGCGAAACCGCTGCGATGATCATCGGCGCGGCAACCAGCGCGGCGGAGATCAGCGCCTGGGCAAGCGCAAGACCAAGTATCAGCAGGCCCAGCGTCTTGACCGGAAGCACGACCAGATAGAGCAGACCCGCCGCCATGATCAGGGTGCCCATGATGCGGACGACCGAATCGGGGTCCTCACGGAACTTGCGCCCGAACACCCTGCCTGCAATCGGGATCGAGACAAGCGATCCGAGCCAGATCAGCGACTCGACAATGCCTCGCTCGAGTGCGTCCAGCCCGTACTTGCGGTCAAGCAAAAGGTTGAACTGTCCGGGCACCACGATAAGGGCGAACCCGACGACACCGATACCGGTCGCAAGCGCGTAGAACGTCCGAATCTTCCGTAGCCGAGCGAACGCCGTGCTCATTGACGGCTCGAGTTCGTCGACGTCGAGTGCATCTTCACCGCTCAAGACTGCGTCCTGTTCAAAACGACCGCGTTCTGGCTCCCGCAGACGCAGCGCAGCGAGGCCGAGCAACACCGGCGGCACGGCGAGGACGAAGAAGGCGTACCGCCATGCGTCGTCACCTCCGATCGACACGGCGATGCCGCCGACGAGCAGCGGCCCGAGCAGCTGGCCGATCGGTCGGCCGACCCCTTCGAACGCAAAGATCCGGGACCGCGCTTGGATCGGATAGGTGTCGGTGATCAGCGAGTTCGACACCGGGATGCGGTAAGCCTGCCCGAGGCCGGTGGCTGCGGTCGCCCAGAACAGCTGGAACGGATTGACCACGAAGCCGGAGAGGAACGTCGCCACCGCCCAGAACCCGGACATGATCGGGATGAGCGCGACTCGGCGGATCCGGTCAGCGAGTGCGGCCATCGGCACGGTGCCAAGCACGAGCGCAACGCCACCGAAACCGAGGACACCAAACAAGACGGTGTCTGATATCCCGAGGCTGCGCTGGATGTCGGGTGCCAGCACACGGATCGTGCGCGGCAATTCGTCTACGAGGTTGAGCAGGAGTAGCAGTATCGCCATCCCTTTGCCTCCGACGGCGAAGGCTTCGCGCAACGACATCGGTTCATCCCCAACGCCGGGAAGGAGATCATCGGGAAGCACGACGCCGGCCTCGCGCTCGGCCTGCTCGGCCTGACGCTTGGCCTCTTCATCAAGAACCGCAGCCGCTAGCGCAGCGGCATCCTCCGTGTAGCCATCCGTCATCGTTTACCCCCGGCTCCGCCATCATGGCCGGGCTTCGAGACCTGTACCAAAAAAATTGTGACTTGTGTAACAGCACCGTCCCCGACCACAGTTGTATCGATCCGGGGGCAACCGCCCGTGACCTGAGGGGTTCTCATGAACATGTTTAACGTGCGAGCGTGGCTCGCCGTCCTGCTCGGCCTGGTGCTGCTGGCGTCTGCATGCGGTGGCGAGGTAAGCGACGACGCTGGCGACGACGACGGCGTCACCGCCGCTAGCGACAACGCCTCCGAGGACACCGTTGACGACTCGAGTTCCGAAGATGCCACTACCGGCGACGCCGGTGGCGAAGACGATGGTGGCGAAGACGATGGTGGCGAAGCCGCCGAGGGGGACGAGCCGAACATCTACATCGATCCTCGCGGGGGGGTCTTCGCCGACTTCCAGGCCGGCTTCGATCGCGGTGACCACCCGTTCACCCAACTCGACAGCTACTGCGTCGCTCACGACGCCGCTGCGGATCGTGTCGACACCGACGACGGCATCAGCGCCGACGAGATTTCGATCGTGCACATCAAGTCGCGCCTTGAGGACGCCGTCAATATCGGCTTTGGCATTCCGGTCGGCGACATGAACGAGATGTTCAGGGTGTACGTCGACCACATCAACGAAGAGTGCGGTGGCATCCGAGGCCGCATGCTCTCCCTCGAGACGATCGAGGTGTCGTTGTTTGGTCCAACCACGCAGGAGGAGCGCAACGCTGCCTGCCTGCAGGCCACCGACGACTACAACGCCGTCTTCATTCTCAATAGCTCCGGCTTCCAGGGCTCTGCCACGCTGTGCATCGTCGAGGAGAACGAGACAATGTTCATCTCCACCCAAGGCCAGCCCGACGAATTCATGGAGCGCTCGGGTGGACGACTCTTCAGCCTCTCGAACACCAACTCGGAGAATGTCCGGTTCGCTGCACAGGATCTCCTGGCTTCCGGTCTGTTGACCTCTGACGACGTCGTTGGCGTGGCAGCGCCCGACACGGCGGGTCAACCCGAAGACGTCGAGGAGCATCTCGTGAACGTGCTGCGTGACGCCGGGCTCGAGGTCGTGTTCGACATCATCGGTTGTGGCGGCAGCACGGTCTGCACCGAAGGTGTGTCAGAGTCCGTCACCAACATGCGCAACGCCGAGATCACCGCCTTCTTCAACGTGATGGGCATCTTGACGGCGCCCGGCTACATCGACGAGATGGTCAACCAGGGATTCCAGCCCGGTGACGTTCAGTTCTTCGCCAGCGACTTCAACAGTCAGGCGAGCGAACTCGTCTCCGGCCAGATCGCAAACAGCCCAACATCAGGCGATCTGTACAACGGAGCAGTCATCATCGACTTCCGAGACACCGGCCTCTATCGCGCTGAGGGCTACCAGCCAGCACCACTGCAGGAGATGTGCGCTGCGCTCTACAACGAGAACAACACGGTCGGCGCCCTTCACTCCTGGAACGACCCGGGGGACTCGTCGTACGGCATGTCTGTTTCGGTTTGTAACATCGTCCGCACCGCCGCCCGAGGGATTTACGACGCCGGAGACAACCCGACTCGCGACGACGTCGTGGCGGCGATGAACGCCCTCGGTCCGGTCGACTTCGGTGCGATGACGCCAGCGAGCATCGAGGAAGGGAAGGGCGCGCTGCCGAACGTCATTCAGACGCTTGACTTCAGCTTCCCGTGCACGCAGCCGATCCCATACGAGCGATCCAATGGCGACCCGGTCTGTATAACTGGCCGCAACGACTTCCGTCCATCGCCTCGCTAGGTGCCAAATTTTAGACGCTGAAACGGCCTGGCTGCCGGTTGCAAGGACCGATGGCCGGGCCGTTTCGCGCCTAGGGAGACTCCGGTTTAGCGACCGGTGAAGTCGGGGTCTCGGCTCTCTCGCCGAGCACGACTGTTCTCGTGAAAGTCCTCGGACCGGCTCGACAGTTCGAGCGCAAGTCCTTCCTGGGCGAGGTGTGGCTCCAACTCCGACGTGGGGGCTCCGTGAATCAGTTGCTTGGCGAGGCCAAGAGCGACGGTGGGCCGATCGGCCAGTTCCGCAACGAGTGCTGCGGCGGCCTCGTCAAGTTCAGAGTTTGGCACTGCGCTGTGTATCAGGCCCCAGTCGCTCGCGTCCTTGCCCGACACCTTTCTCCCGAGCAGGATCATCTCTTTGGCTCGGGCGATGCCGACGAGGCGTGGGATGAGCCATGACCCACCCGAGTCGGGGGTGAATGCCGAGTCGACGAACGGCGCCCAGAATCGAGCGTCGTCGGCTGCCACGACGAAATCGCTCGCGAGGGCGATATTCATTCCCAGGCCGATCGCCCACCCCTTGACCGATGCAACGATCGGCGTCTGACACCGCTGGATCGCTGGCACGAGGCGATTGATGTGCCAACGCATCTGCCGTTGGGTGGCGCCTGCGCGGGGCTTGTCACCGCCGCCGCCTCGCAACGAGAGGTCGAAGCCGGAGCAGAAGTGCTCGCCGGTGCCGGTGATGTGGATCACTCGCACGGACTCGTCCGACGAGGCAGCGTCGACGATGTCGATCAGAGCGAGCACGATGTCGTCGGTCAACGCATTGCGGCGATCGGGCCGATCGAAGCGGACTGCCAACACGCCACCGTTGTGTTCGACGACAAGGCCGTCGATCGCTGCTGGATACGATTTCACCGGGTCCGTCATGCCGCATAATGTATACAAGATGCGTTTGGGGGTCGGCCGCACCGACGATCACGACACGATTCGTGCCGCCGCACGAGCATGGGTCACGGCCAACGTCCCCGAGGCCTGGCACGCTGCTTCCGCTGGCGGCCGCGCCGCCATTCGTGCAGTACGACCTCGGTCGGACTACGAGGCCTGGTATCCCACCTTCGCCGACTCGGGCATGGCCGTCGCAACCTGGCCGGTGGAGTTCGGCGGCCTCGATCTCACCGTCGAGCAGGCCAAAGTCATCGAGGACGTGATCGGACCGTTCAACCTTGGGCGCCTCAACCCGCTCGGACTCCACAACGCGGCACCACCATTGTTCGCGTTCGGTACTGAAGAGCAACGTCTCCGGTTCTTGCCGCCGATCGTTCGAAACGAGGAGCGCTGGTGCCAGCTCTTTTCCGAACCTGGCGCTGGATCTGATCTTGCATCGCTTTCGATGAAGGCTGAGCTCGACGGCGATGAATGGGTCCTTAGCGGCCAAAAAGTCTGGTCGACGTGGGCGCACCACAGCGAGTTCGCGATCTGTCTGGCTCGCACCGATCCTGATGCACCCAAGCGCAGGGGAATCTCGTACTTTCTCGTCGACCTCCGTTCTCCCGGCGTCGACATACGCGAGCTCCGCCATATGGGAGGCGAAGTCGACTTCAACGAAGTGTGGCTCGACGAGGTGCGCGTGCCGGCCTTTCATCTCGTCGGGCAGGTCCACGATGGCTGGCGGGTCGCCGGCGCGACCCTCGCCGGCGAGCGGCAGATGGTCGCCGGCTCCGGGTCCGGTGGCGTCGACCGCATCGGCGGATCCGGCGCCGACCGCCTCCTCGCCACCTATCGGGAACTCGGCATCGATCATCCTGTGACCCGTGACCATCTCATGGGGCTCCATGCCGAGGAACACATTCGCCAATCGACCAACGCCCGAGTGCGGGCCACGGTCAAGGCCGGCGGCACACCCGGCCCCGCCGCCTCGATCGGTAAGGTCCACCAGGGCCGCCTCAACCAGCAACTCCAGCTCGCAGCCTGCGAGCTCTCCGGCATGGAGGCGATCGCCTGGGAGGGCGACTGGCTCGACGACATGCCCTATGCGACCAAGGGCATGATCCGAAGCCGGGCCAACACGATCGAGGGTGGCACCACCGAGGTCAACAAGAACGTCGTCGGCGAGCAGGTCCTCGGCCTGCCGCGCGAGCCCGATCCCTACCACGGCCTCGCCTGGAAGGAGACCCCCCGATGAGCTACCAGCACCTGATCATCGAGCGACACGGCCCGGTCGGCTGGCTGATCAATAACCGACCCGACGTGCGCAATGCGATGAACAACGCTATGCGAGACGAGTTCGCCGAGGCGTGGACCGAGCTCAACGAGGACCCGTCCGTCCGCGTGATCGTGCACACCGGCGAAGGTCGTGACTTCCAGACCGGTGTCGATGTCGGCGAACTCGCCACCGATGGCGTGGGCATGGAGCGCTACCGCCAGTCGATGGAGGAGTTCGACGTCCACTTCACGTCCTGGCACCAAGACGTATGGAAGCCGGTCATCACCGCCGTCAACGGCATCTGTTGTGGCGGCGGCTTCCACTGGGTTGCCGACGCCGACATCGTGATCGCAGCGAGCGACGCCCAGTTTTTCGACCCGCACGTTTCGGTGGGCCAGGTAGTCGCCATCGAAGCGATCGGGTTGATGAAGAAGATGCCAGTCGAGGCGGTCATGCGCATGGCGTTCATGGGCAAGTACGAACGCATGGATGCCGAACGGGCGCTCGAGTTGGGCATGATCTCCGAGATCGTCGACCCGCCCAAACGACTTCGCGAACGAGCGCAGGAACTCGGCGAGACCATCGCGAAGAACAGTCCTGCGGCCATGGCTGCAACGAAGAAGGCGCTGTGGGGCGCCCTCGAACACGGGCTCACCGATGCCTGCAAGGCCGGCGCCCAGCATCTGGTGTCGATGTGGGGTCACCCTGATCAGAACGAGGGGCCGATGGCCTTTGCCGAGAAGCGCGATCCGAACTGGAAACCACTGTCGTGAGTTTGCTTGACCTGCTGCTCGACCATCCGTTCGCGCATGGCGATCCACTGGTCCATACCGTCGCGTCGTCCTTCACCAAGGCCGACATGGTTGAGCGGGTCGAGCGTTACGCTGCGTCGCTCGACGTCGCCAACGGATCGCCGATCCCCGTCGTGGCCGACGGGATCGATGCGCTGATTGCGATGTTCGGTTGCTGGCGAGCGGGAGCTGTCTATGTGCCGATCAACCCCCGCCAGCCCGAGGCAGCGATCGAGAAGACAACGGCCCGAACCGCTGATCTATCGGCGCCCGACGCCGCCTTCGTGCTGTGGACCTCAGGCTCGACGGGCGAACCGAAGCCGATTCTCCATTCCCACGACGACTACCTCGAAATCATCGACCGGGTGCTAGCTCCGCTTCGAGCTGCGCCGGTCGACCGTTCCCGCCCTCCGAGCCCGAACCTGATCCCGGTCTCCATGACGCTCAACGCCGGCATGTACAACGCCCTGTTCGGACTGCGAGCCGGCGCACCGCTGGTCCTGATGGATCACTTCGACACCTCAACGTTCGCCGAACTCGTGCAGCGCCATGAGATTCGATCGACGGTACTGCCTCCTGCAGCGATGACCATGTTGAACGACGACACGTCGATCACCTCACTTCATCCACTCCGCTACGTCCGCTCGATCACCGCTCCCCTCTCCCCGTTCCAGGCTCAGCGATTTACCGACCGTTTCGAGGTGTTCGTGCTCAACGGCTACGGGCAAGCCGAGATCGGCGAGGTCATCGGCTGGACTGCCGCCGACGCCAAAGCGCATCCGGATCGGCTCGGGGCCGTAGGCCGTGCCCATGCCGGCGTCGAGCTCCGCATTTCCGAACCCGACGACAACGGCGTGGGCGAATTGCTCGTTCGGCCGCCGAGCACGGCGATCGATCTCGCCGACGATCGAGTGACCACGGATGGTTTCGTGCGGACGGGCGATTTGGCGCGAATCGACGACGCCGACTTCGTCTGGATCGAGGGTCGGGCCGGCGATCTCATCAATCGCGGCGGCAACAAGGTCTTTCCTGATGAGGTCGAAGAAGTCCTCCGCTCGGTCGCCGGTGTCGACGATGTCGCCGTCTTCGCAGCGCCCGACGAGCGACTCGGCGAAGTGCCCGCGGCCGCAATCGTCGGCGACGTCGACGACGAAATCCTCGACACAACGGTTCGAGCCAACCTTGCGCCCTACAAGGCGCCCACCATGTACCACCACGTGACCGCGCTCCCCCGCTCCGAGGTCGGCAAGGTCCTCCGGCGCCGTCTTGCCGAGGAGCTGGCATGACCGTGCACGGCCTCGAGGCAGGCATCGTGACCCACGACGGGGAGAACCTCAGCCGCTTTTACGAGCGCGGACTCGGCTTCACGCTCGATCGCATACTCGAGTTCCCACAGGGCACGGTGCACCGCCTCCACAACGGTCAGGCGATGCTCAAGATCTTCCAGCCGGCCGAGGCACCCCACGACGCCGATGGCAACGGATGGAGCAGCACCCGTGGATTTCGATATGCCGCCATCCACGTCGCCGACGTCGCGGCAACGGTGCAGCAGGCCATCGACGCCGGCGCATCCGTGCTCACCCCGGTGACACCGCATCGGCCAGGTGCCGCCTTCGCCTTGCTCACCGACCCCGACGGCAATGTGTTGGAGATCCTCCAGGAGGATCCGACATGACGATCGAGATCCATCACGACGGCCCTGTCGGCTGGCTGATCTTCGATCGTCCGGATGCCGGGAATGCCATCGACGCGCAGATGTTCATCGACCTCGAGCACGCGTGGGCCGAACTCGATGCGGACGACACCGTCTCGGTGATCGTGAACACCGGCAACGGCCGCGCCTTCCAGACCGGGCTTGATGTCGTCCAACTGGCTCGAGACCCGGAGGCACTCAAGGCCAGTTCTCGCCAGACGAAGCGTGCCGACCTGCGCCTCACCGCCTGGCATTGCGGTGTGACAAAACCGGTGATCGCCGCGGTCAACGGAATCTGCGCCGGCGGCGGACTCCACTTCGTTGCCGACGCCGACATCGTCATCGCATCGAGCAACGCCGAGTTCCTTGACCCACATGTGTCGGTCGGGCAGGTCACCGCCTTCGAGACGATCGGCATGCTGAAGAAAAGTCCGACGGAGTCCATCGCCCGCATGGCCTACCTCGGCCGACATGAACGCATCACTGCGGACCGCGCCCGTCAGCTCGGAATCCTTTCCGAGGTCGTCGAACCCGAACAGCTACGGGCGAGGGCGCAAGACATCGCCGAGACGATCGCACGGCATCCCCTCGACCAACTCCGCCAACTCAAACGTCAACTGTGGGCCGCCCTGGAGGTCGCATGAGCAACGATCGCGCCTACATCCACGAGTTCATCGACATTCGCGGCGCCCACCGGGCGAACTACATGCATCACATGGCGGCCAACTGGTCACCGATGGCCCAAGAGGATCGCGGGCAATCGTGCTTCGGCATCTGGGCTGTCGTCGGCACCACCGGTCCGTGGCCACAGGTCTGTAATATCTGGGAAGAACCGGGACTCGACGGGCTGGCGCGATCGCTGACCGGCGAGAACGTCGGGCAGGGGCTGCAGGATCCCAAGCTCGAACGGTGGTGGAAGGAAGCGGCCGAGTTCCGGCGCGGCGGCTTCGATCGCGTCCTTCTTCCCGCCCCCTGGAGCCCCACGCTCGAGGATTCCTTGAGCACCGGAATTCGAGCCGAGGTCTGCACTCACGAGATCATCAAGGTCACCCCGGGCACTGCAGGCGAGGCGCTGGAGTTGGTGCGATCACATGCCATCGAGGCCTATGAGCCGCACGGCTGGACGCTCGCCGGCGCTTGGTGGACCACGATGCGCGACGAGGATGAAATCGTCGTGTTGTGGGCTCTTCCCGAGGGCTACGCCGCTTGGGCCGCCAGCGAACACGCACAGGTCTCGGATNCTNCGGTGCTGAGCTGGCGGGCCGAAATGCGGNCGCTCGCCACCGACTGGCATCGCATCCTGCTCGCCGCCGCACCGCTTTGTCCGTGGCGCACCGGCCGTCAGCCACACCGCGACGACCGAATCGACTGGCAGGACCCTTCGTGACGACCGANGACGACTACCGAGGCCCATTTGATCCGGACTGGACGCTCGAGCGGCTTTCTCGAACGGCCCTCGCCCGGCTCTGCCGGGAACGAATGGTGCTGTCAATGTTCCACGACCGAGCGCTGATGCCACACGTCGCAATTCACGCTGGCCAGGAAGCCACAATCCGCCAGGCCGATAGCGAGTGGATGGGAGCTAGCCCGATCTACACCGCCCGAAATAAGGCGAACCTCGGTATCGGAGGCGACGGGCCAGAGGCTGCACTCAAAAGCTTTCAGTTCGACATCGGAGCGCCGCATCACTTCCTCGACTTCCGGTTCGAGCTGGTTGACGACAACCTGGGCATGTTTTGGTTGCCGTTCTGCGGAGCTCACGACTACCTCCGCCAGATTTCTCGTAACGACCCGGCGCTCGTGACCAACATGTGCCACCACATGGAAGACCGGACCTTCGATGCCACCCTTGCTGTCACGAATCCGCAGCTTCGCGCCGTGCCGGTTCATCGGCCTCCTAAACCTGACGAGTTCACTGGCGACCACTGCCGCTGGCGGGTCGAACTCGTTGACGATGAACAGAGCAAACGGTCAGGAGAGCCGAGCCTCGACGTAGTCGCTGAGTCGGCAGCGGCATCGTTCGCCTTTGAGCTCGGTGACGCGTTCGAGGACGGCGGTATGCACGACTACAGCGGTCCGATTATCCCTGATCTCCGACTCGAGGATTTCGCGCACCCAGTGCTCGTGCGCCAGGCAAAGGAGTTCGCCCTCGACATCCATCTCCTCATGCGGGCTGCCTATTTCTCAGTCGACGAGAACATCGGGGTCGACCTTCTCGACGAAATAGCTCCCCAGCACCGAGCGGCCATCGCCCCCGCCGTCGTTCGACGCCTCCGTGACGCACTGGCCGTCGAGGGGAACAACATGACAACGATTGCCAAGATGCTGCAACTCGACCCTTTCCTCGTTGAGGACTACGTCGACTACCGGGTGGAGGTCCACGACGAGCGGACCGGAACCATCGAGTTTCTTGGCGGTGCAGGGCTCAACGACAGCGTCTGCCGGAGCCCGATGGACTGGCTCGACGGCTTCATCCACACGGCCCAGTCTGTTAACCCCCGCTGCGTCGTCGAGCAGGTCGGCCCACGAAGCTGGTCGTTGTACATCGATCCAGACGCCACACCGGTTGAGCCGCACTGGCTTGCCGACATGGCCGATGGTGGGGGTCTACGCACCTTTGACCTCACCGAACGAAGGGTGGAGATCCGATGAACGGCGCCGTCACCGACCACGCGCTCGCCCGCTTACGGGCCCGCATCGGTGTCACTCAACCCCATCCGCAGCCTCCGTGGTACCGCGATCCAGGCACTGACGCGTTCCGTCACGTGGCCGAGGCGTGCGGTGACGACAACCCATTGTGGTGTGAGCCGACCTACGGCCCCACCACACGATGGGGCGGCCCGATCGCGCCGCCTCACCTCAACGGCGGCGACACAATGATCGGCGAGAACGAAGTCACGCACCTCGATCCCGACACCAAAGCTCTGCTGAAGGGCGACCCCCTGAAGGGCGCTCACGCGTATTACGCAGGCAGTTTCCGGGAGTGGTGGGCTCCGCTCCGGCCCCACACGAGCGTGACACGACGTAACGCGCTCGTCGGCGTGCACGACAAACGGAGTGACTTCGCGGATCGCACGGTGCACGAATGGACCGCGGAGGTCTTCGGCGCACCCGACCACATGCTGTCGGCCCAGTTCCGGCTCATGATCCGCACCGACCGCAAGACCGTCGAGGACAAGGGTGAACGCGGCAAGAACTTCGGGGTGGAAATCGAGCCGTACACCGACAAGCAGATCGCCGATATCGCCGCCGCCGTTGCGGAGGCCGCCGAACGCCGACGAGGCCCGACTCCGAGGTACTGGGAAGATGTCGAGGAAGGCGANGAACTCGGGCCGCTCGTGAAGGGGCCTCTTCGCATTACTGACATTGTCGTGTGGCATACCGGCGTAGGCATGGGTCTGTATGGCGTGAAGTCACTGGACCTCGCTCATCAGCAGCGAGCCCGGATCCCCGGATTCTTCCGACCCGATGACCTCAACATCCCCGACGTCCATCAACGGGTGCACTGGGATCCCGAGTGGGCACGTCGGGCGGGCAGCCCCGCCACCTACGACTACGGCCGCATGCGCGAAACCTGGCTGATCCATCTCTGCACCGATTGGATGGGAGACGACGCCTGGCTCTGGAAGCTCGATTGCGAGTTCCGACGGTTCAACTATGTGGGCGACACGCACTGGATGCGGGGCCGCGTCACCCGGCGCTACCTCGCCGGGGGCGAAAGACCGGCGGTCGATCTTGAAATCTGGGGTGAAAACCAACGGGGCGAAACAACGTGCCCGGGCCATGCCACCGTGCTGCTGCCGAGCAAGGAACACGGTCCCCTTCGGCTCCCCGAACCACCGGGTGGTGCCACAACCTGTGCGGCGACGCTCGACGCGCTCGTGCACCGCTTTGCCGAAATGGAGGCAACCCCGTGACCGAACTCTCCATGCGAGATGCCGTCTCCGAACGGGCACCGCGCCCCTACCGAAAGAGCGCACCAAACATCGTCGTCATCGTGCTCGATGATCTCGGCTTCGCTCAGGCTGGCTGCTACGGATCGGACCTCGAAACCCCGAATCTCGACCGCATCGCCGAACGAGGTATTCGCTTCACGAACTTTCACACCACGGCGATCTGCTCACCGACGCGGGCCTGCTTGCTGACCGGGCGCAACCACCACCGAGTTGGCATGGGCATGCTCCCCGATCTGCCGGTCAATTTTCCTGGCTACACCGGTACTTTCCCAGACAATGCGGCGACAATCGCCGAAATCCTAAAGGCCGACGGCTATGTGACCTCGGCAATCGGGAAATGGCACCTCACCGCTCGCGACCAGCGCGCCACCGGCCCCTACGACATGTGGCCGACCGGCGTTGGCTTCGAGCACTACTACGGCTTTCTCAACGGTGAGACCAATCAATGGACACCGAACCTCATCCGTGATCAGCAGCACGTCGAGCCCCCCGCCACCCCCGACGAGGGGTACCACCTCGATGCCGACCTCGCCGACGAGGCCATCCACCGCCTCCGCCAATGGAAACTCCACCAGCCGGACCGCCCATTTTTTCTCTGGTACGCCACCGCCGCACCCCACGCTCCGCACCAAGCCCCCCCAGAGTGGATCGACCGATTCGCCGGCCGCTTCGACGGGGGNTGGGACGATTGGCGAGAAAGGACGTTTGCGCGCCAGAAGGAGATGGGCATCGTCCCACCGGACGCCGAACTTTCCGCTCGGCCGGACTGGGTCGAGGCATGGAGCGATATCGATCCCGATCGCCGACGGCTCTACGCCCGGATGATGGAGGTCTACGCCGGCTTTCTTGCGCACGCCGATCACCACATCGGCCGCGTGCTCGACGCAATCGAGGCCAGCGGGCAGGCCGACAACACGATCGTGGTCGTCATCTCCGACAACGGCTGCTCCGCCGAGGGCGGGCCGAATGGCACCTGGAACCAGCTGCGCCACTATGTGTCGGACATCCCCGACGACATCGAACTCGAGCTAGGGCACTACGACGACCTCGGCGGACACCATTCCTCCGGCCACTACCCCTGGGGTTGGGCCTTCGCNGGCAACACACCTTTCCGTCGCTGGAAGCGCTACACGTTCGAGGGTGGCGTGCGCGATCCGTTGATCGTGTCGTGGCCGGCAGAGCTCGGTGATGCTGCCGGATCGGTCCGCAATCACTACGTCCACGTTGTCGACATTCCGATCACCCTGCTTGAACTCGCAGGGCTCGATGCGCCGAACGAAGTCGGTGGGATCAAACAAATGTCATTCGACGGCATTTCGTTCTCTTCGGTCCTCCGCGAAAGCGCTGCTGCCCCAACTCGTCGCGAGCAGTACTACGAATGCTGGGGCAGCCGAGCCATCTACGCCGANGGCTGGAAGGCCGTGACCAACCACGTCAACCAGCTCACCCATGCCGAACGNNCCCTNGTTGAGGGCAGNGCAGACTTCAACGACGACCAGTGGCTGCTCTTTCACGCTGACACCGACTTTGCCGAGGTGCATGACCTCGCCGAGGCCCACCCCGAACGACTCGACCATCTCGTTCAACGCTGGCATGCGCTTGCGATGGCAAATCAGGTCCTGCCAATCGACGACGGGAACCACCGCATTTCCCACATGCACACGCCGTGGCTCCAATTTCGCAATCACTATGAACTCGCCCCAGGCGACAAACTCCATGAGGTTCAGGCGCCAGTTTGGTTCGGTGGATTCCGCATGGTCGCAACCTTCGCTGCACCCCTCGAGTCCGCAGCGAGCGGCGTCATCGCCGAGCAAGGCGACTGGAATGCTGGCTGGGCCTGGTTTCTCGCAAACGGGAACCTCACCTGGGTGCTCGCGCTCAACGGATCGACGCACCGACTCGGCACACCGATTCCGGTCGGCGCCCGCGCTGTCGTGCTCGACATGACCGGCCGGGACCAAGCCTTCGATCTGGCTCTGCAGACGGACACGGGCCAGACCGGTGAGGCGGAGGTCGCCGTCGGATTTCCGCGCGTCTTCAGCCCCGACGGTTCATTCCTCACGGTCGGCTTCGGGCGACCCTTCCCGGTTTGCGAAGACTACGTGCCGCCCGCACCCGCCCCGGCGACATTGCAACGCCTCACGATCGATACTGGTCCCCAGCCGGAAGTTGACTTCGAAACCGTGCTCAACGACGTCATGAGACACCAATGAGCGATGTCGCCCCGATCGATCGGAGCTCGACCAGCGAGCGAGTCGCCGCTGAAGTCCGCCGTCTCATCTGGACGGGCGAACTCACCGCCGGTGAACGACTCAACCAAGACGAGCTCGCCGCCCGGTTCGGCGTCAGCCGCATCCCTGTCCGCGAAGCACTCATCGCCCTTGCCTATGCCGGCGTGATCTCGATGGCACCACACCGTGGCGCGTTCGTCGAGCCCGTGACCGCCGAGGCCGTCGCCGACATCTACGAGCTCTACGCCCGCGTTGACAGCTTTGCCATCGCCAAGGCGGTCGAGCGCAATGCCGAACTCGACCAGCTCATCGTCGAGTTCCGCGCAGCAGGAAGTGCAACCTCGAACGACGAACTCTTCGATTCGGTCATCACTGCCCGCCAACACCTCCATCTCCTCGGCGGCTCTCCTCGCTTCGACGCGGTGGCCCGGGGCCTGGTCGGCTTGGTTCCCGGCAACTTCTTCGACGAGGTGCTGGGAGCGGGAGCGGTCGCACGCCGACGGCTACCGCTCGTCGCCACGGCGCTCGAAGACGGACGGATTGAGGATGCAGTCGAGCACTACACGACGATGCTGCGAGACCAGGCCGAACTTGTCGTGTCCAGCTTGCGCGCCAACGGTGTGCTCACCGAATCGGAGGATGCGTGACCACCCTGCCCCCCTCGACGCTCGTCGAGCTTGTCGACCACGCAGCAGGCCGCTGGCCCGACCAGACGATGCTTCTCGCCCGGCAGGGCGACCAGTGCACCTACAGCGAATACCGCGACCGCGTCACCCAGATGGCCGCCGGCCTTCGCGATGTCGATGTTGGACCCGGCGACATCGTGTCCTGGATCCTCCCAACCTGGGTCGACACCGTGGTGTTGGCTGGCGCGCTCGCCCGCCTCGGTGCCATCCAGAACCCGATCATCACGATCTATCGCGACCGCGAAGTCGGCTTTTGCTGCCGTCAAGCTGGAACCTCGCTCCTCATTACGCCAGGCGACTTCGGCGGCTTCGATTTCGCAGCGATGGCCGAACGGATCAAGCACGACGAGCCCGACCTCCGCACGTTGACCGTCGGTCCCGGCTCGTTCCCGACCGGTGATCCCACAACGCTTCCTCCGGTGGTAGTTCCAGCCGATGACGACGTGCGCTGGCTGACCTACACCTCAGGCACCACCGCCGACCCGAAAGGCGCCCGACACACCGACACCACCGTCGGTGCGTTCCCGTTCGCCATGGGGCAACGACTCGACGTGCAGACGGGTGACCGCTACTCCCTTACCTTCCCGTTTCCTCATATCGGGGGTATCGGGCTGCTCTTCATGGCGTTGCAGACCGGTTGTACCCACCTCCTCGACGAGACGGTCGACCCGATCGCCACGATCGACTTCCTGTCAGAGCACGACTGCACGCACGCAGGGACCGGCACACCCTTCTACCTGATGTATCTCGCTGCGCAAGACCGCCGAACGGCGGAGGGGGCTGGGCCACTCTTCCCATCGCTGAAGGTATGCCCCGGCGGCGGCGCCCCGATCCCACCTGCGCTCCACCGCCGAGTCGTCGACGAGCTCGGCGGCGTGGGCGTGTGTTCTGGCTGGGGTCTCACCGAGGCGCCGGTGCTCACCAATGGCGATGTCGGCGACCCCGACGAGAAGATGGCGAACTCCGAGGGACGGGCACTCCCCGGCGTCGACCTGATCGCCGTCGCCGACGACGGCGCCCGATGCCCAGCCGGCGTCGAGGGTGAGCTGCGGGCCAAGGGTCCTCAGGTGATGCTCGGCTATGTCGACCCTGCGCTCGACGCCGAAGCGTTCGATGCCGATGGCTACTTCCGAACGGGCGACCTCGGCGTGATCGACGACCATGGCTACGTCACCATCACCGGCCGCCTCAAGGACATCATCATCCGTAACGGCGAGAACATCTCCGCGAAAGAGGTCGAGGATCTCCTGTTCAGTTCGGACGAGGTCGTTGAAGTCGCGGTTTTCGGGATTCCCGACGAACGCACCGGCGAACGCGTCGTCGCTGCCATCGTCGCAAGCGACGGGGCGACACCCGACCTTGCGTCTATCGGCGCGTTCCTGCGCGCTGCCGGCCTTCGAACGCAGGCGTTGCCTGAACGGGTCGACATCGTCGATGCACTGCCACGCAACCCTGCCGGCAAGGTCCTCAAGCGCGAGCTGCAGGAGAAGGGCTGACGATGGACCGGGTCGCCGAGCAGGTGCAACGATGGGCCGACACAGTCGAACGACGAGCGGGAAGGTGATCACATGGACAACGCACTGACCGGACGACGGGTCCTGATCGTCGGCGCCTCCGCCGGGATCGGTGCAGCGCTGGGGCAGGCAGCGATCGAGGCCGGTGCAAGCGTCACGATCTCCGCCCGCCGCCAAGACAAGCTCGATGCGCTCGTCGACAGCTTGGGCGCCGGTAATGCGATCGCCGCTGATGCCACCGACCCCGGGGCCGTGCGAGCGATGGTCGCCGCCGCGGCCGAGCAGATGGGCGGCCTCGATCTGGTTGTGTATGTCGCCGGCTTCGGTTTCCTTCAGCCACTCGCCGAGACCGATCCCGACGGATGGGTTGATGTCTTCCGCGTCAATGTCGTCGGCGCCAACTTGGTCGCCGGTGCCGCACTCGATCATCTCGACCCCGACGGCGCTATGGCATTCATCTCTTCGCGAACGGTCGAGGACAACAATGCCTTCTTCCTGCCGTATTCGGCGACGAAGGCGGCGCTCGACCAGTGCATCCGAGGCTGGCGGGCCGAACACCCCGACCGCCGATTCATCCGGGTCGTGATGGGGAACGCCCAGCCGACCGAGTTCGCAAACCACATGGGCGACATGGAGATCATCGGGCGAGCGTTGCCTCGATGGATTGAGCAAGGCATCAACGTGAGCTACATGATGGAGACGACCGATGTGGGCCGGGCGTTGACCGACGCCTTTGCCGTGGCCCTCGACCATCCGACGGTCGACAGTTCCGAGCTGAAGTTCGACGCACGAATTCCACCCATCACTATGGAGACCCTATGAGTGACGAGATTACCGACCGATGGGAACGCGGTGCTGCGAAGATCAATGAGGTCTACGCCGGCAATGTCTTTCCCATCCCCAGAGGCACAATGCCGTTCTACGATGTAATGCTCGAGACGATTTTCGGCACGATCTGGGATCGGCCTGAACTACCGATACGCGACCGCCGACTGCTGGTTTTAGGCGCCATCGCCGCATTCGGCTCGACCGAGACGTGGAAGGTCCAAGCGCGATCAGCTCTCGATCGCGGCGAGCTCACCCCCGATCAACTTCGCGAATGTCTCATCCAACTCGCGCCATACGCCGGTTACCCGAACGTTGCCGACTTCACCGTCCCCACGGAGGAGATCATCGCGACGTTCGAGGCGGAGCACAAGGGCGACGACACATGAGCAACACAGTCACCTACAACCCGTATGCCTTCGTGCTGCACGACGATCCCTACGATACGTACCGCCGTTTACGTGACGAGGCGCCGGCGTATTGGAACGACGAGCTTCGGTTCTGGGTGCTCAGTCGCTTCGACGACGTCCAGGAAGCCTTTCGCGACCATGCGACATTCTCGTCGGCTGGTGGTGTTGCCCTTGAGGCGCGACGACCGGTCGGCGTTGATCCCACGTTCCAGCAGATGATCGAAATCGATCCGCCCGACCACACCGCGTTCCGCTCGATCGTCTCTCGCGTCTTCACCGGCCGCCGGGTCCTCACTATGGAAGATGAGATCCGACGCATCGTCGACGGCTACATTGACGAAGTCATCGAGATAGGTAGTTGTGACCTCGTCACCGACATCAGCGGGCCGTTTCCCATGGATGTCATTAGCGCCGTACTCGGGATCCCGGAGGACGATCGCAAAGCCCTGCGAGTGTCCGCCGACAAGATTCTCATCCGCGAGGACGGATCGATGAAGATGCCCGAGGAAGCGATGAACGGCATGTTCGAACTGCTCGGTTACTTCGTGCAGGACCTCGAGTCTCGCCGGGCCGGGGATCGCACCGGTCTGATCACCGATCTCCTTGATGCCGAGGTCGACGGCCGCAAACTCAACGAACAAGAACTGCTGGGCTTCTGTGTGCTGTTCGTGATCGCCGGGCACGAAACCACGACCAAGATGGTCGCGAACGCCGTCGAACTTCTCTCCCGCCATCCCGATCAGCAGGCGCTGCTCGCCGCCGAGCCCGAACGCATGGCGACCGCCGTCGAAGAGGTGCTCCGGTTCCACAACTCGACGCAGTACATGCACCGCACCTTGACCGCTGACATCGAGCGTCACGGTCAGCCGATGAGGGCTGGCGACTCGGTGCTGTTGCTCATCGGAGCTGCGAACCACGACGATCGCGAGTTCGGCGAGTCCGCCGAAGTCTTCGACGTCACGCGCACCCCCGACCGGCACCTCGGCTTCGGCTATGGCGCCCACTTCTGTCTGGGTGCGGCGCTTGCCCGTCTCGAGGGACGTGTCGCCCTTGAGCAGATCCACGCCCGTCTGCCCGACTATGTTGTCGATCACGAACGCAAGGTGCGTTTTCACTCCTCCAACGTCACGGGTTGGACGAGCCTCCCCATCAGTTTCACCCCCGGGCCTCGTCTCGGAGCAGCATCGTGAGTTGGCCGGAGACCCGCCTGACGATCGATGGTGACCTCGTCCCCGCCGAGGGAAGCGCGACCTACCCCAACATCGATCCGTCGACCGGCCAGGAGATCGGTGTTGCAGCCGACGCCTCACCGGCCGACATCGAACGAGCGCTCGTCGCCGCCCACCGGGCGTTCGACGAGAGCGGCTGGGCCGACGATGTTGCGTTGCGCGTGCGCGGGCTCCGGCAACTCGACGCTGCGCTTCGCGATCACCTGGCGGAGATGACCGAGATCACGATGGCCGAAGTTGGTGCACCGCAGGCGGCGTGCGACGTGGCTCACCTCGGCGAGCCACTGAAGTTTCTCCCCTACTACGCCGATCTCGCCGAGTCGTTCGAATGGACGACACCGCTCGGCATCGCCGATACGGTCGGTGGGCCCGCCGAACGTTGGACCGAACGCGAACCGATCGGGGTCGTGGCGGCGATCACCCCGTGGAACGTGCCCACACAGATCAACCTCGCCAAGACCGCACCGGCGCTTGCCGCCGGCTGCACGGTCGTGTTGAAGCCGGCACCACAGACCCCATGGAGCGCACTGGCGCTCGGTCGACTCGTCACCGAGCACACCGACATCCCCCCTGGCGTCTTCAACGTGATCTCGGCCGCCAACCCGACCATCGGCGCACTCCTCACGGAGGACCCACGCGTCGACATGATCTCCTTCACCGGCTCGACGGCAACGGGCAAAACCATCATGCGAGCGGCGGCGGAGCATGTCACCAAGGTGTTCCTGGAGCTCGGTGGCAAGTCGGCAATGATCCTGCTCGACGACCTCGACGACGTCAGCGGCCCGGCCATGACGGCTGCGTTCGGCACGGCGCTTGTCTGTGGGCAGGGCTGCGCACTCTCGACCCGCATCTTGATCCCGCGGTCAAGGTACGCCGAGACCGTCACCGCCATCGGTGAACTCTTCGGCAGCATCACGCCAGGCCCACCCACGGTCGAGGGCACCACGATGGGGCCACTCATCGATCTCCGACAGCGCGATCGCGTCGAGGGCTATGTGCAGTCCGCCCTTGATGAGGGCGCACGGATCGTCTGCGGCGGGGCTCGCCCGGAGGGACTCGACGGAGGCGCGTTCTACCTCCC
>PABW01000020.1 GCA_002699625.1 Acidimicrobiaceae bacterium
GACGCCGGCCAGGACAATGTGAAGGCGATGTCGGGCGTGAAGGCCTGGGGCTGCGAGGTCGTGAATCAGGTCATGTACGACTGTGTCCAGTTCCACGGCGGCATGGGCTACATGCGCGAGTCCGCGATCGAACGCATGTACCGAGACGCCCGCATCCTGCCGATCGGTGGCGGCGCCACCGAAGTCATGCTCGAAGAGGTCGCCAAGCGCTCCTACGCCTGAGGCCTGTCACACCGGGGCACAAGCGAGAAGGCGACGGCCGTGATACCGACTCGAGGGGATCACGCAACAACGTGTCGTGCGTGAAAGCAATCGCCTGGTCGAGCGTGCTCATCCGGCAGGCGGTTCGTAGTTGTCGCGAAACGAGAACGCATGAGGTGAAGATCCGTGAGCACGGAGGTGTTCGAGTCGTGCAATGCCCTCGGCAGGCGTCGGACGGTGGCCTTCGGGCACCCACCACATGACGTGCACCGGTTCGGCATCGACCTCGAACCACTCCCGGCGACGGCGGAGAAATTCGACATGATCGGTCTTGTAGACATAGTTCCAGAGCGACTCGAGGTCGTCCCAAACCGTGATGTTCAAGAGGATGCGCGGGTTGTCGAAGGCCTTCACGTCGACGGAGCGACCGGTCTCGCTCTGGAACCGCCACACCGATCCCGGCGACTCGTCGCCAAGCCAGTTGAGCCGGTCAAGGTTGTCGATGAACTCGGCCAGACGCGGATCGTCGTCGTCGAACTTCGCAGTGGCGACGTTGAACTGAGCGAGTTGCCAGCCACTCATGGCTGATGACTCAGCGACGAAGCCCAAATTCGGGACGCCGCTTCTCCACGAAAGCGGCGATGCCCTCCTGGCCGTCCGGAGCAACAGCACCAGCCGTCATGACACCGGAGGCGAAGTCGTAGGCCGCGCCCTGAGCCATGTCGATCTGGGCGTAGTAGGTCTGCTTGCCGAGCGCCTTCGAGGTGGCCGAGCCCCGAGTGGCGCGACGCATGAGTTCGTTGGTCGCGTCGACAAGGGCGTCGTCGGCGACGACCCGGTTGACGAGACCCCAGTCGGCGGCGGTGTGGGCGTCGATCGGTTCGCCGATCAGCGCCATCTCGAGGCCCCGCTTTCGGCCGACGGCCCGAGCGATGCCGACCATGGGCGTGTGGCAGAACAGACCACCCTTGCCGCCAGGGGCAGCGAAGGCCGCCGACTCGCCGGCAACGGCGAGATCGCACATCGACACGAGCTGGCATCCCGCAGCCGTGGCAAGCGCGTGCACCCGGGCGATCACGACCTGGGGAAGTGCCTGGATGAGAGTCATCATTTCTGTGCACACGTCGAACAGTGCCCGCACCTCCGCTTCGGACGAGCCGAGCATGTCGCCGAAGTTGTGACCGGCCGAGAACACCGGACCCTCGGCGGCAATGATGACGCCGAGCGCGTCGGTCTCGCCGATCTCGCGAAGCGCTGCCGTGATCTCCTGCATCGTCTCGAGGGCGAGGACGTTGCGCTTCTCAGGGTTGTCGAGGGTCAACGTGGCGACGTCACCGGCGTGTTCGACCCGAATCCGCTCATAGCTCATGGCCGTGACGCTACCGCGTCGCGCCCAGGGACTTCATCGTCACCGTGGACGCGCTAGACATCCGGGCATGCGAACACTTCGACAGATGTGGGCCGATGGTGACAACGCGATCGGCGGGTGGCTCTCGATCCCGGCGACGCTCTCCGCCGAGGTCATGGCAAGGGCGGGCTTCGATTATGTCTGCGTCGACACCCAGCACGGCNCCGTCGAGTACCAGATCNCCGTCGAATTGATCCGGGCANTCGAACACGGNGGTTCGATCCCGATCGTCCGNGTCCCCTGGAACGANCCCGGCATCATCGGCAAGATGCTCGACGCTGGNGCCGAGGGGGTCATCATCCCGATGGTCAACACNCCCGAGGAGGCNGAGGCAGCGGTAAAGGCGTGCCGTTACGCCCCNGACGGNGGTTCCCGTTCGTTCGGGCCGACCATCGGNCGCATCCGCCGACCCGACTATGTCGAGTGGGCNCGCGACAACATCGCCGTCATCCCGATGATCGAGACCAAGCAGGCCGTCGACAACCTGCCCGAGATCTTGTCGGTNCCNGGGATCGANGCCGTCTACGTCGGCCCTGCCGACCTTTCNCTCACCCTCGATCTNCCGCCGGCGAACAACGATGGGNCACCGGCGTTCGACGAGGCCTACACCCGGATCGTCGACGAATGCCANAANGTCGGTGTCNTGCCCGGCTGCCATGCGACCGGGCCGCTCGTCCCGAAGCGCTTNCAGCAGGGCTTNCGNATGGTGACNGCCACNGCNGACCAGNTNGCACTCGGCGCCGGNGCNGCCGCNTCNCTGGCCGCCGCCNGGNCCGACNTCACNGGCGANGACGACAACGGCGGCTNGCTNTACTGACACCCAGCGNCGCGNNCGGGGCCTNCCGGCAAACCCGGCGTAGCCTGANCGNGTGCTCCCCCANCGANTCGACGAACTCCGCAAGGACCTGGTGAAGCAGGGNTTNCGCNCGCTCAACTCGGTTGTGCGCCCCATCGCCAAGGCAGGCCTCACCTCACCCCTGCCGATCGGTATCGGCATNGTCGTGGTCGAGACCACCGGCCGAAAAAGCGGCAAGACACGCGAAGTCCCGCTCGTCGCCACGAGGATCGGTGATCGCATCGACGTCTCGACCGTGCGNCGCGATTCCCAATGGGTCAAGAACCTTGCGGCNGACCCCGACGGCGCCGTNTGGCTCAAGGGCGAACGTCGTGNGGCCACCGCCGACATCACCGAAGGCGACTTCCTCACCCGCGCCACCTTCGAACTCTGATCCGGCGCGCCGAGGCGGNGGTTCAGGTCAGCTGNGAGGCNGGCGCCCACGTGGCGTGNGTGCCCGACGAGATGCGCTCGGGGAGCTTGACCCGNGCGATGGGACCAACGGTCGGGTCAGCGGCATCGAAGATCTCGCAGTGTGATTCGTCGTTCACCATGTCGCACGAGAACGTCAGCAGGTAGGCGTCGTCCTCCGCCGTCGAGCCGAGCCGAGGGGCGACCACGGTTTCGCTCACGAACGTGCCTTCCGGCGCATGCCAGAACGTCTCGGCGCCGGTCTCGACGTCGTGTTTCACGAGGCCGTTAAACGCGAAGATGCCGTGGGCGCACAAGGCGTTGTAGCTGTAGCGGTAGGGACGCCCCCAGTGCTGTCCGTTGATCATCGGGAACTCGGAACACGTCTCACTGAGCGGCTCTTCCCGGGTCTCCCCCGTGACAAGGTTGAAACGCCAGCGGTGGTGGCGGGCCTGCAGCACATTCATGTCGAGGGTCTCGAACCCCTTGTGCTTCGGGTCGACGTTCGCACTGCGGTCAACGCCTCGAGCCGTGGGGTTGTGTTGGAAGAAGCCGTCGAGGACGACCTCGTCACCGTCCTCGTAAGCGTTAGTCCAGTGGAGGACGAAGGTCGGGTCGGCCTCGAACCACCGGATGTCCTCGGTGGAGCCGTGCCGCGGCACCAGCGCGAACCGACTCGGCAGGTCACGCCGGAACACGTTGGAGTAGTACCCCGACGTGAGCGCCTCGGGATCCCAGAACAACGGCAGGTCGTTCAGGATCGTCCAGTTCTCCGTGAACATCATGTCGTGGGGCAGCCGGGGCCCCGGCAAGGGCACGTCGATGTAGGTGACGAGTTCACCGGCCGGGCTCACGACCCCGTAGTGCATGTACGGCGCCTCGACGCCGTAGTTGAAGAAGAGTAGTTCGCCGGTGTGTTCGTCGACGCGCGGATGAGCGGAGACGCCTTCCTGCGGAAAGAAGCCGCCCCATTCCGTGGTGCCCTTGGTCTCGAGCGTGTGCGGATCGAGGCGGTAGAGCTCACCGCACTGGTAGAAGCTCGCCAGCGCCTCGCCACGGTGCACGATGACGTCGGTCGAGGCGTTGTCCTTCATCATCGAACGAGCCCCCCAGCCGCGGTCGGCCTCGGCATTGGAGGGGTGTTCGGTGATGCCGGCCCACAACGACCGGCCCGCTTCTTGCTCAGCGAGGAAGCCTTCGGTTCGCACGAAACGGTTGGCGTACGTGGCTTCGCCGTTGGCGAACCCGATCGAATGGATCATGCCGTCACCGTCAAAGGGGTGGTAGCGCTTGGCCGGTTCGAAGACCGCCGTCTCGGTGTTGCGCAGGTACACACCGGCGAGATCGTCGGGGATCTCGCCCTCGACGTCGAGGTCCCACGCGTCGTATTCGCGGTACTGGGGCCGCCAGACGCCGCTGCGGTAGGGGTGATCGTCGTGGGGCGGGAGACCGCCATGGATCTCGTTGCGCAGTTCGACCTTCATGGCTCCATGCTGGCTCATCGGTGCGGCGACGTCACGTCTGCGATCATGGCGCAATGAGCGAACCCACCACGATCGACGAGCTGGTCCGACGCGCCGTCGACGCGCGACCCGACGAGGAAGCGCTGGCTGACGCACCGAATCGAGCCACGCTCGATGGCGGCATGCCCCAGCGGCTCACGTGGGCCAAGGTCGATGCTCGCATCGACGGTGCCGTCGCTGAACTGCAGGCGGCCGGCGTCGGGCCGGGTGACTCGGTCGGGATCCAGCTCGCCAACGTGGTCGAGTTGCCGATCACGCTGCTGTCGTGTTTCCGGATGGGGGCCGTGGCCGTGCCGTTCCCCGTCCAGCACCGGGCACACGAGCTGCGCCACGGGTATGCGACGGCCGGGTTCGACGTGTTCGTCACCACCGACCGGACCGACCGGCCCGATCAGGTCGCCGCTGCGGCCGAAGCGCTCGGGCCACAGGTGGCAATCCTTCCGCCTGCGACCGAGCCCGGCCCGCCCCTCGATTCGGCAGCGATCACTCCGGACACGCGGGCCACCGTCTGCTGGACCTCCGGCACGACCGGCACTCCGAAAGGCGTCCCCCGCACCAACGGCAAGTGGCTGGCCACCTCTGGGTTCCAGGTGACCGAACTCGATTTACGTGCGGACGATCGGGTCCTGTGTCCGTTCCCGGTGGTGAACATGGCCGGTATCGGCGGCATGTTGCTGACCTGGGTCGAAACCGGCTGTTTCCTGGCCCTGCACCATCCACTCGATCTGCAGGTGTTTCTCGGCCAGATCCCGGACGAGCGGATCAGCTACACGGTCGTGCCGCCGGCGGCGCTCAACATGTTGTTGGCGAACGACGCCATGCTCGATCAGCTCGACCTGTCGAGCATTCGCAAGATCGCGTCGGGGTCGGCCCCGCTCGATCCGTGGATGGTGGAGGGCTGGCAGGCCCGAGGCATCGAGATCGTGAACGTGTTCGGCTCGAACGAGGGTGCGGCGATGATGTCGACGATGGCGGCGGTGCCTGATCCGACCGAACGGGCCCGCTACTTCCCGGTGCCGGAGCGGGAAGGCGTCGAGATCCGACTCGTCGACCCGGCCGACGAGTCCGAGATCACGACCGCCGGCACGGTCGGTGAACTGCGCTTCCGGGGAGTGACCGTGTTCGACGGCTATCTCCCCGCCCCGGCCGGGACCGAGACCACGCCGGAAGACGACGTGTTCGACGCCGACGGCTGGTACCGCACCGGCGACCTGTTCGAGTACGCCGGCGCCGACAACCCGCCCCGCCTGTTGCGTTTCGTCGACCGGGCGAAGGACATCATCATCCGGGGTGGCATGAACATCAGTGCGGCCGAGCTCGAGGCGTTGATCGCCGACCATCCCGCCATCGTGGAGTGCGCAGCCGTCGGCTTCCCCGATCGGGATCTCGGCGAGAAGGTCGGGGTGTTCGCAGTAGCAGCGCCCGATGCCGATCCACCGTCGCTTTCGGACCTGACCGCTCACCTGCGCGAGCATGAGATCGCCAGCTACAAGCTGCCCGAACGACTTGAACTGATCGACGCCCTTCCCCGCAACCCGGTGGGCAAGGTCGTCAAACCTGCATTGCGTGAACGCTGGAGCCTCCAACCATGACCAACATCCTCGGAGTCCATCAGACCGACTTCGCCAACAATCTGGCCAAGACCGACGGCGATATCGCCGACCTCACCGCCGAGGTCGTGGCAGCAACCTTGGCCGATGCAGGAATCGGGGCCGACGCCGTCGAGAGCATCCATGTCGGCAATGCCTTCGGCCAGCTCTACACCGGCCAGGGGCACCTCGGTGCCATGCCTGCGACCGTCGAGCCAGCGCTGTGGGGCGTGCCGGCAATGCGGCACGAGGCCGCGTGTGCGTCGTCGTCGATGGCCGTGCTGGCTGGCATGGCCGAGATCGAAGCCGGCCGCTACGACTGTGTGCTGGTGCTCGGGATCGAGCAGGAGAAGACCATGCCGGGCGGTCCGGCAGCGGCGGTGCAGACGGCGGCGGCGTGGGTCGGGCACGAGACCGAGGGCATCGAGTTCTTCTGGCCGTACGCGTTCGAACGGGTGGCGGGTGAATACGACCGTCGCTACGGCATCGACGAACAGCATCTGCGGGCCATCGGTGAACTGAACCTGCGCAACGCGAAGGACAACCCCAACGCCCAGACCCGGGCATGGGCGTTGACGCCGGAGTCGTTCCAGGCCGACGACGAAGCCAACCCGATCGTGGAGGGTCGCCTTCGCCGCAACGACGTCACCCAGATCACCGACGGGGCGGCCGGCGTGGTGCTGGTGAGCGACCGCTGGCTCGCCGAGCACGGACGCAGCGCCCACTCGGTCATCGGCGGGTGGGGCCACACGACCGTCGGCCTGCCGATCGATCAGAAATTCGAGCGGAGCAGCGACAGCGACTATGTGATGCCGCACGTGCGGCGGGCGATCACCGACGCGTTCGATCGGGCCGGGATCGGCGGTACCGACCAACTCGACGCCATCGAGACCCACGATTGCATGACCCCGTCGGAGTACATGGCGATCGATCACTTCGGCATCACAGCACCGGGCGAGTCGTGGAAGGCGATCGAGGAGGGCAGACTCGAGCGCGATGGCGACATGCCCGTCAACCCGAGCGGCGGTCTGATCGGCGGCGGCCATCCGGTCGGCGCGACCGGCGCACGCATGCTCGTCGACGCCACCAAACAAGTGAGCGGCACGGCCGGCGACTATCAAGTCGACGGCGCCGAACGAGTCGCCACCCTCAACATCGGCGGCTCGACCGCCACCACCGCATGCTTCGTGGTGGAAGCGGCCGACCGGTGAGCGACTTCGAGCACATCCTTCTCGACCTGCCCGGCCCCGACGACCACGGCATCGCAACGCTCACGCTCAACCGACCCGAGGCGATGAACGCCTTCACCAACGTCATGGTGCGCGAGATGGTCGCCGCATTCGACATCACCGACGCCGACGACACCGTTCGCTCCGTCATCGTCACCGGCGCCGGGCGAGCGTTCTGCGCCGGCGCCGACCTGAGCGGCGGCGCCGACACCTTCAACGCCTCCCGGCAACCCGACCGGGTCGCCGGGGACAACACCACTCGCGTGCCCCGCGACGGTGGCGGTCGGGTCACCACCCGCATCTTCGAATCACGCAAGCCCGTGATCGGGGCGATCAATGGTCACGCCGTCGGCGTCGGCATCACGATGACCCTGCCGATGGACATCCGCATGGCGTCGACCGGCGCCAAGATCGGTTTCGTGTTCGCCAAGCGCGGCATCGTGCCCGAAGCGGCGTCGAGTTGGTTCCTTCCCCGCCTCGTCGGCATCAGTCAGGCGCTGGAGTGGACGTACTCCGGCAAGGTGTTCATGGCCGAGGAAGCCCATCGGGCCGGCCTGATTCGAAGCCTTCATGAACCGGAGGATCTCCTGCCTGCGGCCCGTGAACTGGCCGCCTCGTTCGCGGACGGCACGTCGGCGGTCTCCGTCGCCACCACTCGGCAGATGCTGTGGCGCATGCTCGGTGCCGATCATCCAATGGAGGCCCACAAGGTCGACAGCCGCATGATCGATGAGCTCGGTCGGGGCGTCGACGCGGCCGAGGGGGTCATGAGCTTTCTCGAGAAGCGCGATGCAGCGTTCCCGGGCAAGCCCTCCACCGACATGCCGCCGTCGGTTCCCTGGTGGGACGAGCGCCCGTTCGAGTAGCTACTTGGCGTCGAGGTCGTCCACGACCCGCATGGCGTCCATCGTCGACGGGCCCACGCCCTCGGGTCCCGGCACTTCGATGATCGGGTCGTCGACATCGTCGAACTCGAGTCGCAGGGCCTTCGACATCGTGGCGTGCATGTCGTAGGTACAGACGATGTAGGTGAGCTCGAGGATCTCCTCCTCGGANANTNCNNCNCGGAGCGCGTCGAACANCTCNTCGGGAACCCGNCCGCCCTGCAGCACCAGCGCGTCGGTGTAGGCGAGCACGGCTCGCTCGGNGGCCGAGAAGACGTCGGCGACNGCCCAGGCTCGGATCGCCTGGATCTTCTCCTCGGGCAGCCCGACNTCTCGACATGCCTTCACATGCTGGGAGTAGACGAACNGGGAGCCGCGAGCCCAGCCNGTGCGTGTCTGCCCCAACTCNCGCAACTGTGGATNGAGCAGCCGGTTGCCNGAGCGNTAGAAGCCGAACCCNCCGACNATGTGGTCGAACAGGTCCGGCACCAGCGCCGTNACCGTCCACCAGTCGCCGGGTGANCCGGTCGCCGTGCCNGGCTCGTCGACGGGGTCGCGTTCCCCNAACAACANGCCGTAGAGNGTCTGGGCGAGCTCGTGGGCNTCGGTGGTGTGGACCTGTCGGAGTCGAGGCATANACCGTAAGGTAGGCCAACCGATCGGGNCGAGTCTCGGGGAGTCTGCNATGACCGACATCAACCANCAGGTNCGGATGGAACGGCGCGACGAACGNCGNCTCGTNGCGCCNTACCGCNGCGGCATCGCCTGGNGACTNCTNGCCACGTTTGCGGCCTTCACCGTCGCATGGNTCNCNATCCTNGTCGCCGGGTTCGTCGGGGCCATCCCNCTGTGGCTTGGNGGCATCCTGAGCTTCGTCGTNGCGACGACCTTCTACATGCCGATGCACGANGCGACCCACGGCAANGTGTGGGGTGACACGATGAAGGGCCGCTGGGTNGAGGATNNNGTCGGCATGCTCTCGGCGATNCCGNNNGGCTTCTCGTTCAAGGGGCACCGCNTNAGCCATATGCGGCACCACGCCTTCACCAANGATCCCGCAGAANGANCCCGACTTCNTCGCCCANGGCCCGCTNCGCNNNNTGCCNNTCAAGNTCTACGGNGCNGTNNTGGNCCNNACCCTGTTGCCGNTGTTNGCCTTCGTGCCCGCANCCCAGGTGNTNNTGCCCCGNGCGATCCGNGANAATCAGGCCGAACGGGTNCNNCANGACGAGCGNTNCACGTTCCGCTANTGGTTGNTCTCGACCANCGTGCTGATCGCNNCCTTCNTCGNCGGCGTNGGCGTCGAGGCGCTGGTGCTGTGGTTCATCCCCACCANGNTNGTNNTGTGTTGGCTGNNNNTCATCTTCGCCTGGTATCCGCACCACCCNGCCGAGGGGNAGGTCGGCCGCTATGTCGACACCCGCGTTGCNGTNTTCCCCGGCTCACGGCTGNTCATCCGGGGCCACGACTACCACGCACTNCACCACCTCTTCCCGCGNGTTGTGCACTACNNGCTGCCGAANCTNTGGCNNGAGATCGGCCCGCAGATGACCGNCAANGGNGTCCGCACCGAAGGCCGGGCGCTCGGCGCCACNCAACCGATCACCTGGTAGCGANCCGNNNANGCNTCAATCGACGANATGGGCGGCGGCNCCTCGGGCCGCNCCNTGCCGCACGTTGACGATCTCGACGGCAACATCGTTCTCGTAGTCGCCGATCTCCTCNACAATGCGCCGNAGCGCCGCCGCCGCCGAGAAGTCCATGCGNCCGACGCCGGCGAGGTCGAGCACAACNGTGTCGAGATCGTGCTCGTCGGCGATCGCTGCTCGGATCAGCCGNTCGACACTCGGGATCGTGGCGAACCACAGCACCCCCTCCGGNGCNACCGTGAGGGTGTTGCCCTCCCGNACACTNGGNGTCGTGACGGACANCTCGCGGTAGAGATGGGCGAGCAGNGCAAGCCCGACACCGACCATCACNCCACGCTCGACCCGTGGGGCCGACGCCAGGGTGGCCGCNAGCGTGCCGACGCCGACGAGTGCCTGCACCCGNTTGGCTCGCAGNAGCGCCCAGAGATCATCGAGGCGGATNANCTTGGCNACGGCNCCGACCACGANCGCNCCGAGNACCGCGTTGGGNAGCGTTTCGAGCAGCGGCGTGAGCGGAAGNGCCAAGAGCACGAAGGCACCGGTGATGGCGCCGGCCCACGCACTGGTGGCNCCCGCCAGCTTGTTGAGCGAGCTGCGGCTGAACGANCCNCCGACCGGGAACGCNCCCGAGACCGCAGCGGCGAGGTTGGCGACACCCTGGCTNACCATCTCACGGTTGGCGTCCCAACGCTCACGGCCCTGAGCNGCGAANGTCCNAGCGATCGACGACGGTTCGGCGAACCCNACNAGGGCGATGACGAGCGCTGGAAGTGCGAGATCGCCGGCNCGATCCCATGNGAAGTCGAACGTCAGCGAGACGAAGCCNCCATCGAGTTCGCCGACGGTCGANCCGTCGTAGTCGNCTGACCCGGAGACGATGACGCCGACCACNACGGCGACNAGTACGCCGGGGAACAGGGTGTGGAGTCGGCGACCGCCGAACATCAGCACGAGGGTCATCGCCGCAAAGCCGATCGCAGNCCACTGCCANTCCCCCGGGGACGTGAGCGCCTGGANGGCNTCNGCCAGGACACCATCGCCATCNGTCGACACGTCGAAGACCTTCGGTAGCTGGCTCGACAGAATCAAGATCGCNGCGGCGGTGGTGAAGCCGNTNAGCACCGGTTCGGANAGGAGGTACGCCACGCCACCNAGNCGCAGNAGGCCGAGCAGGATNCGGNACACNCCCACCAACAAGGCGAGCAGGGCGGCGAGGGNGATGTACTCGGNCGATCCCGGGGTNGANAGCGGCTCGAGCGCACCGAANGCCAGGAGGGCNGTGAGGGCAACCGGGCCGGTCTGCAGGTAGCGCGAGGAGACGAACAGCGCGGCGAGGATCGGNGGCAGCGCCGANGCAAAGAGGCCGTATTGGGGCGGCATNCCGGCGATCTCGGCATAGGCCAGNGACTGCGGAAGAGCGACNAGNGCGACCGAGATGCCCGCCACCAGGTCCCCGGTGGACGGNTTNGGCATGGTGGTCANGCCCGNCATCGGTCTTCAGCNTAGAGGATGCGGCGATGNGCCAACGGCTAACTNTCTCCTACACTGCCGACGTGACCTCGTCCGCCAACCCCGANCTGGTCGTNCTNCAGGAGACGTGTCGGGCCCTCACCCGCCTTCGCGANGANGCCGCCGCNCGCAGCCTCGCCGAACTGGTCGTGCGNCGCTACGCNAACCTCACCCNNGCCCGCGACGACNAGGCNAAACGNTCGTTCTTCGACTTTCTCGTCCGNGCGTTCGCNCCCGACCCCNCNGCCGTNNCCGCCGCGATCGATGCGTACCNACGCNNCCCCGACGCCACAACCGCTCACGANCTCTGGGCAGCGTCGGAGGCTCCCCGNCTCGACCTCTTCCGTTCGATCAACCTGGCCGACGACGGCATNCACACNCTGCTCACGATGCGGGCCGACNCCCTCCGNCTGCGCGACGACACCATCGCCCCCGNCGANCGCGACCTCGCCTATCTGCTGTCGTCGTGGTTCAACCGGGGATTCCTCGAGNTNCGGGCNATCGACTGGCAGACNCCGGCCGAGACNCTCGAGAAGCTGATCGAGTACGAAGCGGTCCACGAGATCCGGGGNTGGGACGATCTCCGNCGGCGACTCGAGCACGACCGCCGTTGCTACGGCTTCTTCCATCCGAGCCTGCCNGCCGAACCCCTGATCTTCGTCGANATCGCACTNGTCCACGGCNTGGCCACCCACATCGAGGCGGTCATCGACGCGCCCGTGCCGAACGAGGACCTCNCCGANCCCGAAGGCGCTCACCCGGCGGACACGGCNATCTTCTACTCNATCACCAACTGCCAAACCGGCTTGCGNGGCATCCCNCTCGGCGACTTCNTGCTGAAGCAGGTCACCGACGAACTNCANCGCACGGTGCCNAGCCTTCGCCAGTTCTCGACCCTGTCNCCCGTCCCGGGANTGCGCCGGTGGGTCGACGACGAAGGNANGCACGTCGACNNGAGCGCCGACGGCCTCCGACGACTNACCGCCGAGTACNTGCTGCACGCCAAACGCGGCGACGANCCCCGGGATTCGGTCGCCCGATTCCACCTNCGCAACGGCGCNCGACTCGAGCAGATCAATGTCGGTGGCGANCCNTCACCCAAGGGCGAGGCCGAGTCGTTCGGCNTNTTGGTCAACTANCTGTACGACCCCGACCAACTCGCCNAAAACCACGAGGCGTACATCAACGAGTTCCGGGTCGCCCACGCCCCTGCCGTCGGAGCCCTGCTCGACGACGANCGTNCGAACCCGACCGACAGCTGAGCAAACCGTCGGCCNGCGCCGGCCNCTACGGTCGTGGGCATGGCGACCCTCGTCCGTCCACCCAAGNCCCCGATCGTGCTCNACCAGGTGGTCGACGATCCCGANGCGATCCGGCAGATGGCTCGCGACAACGGNCCGTACTGGCAGCCNGGCCGCACGATCGCCTCCTCGAAAGCGGCCNTCGATGTTGCCGACAACGACGGCGATGACNACGACACCGACTTCACCAACGCCATGGTCGGCCCGACCTTCCGCGGNCAGTGGGCCTTCGGCGAGCCGCAGGTCGATGGCGCCGAGGCGNTGCTCCACCACGAGGGTTTCCACGANGCTGCNCGGCNAATGTACGGCTGGGACGTGATCGTCCCCGAACAGGTCTACGTCAACCTCACGACACCGATCGGACGCCAGGGCTTCAGCCACACCGACATCCCCGAGTTCCGNGGTGTCGATCGCCGCAACGCGCCNGCCTGGCTGCTCACCGCNATGGGGGTCAGTCGCCTGTTCGAGGCGGAACGCATCCATATCGTCACGGCGGTGGCCTGGTTCTACCNNGGNGANGCGGGNGGCTTCCGCTACTGGCCCNAGGGAGTCGACGGGCCCTCNATCCTGCANGACGACACCTGGAACACGGCGATCGTCGGCGACAACGACTTCATGCCGCATGAGGTNCAGCGGGTCGGGCCGAAGGGTTCGATGAAGCCGGGCGGNATGACCCTNTCGTCNGAACTCGANTACGACGGCACCGACTGGCACATCACCGANCGNGGCTCCGTNCTCGCGACCTACCCCGACGATGCCGTCCGNCTCTCNCTTTCGTGGAAAGCGAAGCTCTACCGCGACGANGCNGAGCGAGTCGANGCCGACGCAGGTATCGGCCTCACCATNGACGAGGCCATCGAACGACTGCGGATCGACCTTGCCNCCGGCNANCAGCCCGAGGANCTNGCGGCTGNCACGATCGANTCCCAGGATCTGCAGGCCCANTTGATGCGTCGCTNCTCGGCNTACGCGATCAGNGCCCCGCCGGNCTAGGCGAACTCTTCGCGCACGGCGTAGGTGATNGCNGCGCCGATCGCCATGCACGTGGCGACCACGGCCCACATCCACGANTACCCNAACTCGTCGATCGTCCAGCCGGTCACGAGNGGNCCGAGGAACACGCCGAGGTAGATCCCCATCTGGGTCACNCCGCTGGCGGCGCCCGCTGCGTCGCCATTGGCCCGCATGATCCCGAAATTCGTGAAGACCGGCCACGACCAACCNGCGCCGAACGCAAGNAAGGTGACGACGACGTGCAGCGCNGTGATCCGGGGAGCNAGACCCAGCATCCCGAAGGCGCCNACGCCGGCCATGAGTGCCGCCATGGAGTACGGGAGCGCCCGCATGGCGTCCATCCGGAGCCCCCAGAACAGACGGACNCCGACACCGAACGCAGCGCCGANGCTNAGGAGCCAGCCCGACATGCCCTCACCGAGTCCGGCGTCGACGCCGGATGCGACGAGCCATGAGGTGAGGCCGCCGGCCGAGAACGANAGGAAGGCGCCACCGATCATNGACCAGNAGAGCGCNCGCCGGGTCGACACCGGTNTCGCCGNGCGGAGNGTCTCGACCCCACCNGGTTCGATCACNCGAAGGACGAGGACNAGGGCAGNACCAGCGATNCCGACCCCGAGAACGAACGCCGAGCGCCAGCCGAGCGTGAGNGCGAGGAGCGGCACCGTNGCNCCACTGATCATCGCNGCGGTNGGCATGCCGGATTGCTTGAGCGCGATCGCNAGACCCAGCCGCGGCAGACGTGCCCGGGTGAGGGCCAGATTCACNGCCGTCTGGTTCGCGGCATTGACCACGCCACACACGGCGAGCAGCGCGACGATCACACCGAACGANTCGCCGATCGCAGCAATCAACCCCTGAGCGACCATGGTCGTGATGAGGCATCCGATCAGCTGTCGNCGCGGNCCCACGCGTTGGACCAGTCGCCCACCCAGGATNGAGGCGAAGGTCGCNGCNAGGAAGTAGGTGCCCATCGCCCACCCGTAGGTGGCGGCGCTGACNTCNAACTCGTCNCGCACCTGCACGGTGACCGCNCCGATCAGAAAGCCGGGGTACACGCAGCCGACGGTNGCCACGACNGTCGTGACGACGATCAGANGGTTCGAGATGTCNGCGGTTCGGTCGGNNNNGGTCACGGTCGGCAAGATCCTCGCCGACGAGGATCGCAGCANTCGACCCCAACCNCACCGACGGNCNCTCNCNTGCGCTCGTGGACGNCGAACACCATCACGCACCACAATGGCGGCCATGGACAGCCTCACCGTCGCCCGCAGCCTCCGNGGATCGATCGGCATGCTCGCCATGGCCTGGCTCCTCGACGAGTCGACNANCCGNCGANGTGCCGAACTCGGNCTNACNGCNGAAGGCATGGGTGGCTACGCNGTCGGNCGCCTCGGCGTTCTCGGCGACTGCCCNATCGACAATGTNGTCGGCGCNGCCTACTTCTGGGAGCCNGCGACCATGACGGCCATGGTCGAGGCGGGCCGCGCNGCGATGANCCCGGCCGAGGGTGCNGCNGTCTACACCCAGATCTGTCAGGAATGGGGAGCGGAGAAGCTCGCCGGCATGGAGGGGGTCGAGCGNCTCGGCGAGATCCTCGAGAAGGTCGTTGCGTCCGCGTCGCCACTCGGCGCTCCCCTCTTCGTCGGCTGGCGCNACATGCCACGACCCGCNNATCCCGGNCCNGCCCGCACGTTCCANCTCGCNCAGGTGATGCGNGANCTNCGGTTCAGCCGTCATGCCGTCGCNATCCAGGCGGCGGGGATCGGCCCGCTNGAAGCGATCCTGTCGGGGCCNGCCGGTGCGTGGAACGCCAAGATGTTCGGTTGGCCCGAGCCCTACCCCGATGTCGCCGACCTCGTCGAGGCCCGCGAGGCGGCCGAGGCCGCCACAGATCAGATGCACGCCGTCGACCTCGACGTGCTCACCGACGACGAACGCGCCGACCTACGAGACTTGGCCAAGGCCGCCCGCGCCCACCAGGGCTGATCCAGAATCGAGTCCCGATGACCTCCGACAACCGCAACGAAGCCGGGTTCGATCTCGACCAGATCGACCGCCTCCTCACCACGACCCGCTCGGTACGCAAGCGACTCGACTTCGATCGCGACGTACCCGACCGCGTGATCTTCGATTGCATCGACCTGGCGGAGCAGGCACCGAGTGGCGGCAACGACGCAAGTCGCCGATGGATCGTGATCAAGGACGAGGCCACCAAGCGCAAGCTCGGCGAGATCTACGCCCGCAACGGCGAGTTCATGATCACTGTTGCCGATCGCCTCGAGGGCAGTGGCCACGGCAAGGAGAAGGTCTTCAGCTCGAGCGCCTACCTGGTGGAGAATTTCGCCAAAGCGCCGGCGCTCGTCATCGCGGCGATCTGGGGCATCCACGACAACTCGGGCCGTCCCGGCCTGTTCGACTCGGTGATCCAATCGGCGTGGAGCTTCAACCTCGCACTGCGCTCGCGCGGCCTCGGCAGCACGTGGACAACCCTGCTCAACGCGAGTGTCGACGAGCTCGCCGGCATCCTCGGCATCCCCGACGGCATCACGACGATCGTGACCTTTCCGGTCGCCTACACGAAGGGCACCGAATTCAAGCCCGCCGCCCGACGTCCGGCCGAGCAGATCACCTACTTCGATCGATGGGGCTTCACGAAGGCCCGCGCGTCCGAGGACGGGGGCGTCAACTTCGAGGANGGNCTCGGNGTGGTNGCCGANGTCGACATCGAGGCNGCCCCTCGGAAGGTCTGGCCCTTCATCAGCGACATCGAGTTCCCGGTGGANGCCAGCNANGAANTGCANGGCGCANNGTGGAACGGTNAGGCNCGGGGCCTCGGNGCCACGTTCACGGGCCACAACAAGCTCGGCGACATGGAGTGGTCGATCGAAAACCACATCACCGACTATGTGGAAGGTCGCGTCTTCGAGTGGGGCACGGTCGACCCGGCGAGCCCGGGAGGACGTTGGCGGTTCGAAATCATGGACCAGGGCGTTGGAAGTCGGCTGCGGTTCTCGATGGAGATCGGTACCGAGAACAACCTGACGATCGGGTTCGCCGAGGCATCGGAGAATCCGGTCGCGGTGATCAACGGGCGGCGCAAACAGATCCGCACCAACATGCAACGGACCTGCGACGCCATCAAGGCCGCCGTCGAAGCAGCGGACTGACCAGGTTTCGACCGCGTCGGATGCGGTCGCCGAGGTCGAGAACTCGCGGCGAGGAAGCCGTCAGCCGTTGTGGGGCACGTACCGGTTGCCGGCGTCAGGGTTGTCCGATGCGGCGATCCGCTCCTGCACGTCAGTCAACTCGCTGCGCGCTTCCCGGCTGTAACGCGGGTTTGCCGCGACTTCGTCGCCCGGCAGCGGCGGCAGCGTGAAGCTCGTGTAGACGACCTTGCGCGGATGCGCCGACGGCGGATACGCCCGGTGCAGCGTGTCGCTGCAGTGGATGGTGAGATCCCCGGTAGTCGTCTCGAGCAGCTTCGCCGGCAGGTCGAGCTGCTTGTCGCGCACCGATGCAGTGGTGTTCGCCCGATGGGACCCTGCGACGACGCCGAGTGCGCCACTGACCCGGTCGGCGCCCGTGACCGAGATGCCGACGGTGAGGCTGTTACACATATAGCTGTGCAGCCCCTGACCGCAGTCCTTGTGCCAGGGCAGGTCGGAGAGACCGGCGACGATGTCGAGCGGCTTCACCAGCCCTTCGCATTTGGTCGGGGCCCGATGGCCGTCTCCGGTGAGATCGGCGAGGCGAGTGAGCCGTTCGTCGGCGAGCGTGGCTCGAACAGCTGCCGACTTCTCCTGGAAGTTCAGCGAGCGGACCGCAACCTGCGTGCCGTCGGCGTCGGTGCACCACCAGTACTCCGGATCGGCATCGCGCGCCGCAGCGATCGACTGGTCGATATCGGCTTCGATCGCTGCCATCTCCGACGGGTCGAACACGTCGTGGAGATGGAGGAACCCAGCCTCGGCGAGAAAGTGGGCCAGTTCTTCCGGGTCGTCGTCAAGGCCGAATCGACGGTCGAGGTCGAGTGGTTCGCCGTCGAGATCGCGCATGACAACCGCACCGGGCTCATGCACCGGCCGACCTTCGCAGAGCGCCCGCAACGCCGGCTCCCANTGGATCCAGTCGTCGAGTGACCCGGCGGTGATCTGCACCCGGGAGGTCATCGCCAGGCCCATCGTCGACTGTCGATCCTGGAGGAGATCGGAGAGGGCGTCGGCCTCCAATTCGGCGACGATCCCGGCCCGATCGACACCGTTGACGACCGACAGCGTGTCCCCCTCCGCCATGAGGGTGACCGCTCGGTCACCGACTCGAAGGCCGAGCGCCGGGAGCTTCTTGAACCGCACGCCTCGCGCGGCGAGAGGACCGTGGTCGGCGAGCAACGTCGGCACCATCTCGTCGAGCGCCTGGTCGGCATTGAGTGCGATCTGATCGACGTGGAGCCGACACCGGTGATCGACCGTCATCCGAGTCTCCCTTCGACGATGGCGGTGAGATGACGGTACGCCGCGGCAGGCCGCACCTCAAGCGAGCAGCGACCGACCAGACTGTCTGATCATGGATCCCGAACGTCCGCTGCTCGGCTCACCGGCTCCCGAAATCGACCTTTTCGGTCCGGACGGGACGCGATGGCGTCTCTCGGATCGCCGGGGCCGGCCCGTGGTGGTGATCTTCCACCGGCACATTCATTGACTGCCCTGCACCCATCACGCCGTCGGCGTGAACCGGCAGTTGGCGGCCTTCGGTGATGCCGAAGTCGTGCTCGTCACCTTCACCTCGACCCCGGAACTCGAGCGCTATGTGCGCTGGACCGGGATCGAGATGGTCACCCTCATCGACCCGGACCGCAGCACGTACCGGGCCTACGGGCTCGGGTCGGCCGGGTTCTGGCAGATCTGGGGCCTCACGAACCTGAAGCGCTACGTGCAGATCCTCGCCGGACGCAAGCTCACGGCGATCAGACGACCCACAGAGGACACTCGTCAGCTCGGCGGCGACTTCGTCATCGATCGTTCCGGCACCCTCACCTGGGGCCACTGGGCCGAGGGGCCCGACGATCGACCGACGGTCCAGGCGCTCGTCGATGCCGTCCGCACCTGTGATTGAGCCTCAGGGGCACTCACTCGACCCATCAGGTCGACCCGATGCCGGTGATCAGGGGCGGAGATGTTCTAGGAGAAAGGCGTAGATGTCCGCCGACTCCTCGATGAGCTTGGCGGTCGGCTTGCCCATGCCGTGACCGGCGCGGGTCTCGACCCGCTCGAGCAGGGGCTGCTCAGAGCCGCCACCGGCCTGATGTTGGATCTCGGCGGCGAACTTGTGGGCGTGCATCGGCACGACACGGTCGTCGGACTCGGCCGTCATGATCAGCAGCGGCGGGTACTCGACGCCCGACTCGACGTTGTGGAGCGGTGAGTACTCGATGAGCCANTCGAACGCCTCGGGGTCGGCAGCATCGCCGTACTCNACGGTCCAGAAGCGACCCGCGGTGAAGTGCTGGAAGCGCAGCATGTCGATCACCGGCACCTGCGAGATCACGGCGCCGAACAGGTCGGGCCGCTGCAACATCGTCGCCGCCGTGAGCAGGCCGCCGTTCGAACCACCTCGGATCCCGAGTGTCTCGGCGGTGGCGATGCCTTCGGCGAGCAGGTGCTCACCGCAGGCGATCAGATCGTCGAACACCTGCTGCTTGTTGCCGAGCGAACCCTGCTCGTGCCACGGCTCACCGTGCTCGGAGCCGCCNCGAAGGTTNGCGACGACGACGANGCCNCCCGCCTCGAGGAACGCAAGTCGGGCCGGGCTGTAGGTCGGGGTGAGGTTGATCGTGAAACCGCCGTAGCCGTACAGCTCGACCGGTCCCGGGAGCGCGGCATCAGCGCGACGGACGACGAACATGCCGACCTCGGCGCCGTCGGTCGACACGGCGTGCATGCGTTCCACGACCAGATCGGACGGATCGATCGGCGGCTCGCTCCCCGCCCACACCTCGGTGACACCGTCCTGTGCTCGCAACACGGTGGGGGGCTCGACGAACGACTGATAGCCGAGGAAGACGGCCGGTTCGGCGAAGCGGCCGGCGAGCCCGGTGATCGTGCCGAGCCCCGGGAGTGGAAGGGAACCGAGCTCGGTGCCGTCGGTCGAGTAGCGGGTGAGTCGAGCGGAGGCCTCGACGAGGTGGTTGACCAGCAGCTCGCCCGCGAGAGCCGCCGACCACTCGAGCGCATGCTCGGTCTCCGCCACCAGCGTGACCCACGAGTCGGGATCAGGCGTCGCAAGATCGACGGCGACGATGCGCCCGTTCGGGGCGTCGCGGTCGGTCTGAACGAGAAGGCGGCTGTCGTCGCCGTCCGCAACATGGAGCACGACGTCGTGGGCGGCGACACCCCGTTCGACCAGCCGAACCCATGCAGCCGGATCGACGGNGCCNCCGGACGAGATCGTGTCNCCGTGGACGGCCAGGTCGAGATACAGCAGNCCATTGCGCCGATCGGTGCCGAGCACGTCGGCGAGCACCAGGTAGCGCAGATCTTCGGTGAGCTCGACCATNTAGATGGGNTCGGGGTCGNCGNCGTTGTGGAAGANGAGCGGATCGTCGGCTTGCTCGGTGCCGANGCGGTGGTAGTGCACCGANGGGTCCNTCACCGGTGCCGTCGACCCGGGTTCGGTCTCNGGCCANCGCACATAGAAGAANCCATCGCCCAGCCAGGCGATGCTCGTGAACCGCAGATGATCGAGNNGGTCNGCGAGNTCCTCCCCGNTGTCGGTGCGACGAATNGCGAGTTGCTGACGGTCACTGCCCGCCTCGGCGAGCAGGTANGCGAANAGNCGGCCGTCGTCGGACAGTGCCGAACCGACNACCGCCACGGCACCGTCGTCGGACAGCGTGTTCGGATCAAGCAANACGACCGGTTCGGCAGCACCGTGCTGCACCCAGTAGGTCGGCTGGTCGGCGAGNCCGTCGTTGTNGCTCCACACCATCACCCGGTCGGCGCCTTCTCCNCGNNCCTGTGGNGGNTCCGTGCGGGGGATGTCCCACAACTCGGTCATNCGCTNGATGAGNCCGGCCCGGTCGGGAAGCCCGGCGAGATACGGACCGGAGACGGCGTTCTGGGCGGCGACGAAGTCGGCGGTCTCGTTCGAGTCGAGGTCCTCNAGCCACCGGTAGGGGTCGGCGATCTCGCGCCCGTGGTGGAGATCGACCACNTCACCTCGGCGTGCGGGGGGATAGGTGAAGGTCATCTCCGGAGGCTAGTCAGGGGTGCTCNGCNGCCCATCGTGCGGCNGCGACTCCCGCCCGGTGACCCGTGCTGAGACACGCCTGGATCAGGTANCCNCCGGTCGGGGCGTCCCATGCGACCATCTCGCCNGCCACCCAGGTGCCGGGCCGGTCGACGAGCATGCCGGTGTCGTCGATCGCATCGAGGGCGACGCCGCCGGCGGTCGAGATGGCGCGATCGACCGGGGCCAGGCCTTCGACCGGAATCGGCACGGCCTTGGCGAGGTCGGCGATCGCCGTCGCCTCGGTCGGCAACCGGTTGCCGGTGGCGTCGCGAAGGAGGGCGACGTCGACCGGACTGAGTCCGCCTTTCCGGAGCCAGGTCGACACGGAGTCCTTGGGCCGGCGGCGATCGACGAGACGGGCCACCAGTGCGTTGGCGTCGAGGTCGGGTTGCAGGTCGATCTCGAGCCCATGTCCGCTTCGAAGTTCGGGGCCCAGGGCGTAGATCGGGCCGCCTTCCAGGCCGGTTGCGGTGATCGTCGGTTCGCCTCGAACGGTGCGACCTCCGGCGGTGAGGGCGGCGTTCTTGATCGGCACCCCTTCGAAACGTTCGAGCAACGGGGCCGACCAGGCGACGAGCACGCCGGCGTTCGACGCGGCAAACGGCACCACCGGAATTCCTGCCGTCTCGACGTGGGCAAGCCACGAACCATCACCGCCGACCGACGGCCAGCTTGCGCCACCGAGGGCGAGCACGGTGGCACCGTCGTCGGTGAAGCCCGCCCACGTCTCCCCCGTTCGCATCGCTACGCCGAGACCGGCGAGCCGGGCCGTCCAGGCCCGCAACAGACCGGTGGCTCGCATCGCGGCGGGNAACACCCGGCCCGACGAGCCGACGAACGTGTCGGCNCCGAGTTCNNCAGCCCACGCGCGCACNGCGTCGGGCGGAAACGCCCGGATCGCNGGCTCNAGCATCGCTCGCCCGTCGCCNTANCGGCCGAGGAACACCTCCAGNGGCTCNGCGTGCGTNAGGTTGAGTCCNCTGCGACCGGCGAGCAGCAGCGTGCGCCCGAACGACCGGCGCTGATCGACGATCGTCACCTCGGCACCGGCGCCGGCGGCCGCCTCCGCCGCCATGAGCCCNGCGGGACCGGCTCCGACCACCGTCACCGTCGGCTGCATCACGTGCGCACCCTACGCCCCGNTNGCCNCCGGCNGAGGGAANCGGCCAGACTGNNGACATGGACAAGAGGGCGCTTCCTCTCGACAAGGTCGACCTCGCCTCGGGCCCCATCTTCATCGCGACGATGTTGTGGGAGGCCCAGGTGCTGAAGAAGCGACAACGGCGCGACGTGGGTGATCTCGAGCATGCAACCCTCGACGAACTCTCCGACCCATCCCTGCCGGCCGATCCACTCGTGCCGATCGGCTATCAGCGTGACGACACCCGCACGAGCCTGCTGATGCTGGCGGGCAACGTGGCGGTCAGCCTCGCGTTCGCCGGCGTCTACGGCACCCTCACGAAGAAGCTCTACGACAAGCGGCGCGTCACCTTCACCAACCCGAAGGTGTCCTTCGCCGCCACGTTCATCGCCTGGGACTTCCTCTACTACTGGTCCCACCGGCTCCAGCACGAGCAACGGCTGCTGTGGGCCAACCATGTCACCCACCACTCGAGCCGGTACTACAACCTCTCGACCGCACTGCGACAGCCGTGGCAGGGCTATCTCACCTTCGGGATCTTTGCGCCGATGCCGCTCCTCGGCATGCCCGCTCACCACATCGCCAAGGCCGGTCAGTTGAATCTGCTGTACCAGTACTGGATCCACACCGAGACGATCGACAAGCTGCCGGCGCCGATCGAGGCCGTGTTCAACACACCGTCGCATCACCGGGTCCACCACGGTGCGAACCCCCAGTACCTCGACAAGAACTACGGCGGGATCCTCATCCTCTGGGACAAACTTTTCGGCACGTTCGAACCCGAACTGCGCCGGGTGAAGTACGGCCTCACCACGAACATCGAGACGTTCAACCCCGTGAAGGTTGGCTACCACGAGACGGTCGACATCGTGAGGGACGTCGTCCGCCGCAAGGGCCTCAAGAACAAGGTGAAATCCGTGCTCGGACGGACCGGCTGGCGCCCCGCTGACGAGCTCGGCGCTGCCGCCTAGCCGCAACGAGCATCGGGATTCGAGGGCTCGCCCTCACCATCGACCGGTGCGTCACTCACCCTGGGCCGCTGCCTGGGACTGGCGGTAGCTCACCGCCGGGTAGCGAGGCGGATGTGCCTCATCGGTGCAGGTGGGCAGCGCGCGCATGGGCCAGTCGGCGTTGGCGTTGAAGAAGAACGGGATCGAGTAGCGGTCGGCGGGCCCCTGGTGGGGTGGCACGAAGTGCTTCACCGACACGAACCGGTCGTTCGACCACTGTTTGAGGAGTTCACCGGTGTTGACGACGAGTGCGTCGGCCACCACTGGCGCAGCGACCCACTCCCCGCGTTGCTCAGAGCGGATGGTGAGCCCCTCGGTGTCCTGGGCGAGCAGGGTGAAGAAGGTCGTGTCGACGTGGGGCGCAATGCCGAACTCGTCGGCCGGTACGTCACCCACCGGGTGATAGCGGGTCATGCGCAGGCGCCAGAAGGGGTCACGCATGGCGCCGGCGAAGAAGTCGGACGGTAGCTGGAGCGCTCGGGCGTAGACCGGTACGAGCTCGAGCGCGACCCGTTCGATCTCTCCGGCGTAGACCTCGACCGCTCGCCGGAAGTCGGGCACGAGCGCCGGGTCGGGCCACGCTGCGTCGGCGAGCGACAGCCCCACATCGCGCTTGAAGATGATCGCCTCGTTGAGGTTGCCCTTCGCCCGCCGGGGAAGCTTGCGCTCACCCACCGGCAGGTAGCCGGCACCGGGTACGACCGTGTCGGGAGTGTCCATCCGAATCGGCAATTTGGCGTCGTCGGGCAAGGTGAGAAACGCCTTGGCGGCGGCAAACGCGTCGGCGGTCACCGAGGAGTCGATGCCGTGGCCGGTCAGAAAGTGGAAGCCGACCTCCTCACCGATCACTCGAACCTGGTCACCGAGCGCGTTGAGCTCGGCCGGGTCACCCGAAGCCCGCCATGCGGAAACGTCGACGATCGGGATGTCGTCGTGCGTGGCGGGAGCGATCGTGCTGACGTCCCATAACTCGGCCTCGGCGACGAGCTCTCGCTCTCGAGCCTCAGCGAAGTCGTCGGTGCCCACGACGGACGTCGGGATCAGGTTGCGCTGGCCGCGGCGATCGACGCGATGGTCGCGTCGAGCGTCGTGTTGAACTCATCGTCGGTCTGCTTGGCGCTCAGACCTTCGGCGAGTGCCCGGGAGAAGCTTGCGATCATGCCGTTCTGGCGGGCCAGGATCTCGTTCGATTCGTCGCGGCTGTACCCGCCCGACAGAGCCACGACCTTGAGCACCTTCGGGTGATCGATGAGGTCGGCGTAGAAGTTCTCGATGCTCGGCAACGACAGCTTCAGCATCACTTCGGTGCCGTCGTCAAGCGCATCGAGATTGCGATGGATCGCCGCCTTGAGCATCTCCTCGCACTCGACCTTGGTCGGGCTGTGGATGTCGACCTCGGGTTCGATGATCGGCATCAGGCCGTGACCGAGAATCTGGAGTCCGATCTCGAATTGCTGGTCGACGACTGCGTCGATACCGGCGGTGTTTGCGTGCTTGACGACCGAACGCATCTTGGTGCCGAACATGCCCTTCTCGACCCCACGCTCGAGCAGGGCGTCGAGATCCGGCATCGCCTTCATCACCTGCGCACCGTCGGTCTCGTCGGCGAGGCCCTGGTCGCACTTCAGGAAGGGGACGACACCCTTGTTGTTCCACAAGAACGCCGCCGAACCCTGACCTTCGATCTCGCGATCCATGGTCATCTCGAAGAGGATCGCACCGAGGACCCGGTCGCCATCGAAGGCGGGGCTCGTGATGATGCGGCTCCGCATGGCGTGGACCATGTCGAACATCTCATCGTCACCGTCGTACTCGGACTCCTCGATGCCGTAGGCGAGCAGCGCCTTCGGGGTCGAGCCGCCGCTCTGATCGAGCGCCGCCAGGAAGCCGGTGCTGGAACGGACCTTGTCGAGCATGTCCTCGTGCATGTGGGGGGTTCTCCTGAGATTCCTCGGACCTCGATCACCCTACCGTTCGGTCGAGCGACGGCGAGGGTGAAAGAATCAGTCGGTGACCTCCCCCACCAACGACATCGAGATCCTCCGCACCTGGGTCGGCCGCGAGCAGGTCATCGTCCATCCGATCGAGCCAGGCGTCGTGCGTCGCTTAGAACTCGCCCTCGACCACGAGCCCATCCTGGGCGTCGGCGACCCCCTCCCTCCGATGTGGCATGTCGCCTTCTTCCTCGAGGTCGCCCCGACCGCCGGTCTCGGCATCGACGGCCATCCACAGCGCGGCGGTTTCCTGCCGCCGGTCGCCCTCCCCCGCCGAATGTGGGCCGGCAGCCGCCTCGAGTTCCACGCCCCGATACCGATCGGGGCCGACGCGGTCACGACCTCCACCGTCGATGACGTCGCGATCAAGGAGGGCAAGACGGGGACCCTCTGTTTCGTCACGGTGTCGCATCGCACCGAGGTCGACGGAACGCGCTGCATCGTCGAGCAGCAGGACCTCGTCTACCGCGACGACCCCGGCGTCGACGCGCCGAAGCGGCAGCCCGAACCCGCGCCGACCGACGACGACGTCAGCGAAACGGTCACCCCGAGCGAGGTCCTGCTCTTCCGTTATTCGGCGCTCACCTTCAACGGCCACCGGATCCACTACGACCGTCGCTATGCGAGCGATGTCGAGGGCTATGACGGGCTCGTCGTGCACGGCCCCCTCACTGCCACCCTGCTCGCGAAACTCGCAGCGGACACCGGCGGTGACCTTGCGACCTTTTCGTTCCGGGGCGTCTCGCCGCTGCTCGACACGGCGCCGTTTTCGATCCACGGTCGCCGCTCCGAGGCCGGCATGGATCTCTGGGCGGCCAACCCCAGCGATGGCCTCGCCATGACGGCGAAGGCGACCTTTCGCTGACCGTCCACGACTGGTCAGTCCCGGACAGATCTCGATCGTGCCACCCGGCGCGGTGTAAGCGCTTACACCGTGACAAACAGCGACTTCTCGTGGAATAGTGGCGGGTCGAACCACGGTTTCTCAGGGGGACCACCGATGGCAACCGTCACGCTGGACAAGATCAACAAGGTGTACCCGAACGGCTTCCACGCCATTCACGATCTCGACCTCGAGATCGCCGACACCGAATTCCTCGTGCTCGTCGGTCCGTCAGGCTGCGGCAAGTCCACCGCACTCCGCATGATCGCCGGCCTCGAGGAGATCTCCGGCGGCGAGATGCGCATCGGCGACAGCGTCGTCAATGATGTCGAGCCCAAGGATCGCGACATCGCGATGGTGTTCCAGAACTATGCGCTCTACCCGCACATGACCGTGCGGGACAATATCGGTTTCGCCCTCAAGCTCGCCAAGACCCCGAAGGCCGAAATCGACGCTCGGGTCGAGGAAGCGGCACGCATCCTCGAACTTACCGAGCAACTCGGAAAGCGGCCCGGCCAACTCTCCGGTGGTCAGCGCCAGCGGGTCGCCATGGGGCGAGCGATCGTGCGCGAGCCGTCCGCCTTCCTCATGGACGAGCCGCTCTCCAACCTCGACGCCAAGCTCCGCGTGCAGATGCGAGCCGAGATCGCCCGCCTCCAACGCGACCTCGGCGTCACGACCGTGTACGTCACCCACGANCAGGTGGAAGCCATGACCATGGGCGATCGCGTCTGTGTCCTCAAGGACGGCNACCTCCAGCAGATCGANACTCCCCAGAATCTCTACGACAAGCCCGACAATGTGTTCGTCGCCGCCTTCATCGGCTCGCCCTCNATGAACCTCAACGAGGGCACCCTTGCAGGCACGACCCTCACCTTGGGATCGCACACCATCNAACTNTCNGCCGACGTCNTCGAGAAGCGCCCNGGCCTGANNGAGTTNGACGGCAGAGACNTCATCGTCGGCATCCGACCCGAAGATCTCGAAGACGCNAGCCTTGCCCCCGAGGAGAAGAAGGGCGCNACCATCGCCACCACCTGCACACTCACCGAGGCGCTCGGCTCGGAGATCATCGTGCACTTCGAACTCGACGCTCCCCGCGTNGATGCCGGTGACCCCGACGCNGTCGACGACCTCGGCGAGNACGCAGCNGTCGGCCGCTTCGATCCGCGAAGCANGGTGACCATCGGCGACGCNNTNGAGATNGCGNTCAACANCGGCAANCTGCANTTCTTCGATCCNCAGAGCCGGACCGCCATCTGGTAGNCNGTCGGCGNCAGCCGGCATCCCACCGNCAATGGATTCACCCTGACGTCNGTGGTCAGNGGTGACNGCCATNCGGTGTTCGCCGTCNCCGACNTGCTGATCCGANTGCTGCTGGCGTTCGCGNANGTGGAGTCCGAGGAAGATGCCCGGGATGGCGACCNGGCCNAGCATCGCACCNGACGACACCATGACGAGCGCNGGNGCCGGNCANGTGCCGGCGATCGCCCAACCGATGCCGAACAGNGCGCCGCCCTGGANGTGNTGCTTCTCGGGCATNGAGCGCGAGAGCGAGAGTTCGCCACCGAACGGCGTGTTCATGCCGCGCCGCTCGAGCAGGTAGAGCAGTGGCGCCGACACGGCGATCGCCGACGCCATAAACCAGAAGACGTCGAACTCGTCGAGGCGCAGCATCGCATGGATGGTGTCGTACTCGTGGAGGTTGGAGGCGGCGAGCACGCCGCCGAAGGCGATGCCGAAGAGCAGCCCGATGATGTTGAGCCTCACAGGTCACCTCCGGTCGCGATACGCAAAACGAAGGTGGTGAAAATCGCCGTCGCCATGAACGTTGCGGTAACGGCCATGCTCGCGGGCGAGCGCTGGGCGGTCCCGCACATGCCGTGGCCGGAGGTGCAGCCACCGGCCACCGCTGCGCCGTAGCCCAACAGCGTTGCACCGCCGAACACGAGAGGGATCGTCGCCCACAGCGGGAACACATCGCGCATGGCGTCGTACCCCGAACGGATCTCAGCACCCTCGCGGAACACCTGGGTGACGAGCAGACCGCCGACGAACAAACCGACGAAGTACCAGACCCGCCAGACGACGACGTCGCTCCGGCGACGGATGAGTCCGGAGGTCTGGACATAGGCGCCGCTGGCACCGAGCGGCTGGTTGGCCACGACGAAGAGACCCACGATCAACAGACCGAGGATCGGACCGCCGATGTACCACGCCAGTCGGTCCGGAAGAACATCGAACATGTGAGGTGCCTTTCGAGCGGAGAGAGGGAGCGGTCAGGCCGGCTGCGCTTCGTGGGCGGCGGTCCANGCGCCGTAGCCGCCGAGCAGATCGGAGACGTCGGCGAATCCGGCCGAGACGANGCGGCTGGCACCGATCGACGAGCGGTAGCCGCCNGCGCANTAGACGACCGTGGGCTTCGAGGCATCGANCGAGGCCAGCATGCNGTTGAGCTNCGGCAGCGGGGCGAGGATCGCNCCCTCGATCATCCCNCCCTCGGCTTCGCCGGGGCCNCGGACGTCGACGAGCTGNAGCTCGGGNGTGGANGNNATGGCGTCACGCAGCGCAGCGACGTCNANGCGGCTGCCGCGGGTGACNTCGTCGGGATTGTCGANGAACGCCTGCTCGGCGTCNCGCANGCAACCGACGACGTTGTCGAANCCGATNCGNGCGAGNCGGTTCTTGGCTTCGCGCTGTTGNCCTTCCTCGGCGACNATCACGATCGGTGCACCCGGCTGGACGACACCACCGGCGAACTCGGCGTANCGNCCGGCCATNCCGATNTTGATCGAGCCGATCAGGTGNCCNNGAGCGAACTCGACGGGATCNCGGGTGTCGACGACGGCGGCACCGCGNCGCTGCCAGCGAGNGANCTCCTCGACCGAGAGTGACACCGGCTCGGCGTGCTCGTCGAGCAGCGCACGNTTCTCGCGATTGAGCATGGCATCGAAGGCGAAATACGCCGGCGCCGTCGGCTGACCCTCGGTGACGGCGAGCNCGAAGTCGTCCTTGCTCATCGGCTGCAGGGCGTAGTTGCCGGCACGCTGCTCACCGATGGTCGACGACGTATCGGTNGAGAGGTTCTTGCCNCAGGCGGAACCGGCGCCGTGCGCAGGGAAGACCCGGGTTGCGTCNGGCAGGGTGAGCAGCNGCTCGTGNAGNGAGTCGTAGAGCTGGCCGGCGAGTTCNTCGGCGGTGACNCCGATCGACGAAAGCAGGTCGGGACGGCCGACGTCGCCGATGAACATGGTGTCGCCGGTGAGNACGGCGTANGGCGTCTCGTCGTCGGCGTGCTCGTAGACCACGATCGAGATCGATTCGGGCGTGTGGCCNGGGGTGTGACGGATNTCGANGGTGACGTCGCCGAGGCTGTANCGCTCNCCGTCGGCAAAGCCCCGGGATTCGAACTCGGTGACNGCGACATCGCCGTACCCGATCTCCGCCCCGGTGGCGGCAGCCAGNTCNAGGTGGCCNGAGAGAAAGTCGGCGTGGAAGTGCGTCTCGAGCACCAGCTCGATCGNGAGCCCGTGCTCCTCGGCCGTCTCGAGATANGGCGACACATCGCGACGGGGGTCGACGACGACGGCACGCTTCGTGCNCTCGTCGGCGATGACATAGGAGGCCTGCGAGAGNCANTCGAGGTAGTGCTGTTCGAAGAGCATCNGGTTCGTCCTTTCNNCGTGAGCNTCCCGTATGGTGCNANGGNAGCCGTGGTTGNNNGNCGNCAACNTCGNCATGAGTANANCNAATGTCCGTACATTCTGTCAAGGNCGGCGCNTTCGCCCCNNCCCCCGNCGACCGGTGGGATNAGTCGNCGAGCAGGTAGGCGCTGGGGTTCGGCTTGAGCGGACGGGCNTACCAGAGCGGNCGACGCAGACCGGAATCGTTGGTNCCGGCCGGGCGGGTCTTGCTCATCCAGTCGAGGTAGGCCTCACGAGACTTCGCCGTGTCGACCACNACGTCGCCGTACTCGTCGCCGGGCTNAGCNGGCGTGACGTGCACCCGCTGATGCCAGCACTGCATGCCCGAGATCGGGTCGGGCTGCACACAGAACGTNGCGTTCTGATGCACGCCGGTGTCCTTCCACCAGATGCGGGANGTGTCGTCNTCGTCGGAGTCGTANGCCTCGATGCCCTGCTCGCGCTNGAGCTTCCACGTGGTGCCNCCCCCGTCGTTCTGCTGGGCGGTGATCGACGCCTTGCCGGCGCCCCATGAACGGGCCTTGTCGTCCTCGAGCCGCCAGCGGCCCATGTGATGCGAGGCAGCGACGACACCCGGTCGGATGCCCTCGGTGCGCCAGGCCTGGATCACGAAGTGGCCGATNCGGGTCGTGATCCGCACGAGGCCNCTCTCCTCGATCTCGAGCTTCTCGGCATCTTCCGGGTGNATCCACAACGGGTGCCGGTGGCTGATCTCGTTGAGCCACTTGGAGTTGGCCGAACGCGTATGGATCAGGGTCGGAATGCGGAAGGTCGGGAGNAGGATGCGTTCCGTNCCCGCCATGTCGAGGTCTTCCCAGTGCACATGGCTCGGAATCCATTTCGGCGTGGCGTATTCGGGCCAGCCCCATTCCTTGAGGGTGGTGGANAACAGTTCGAGCTTCTTCGACGGCGTCGGGAAGCCCTCCTTCGCCTCACCGTCGATCTCGACCGCAGGCGANCCGTCGCCGAGCGGGGCGAGCTTCAGNTCGGCGAGNGTCGACAGGTCGCCNTCCCACGAACCNGGGGTGCCGGGNTTGCGGTACACGCCANCGGCGTCNACCTCGCAACCGGCAAGGGCNTCGGCCGAGACCGAGCGCTCGTAGGGCTCGTAAGGATCCGTCGGCACGGCGAACGACGAGCGGTTGCGCATGTATTCGAGCGGGGTCTCCCCCACCTCGGCGGCCGCTTCGGCGAGGCCGGGGACCTCGTTCTCGAACATCTTGCCGTAGTACTCNTCGACNCTGAGGGGCTTCTCGGNNTCGTCGGGCGACTGGAACCACTCGCGGATGCCGAGCGAACCGTCAGGGTCNATCTTCCAGGAGAGATCGATCCAGAACTCGTTCTCCTCCCAGACCTCACCCGGGTTGTACTCGAACGTACGAGTGCCNTCGGGCAGGTCNCCNCCGGCCTGGATCTCGGCGAAACGGCGGAAGGTNGGNTGGCGGAAGCTCACCCAGCGACCGGCATGGGTCTCGTACGAGGTGATGTCGTGCCGTTCGGCNCCCACACCCATCGGCAGGACGTAGTCGGCGAACCACGACGTCTCGGACCANGTCGGGGTGAGCGCCACGTGACACTTCACCTTNGTTTCNTCCNTCAACGCCTCCATCCAGGTGAAGCCGTCGGGATTGGTCCAGATCGGGTTGTAGACCCGGCTGAAGTAGACGTCGAGCGTGCCGCGACCCTCGTTGAGGAAGTGCGGCAGCAGGATCGACATCTCGTGGTANGCGAGCGGGAACTCCTTGGGCCACTCGAGGTGGTTCCACTCGTGGGTGTTCGGCGCNCCGATCGGGTCGTGCGGCTTGAACTTGTTCATGCCGTTNCCGGCGGTNCCGCCCTTGGTGGCNACCGANCCGGTGAGCACGTTCAGGAAGAAGAGNCAGCGGGCGACCTGCCAACCGCCCATGTTGCCGGCGCCGGCGGCCCGCCAGTTGTGGCTGGCGAACTTCGTNGGNTTGGCGCCGATCACCGCAGCGATCTCGCGGATGGTGTCGGCGTCGATGCCGGTCTTTTGCTCNGCGGCCTCGGGGGTGTACTCGGCGTACTCCTCGAGCANCGCNGCNCGGAGCTGCGAGAACTCGACCGGTTTCCGGGGGGCACGCTCCCTCAGGTAGGTCTCCCAGTTGACCCACCGCTCGACGAACTCGGCGTTCCACTCCTCGGACTCGATCAGCAGGCGAGCGATCGAGAGCAACAGGAACGGCTCGGTGCCGGGCCACGTGGGCAGCCAGTAGTCGGCTTTGGCACCGGTGTTCGAGAGGCGCGGATCGCAGGCGATGACCTTGGCACCGTTGGCCTGCGCCTCGATGATGCGCTGCGCGTGCGGGTTGAAGTAGTGACCTGACTCGAGGTGGGAGGAGATCAAGAAGATCACCTTGGCGTTGGCGAAGTCGGAGCTGGGCCGGTCGTGGCCCATCCAGCTCTGGTAGCCGATCCGGGCATTGCTCGAGCAGATGTTGGTATGGCTGTTGTGGCCATCGACGCCCCACGCCTTGAGCACACGATCGGTGTACCCCTCTTCGCCGGGTCGACCGACGTGGTACATCACACCGTTCTTGCGACCCTCAACGAAGGCGGTGCGGATCTTCTCACCGACCTCGGTAAGCGCCTCCTCCCACGAGATGCGCTCCCACTGGCCCGAGCCGCGCTCACCGACGCGGCGCAGCGGAAACATGACCCGCTCCGTGTCGTAGATCTGGTTGAGCGTGGCAGGCCCCTTGGCGCAATTGCGGCCGCGGCTGCCCGGATGATGCGGGTTGCCCTCGATCTTGCGGATTTCGCCGGTCTCTTTGTCGTGGTAAGCG
>PABW01000011.1 GCA_002699625.1 Acidimicrobiaceae bacterium
GGCACTCGCAGAGCGACCTGACGCTGTCATCACCGACATCGAGCGGGCGTTGCGGCGACAGCTCGCCATCACGGCCCGCCTGTTGCGTCGGGCGAAGTCGTATCGCTTCCAGCGCACCGCTGCGGCACGCCTCGTCGAGCCGGCGGTGATCGTCGACAACGAGGTGTCGTCGTCGGCCACCGTGCTGGAGGTGCGGGGCCCTGACTCGATCGGGTTCCTCTACCGGGTCACCCGTGCGTTCGTCGAGCTCGATCTCGACATCGCCCGGGCGAAGGTGCACACGCTCGGCGACGATGTGATCGATACGTTCTATGTTCTCGGTCCGGACGGCGCGAAGGTCACCGATCCGGAATACCTTGCCGAGATCGAGATCGCAGTGCTTTCTGCGATCGGTGCCGACGCCTAGGACTTCATGAGCGACCGTCCCGCAACCGAACGAGAACTTCTGCGCTGGGCGGAGGCGCTCTCGTCCACCGCCATGACCGGTCTCGGTTTCACCGACAACCTCTACGAGCGTGAACGGTTCGAGGAGGTCCTGGAGATCGCCGCCGACATCCGCAGCCATGTGGTGGGTGGCCTCGACCCGCAGCGCCAGGTGCAGGAGTGGGTCGACCGTATCGGTGTGGGCGTCGCCGGGTATGTCACGCCCAAGATTACGGTCGGCGCGGTCGTCGGCAACGAGCACGGCGAGCTGCTGATGGTGCAGCGGGCCGACAGCGGCGTGTGGCTGTATCCCACCGGGTGGGCCGATGTCGGCTACTCGCCGGCCGAGGTTGTCGTGAAGGAAGTGAAGGAGGAGGCCGGGATCGACTGCGACGTCGTGCGGCCGATTGCGGTGCTTGATGGGCAGCGTCGGGGCTTCACCCGCATTCCGCTCGTCTCGCTCGTGTTCCACTGCCGGGCCACCGGCGGCGAACTCACCCCCCATCCACTCGAGTGCACCGACGTCGGCTGGTTTGCCGAGGACGCCCTGCCCGACCCCACGGCCGGGGCTGATCTCTGGGCCGCCCACGCGTTTGCGGCGATCCGGGGCGAAGATGTCCCGGTGCTGTTCGATCTGCCTCGCACACCGCCGTGGAAGGGCGCTCCCGATCATCTTGAGGGGTTGTCGTGACCGCAGTCGTCGATCACGGCACCACCCGAGACGGTCTCATCCAGCTCCGTCGTCGCTGGCGGCCTGCCGGTGACGCCAAGGCTGCGATGCTCATGGTGCACGGCCTCGGTGAGCACTCTGGCCGGTACGAGCACGTCGGCGCCCACTTCGCTGAACGAGGGTACGACGTCGTGATGCTCGACAATCGCGGCTTCGGCGCGTCCGGCGGCCGGCGCGCCTATGTCGACTCCTTCTCGCAGTTCCACGACGATGTCGAGGATCAACTCGCCGTGATCCGCCAGCTCGGTCTCCCGACGGTCCTGCTCGGGCACTCGCTCGGTGGGCTGATCTCGGCGGGGTACTGCACGGGCGGTCGTCCGCTCCCTGATGCCCTCGTGCTGTCGGGTCCTCCGCTCGGCTACGAGCTGGAGGGTTCGGAGAAGATCCTCAAGGTGGCGGGTCCGTTGATTCGTCGTTTCCGTCCCGGGTTCGAAGTTCGCGACGAATTTGATCCGGCCAACTACGCCACGGACATCACGGTCGGTGAGCGGTTCTTCGAGGATCCCTTGCGGGTCGATTTTATGACGATCTCGCTCGCCCTCGAGATGGTCGGTGAGATCGACCGGGTAAGGGACGCAGTCGCCGGGCTTGACCTGCCGACGTGGGTTGGCCATGGCGACGTCGACCGACTCGTGCCCGTCTGGGCCTCAGAGCCGCTGGAATCGGTCGCGGCCGTCCGCAGGGTCTACGACGGCCTCGGTCATGAGATCCTCAACGAGCCGGTTGGCCTCGATATTGCCGACGAGATGGCTGCCTGGATCGAGCAGACCCTGGGGCTCTAAGGTCGTTTGCCTAGCCACGGATTAGGCCTGGGAAGCGCTGGTTTCTCTGAATTTCTCGAGTTTCGCTGTCACCGTCTTAGCCCGTCAGGTCGCGTGGTTTGCTGCTGCTCGGATTCATGGCAGGTACATGCTCAAGCGACCTGGACAGCGTCCTCGCAGTTGGCGGGAAACTTTCTCGGGAACGAAAGGACGAGGTGTCGATCGAGCGCGGTGGCGCCCAGGAAACGGCTTGTCGGACTCCAGATTCGCCTTGACCGGTTGCTTTTTCATCGCAGATGAACCGGAGCCGCCCAACGTCTTCTTCGTCGTGCTTTGGGTGCGCGCCGTCGGTCCTGGCAGGCTTGTTGCGGAGACCTTCGTCGAATAGGGGCCGACGTGATCGGACCGGTACTGACCAAGATCAGTGGATGCTCGTGCGACGATTGCGGAGGCAGTGGCTGCTTGCGAACGCAGCGGGTGATCCGAGGCCGTCGACGGTAAACCGTTTCCTAAAAAAACGGCTTGTCGGACTCAAGATTCGCCTTGATCGATTGTGCGAAGCGGGCGGCGGGGGCGCCGTCGAATGCACGATGATCCCAGGTGAGGCTCAGGGTCAGCCGCGACACCTTGATTGGTGAACCGTCATCGGCCCAGTCGACGTCGTCGCGGAGCCGCCCGACGCCGAGAATCGCAGTGTTGGGTGGGTTGACGACCGGTGTGAAACCGTCGACTCCGAACATTCCGAGCGCGGTCACCGAAAATGTCGAACCGTCTATGTCCGCTAGACTCAGGGAGCCCTCGCGCGCGGCAGTCGTCAACCGGGTCGTATCCGAGGCGATCTCAACCAAGCTCTGCTGGTCAGTGTGTCGCACCGCCGGAACCACCAAGCCATCATCGAGCGCCACCGCCAGCCCGACATGCACATCGGGCAGGTAGGCGATGCCCTCGTCGCTGACCTGGCTGTTGACGTGGGGATGCTCCCGAAGAGCTGCTGCGACCGCCATCACGACATAGTCGGTGTAGCCGGGCACGACGTCATCGCCGCGGCGCCGAGTGCGGTCCGCCACGACCCGGTCCATGTCGACGTCGACCATCAACGTGAGCTGCGCCATGGTGTTGAGCGACTCGCTCATGCGGCGAGCAATCGTGCCACGCATACCCGTGAGCGGGATCACGTGGTCAGGCGTTTGGATCGGAGCGGGCGACGACGTGCCGGTGGTTCGGGTTGATGGAACCTGCTGTGCAAGTAGGTTACGGACATGCGCAAGGACATCGGCGCGGGTCACCCGAGGGTCCGTGCCCGATGCCGCCACCGTGCTGACGTCGATGCCGATGTCATCGGCAAGGGAGCGGGCCGCAAGCGTCGCCAGCGCGGAGCTGGCTGTGCCCTGAGCCGGCGGCTGTGGGCGGGTGACCGCAAGTTCGACGTCCTGGGAGACGATGCGTCCGCCGGGTCCGGTCCCGAGGACCGACGCCAAGTCGACTCCGAGCCGAGCTGCGACGCGGCGGGCGTTCGGCGAGGCAAAGAGGCGGCCACCGGTCCGCGGAGCGACCGTGACGGGCGCCGGCGCAGTCGTTGCGGGTGGGGTGTTCGTCACCGCCGGGGCGTCGCGCTCAGGAGCGGTCCGTGCCGCCGGCGGCTCTTCTCCCGGCTCGAGGAACCATCCGATTTCGGCCCCGCAGTCGTAGCTCTCGCCGACGACGCCGACCTGGTGCAGGCGACCGGCGCCACTCGATTCGATGTCGGTCTCGACCTTGTCGGTCTCGACGCGAAGTAAGACTTCGCCGACACCTACCTCTGCACCGTCGTCCACGACCCATTTGATGATCGTGCCCGCCTCCATCGTGAGGCCGAGTTTTGGCATCGGGAAGGCCGTCGCCATGTCGTTACTCCCGTCCGCTGGCCCAGGCCAGCGCGCGTCCTACGTCAATCACCCGTGGACCGTCTACTCTAATCGTCGCTGTCGCGGTTCGATCTGCCCCAAGCGTGCGGTCCCTTTCCCCGTCAAAACTCAACACACCCGGACCCTTCAACGTCACCGAGTCCCCGGCTTCAAGGTGGCGGTGGCTCATTAGGCCGATGGACGCATACAGACCGGGCGCAATCGGCGCTCGCACCCGGCTGGCCGCATTTGGATCACAGCGGACATGCACGGCGCCCGGCGCCCGCCGGTCTTGGTGTGCCACTGCCGCAGCGATCGCTGACAGCCCCACGCTGCCTGGTTCGGCGATAGTCGCCACGATCTCGCGGACCCCATCGGGGCTCCACACCGCCCTTGCTGCAGTGAATCGGTCGTTGGTAAGCACTACGTCCACCAGGCCGAGGTCGTTTTCGCCGTCGTCGAGTTGAACGTCGATCGTTTTGGCTCGGTGGGTGACCGCTGCCAACGGAACCTTCTCGGTGGCAACGAGGGCGGCGGCCTCACCGGCGACGGTGGCTTCGTGGGGCCGAGGGAAGACATTGTTCGTGCCGGTCGATAACGCCACGATCGGGGCATCACGCCAGCCCTTGGCGACATCGCGATGGGTGCCATCTCCCCCGAGTACCACCACAGCGCCGACCCCGCGGGACCGGCAGAGTGCAGCGGCCTCTCGCGTGCTGTGGGCTGAATCCGCCGCCGGGGCATCCATGATCTCGATCTCTGCACTCGCTTCGAGTCGGTCGATGGCGCGTTCGGCCAGACCGCGGCGGTCGCCGGACATGATCACCCTGGTGGCGCCGCCCTCCATCGCCCCGATCACCGCTCGTCGCAGGGTCCCTACCTTTGAGGCGTCCGACACGGGTGAGGCTTCGGCGACGAGGCGGCGGATGTCCTTGCCCGCCGCGGGGTTGACGATAATCGCGACCGTGCCCATCAGCTTCCCGGAACGGGGCGTCCAATCGTCTCGCGAAGCTCCCGGCCGATTCGTTCTGCGTTGGGGACGTAGTCGGCTTCGAGGCTTGGGCTGAACGGCACGGGCGAGAACGGCGCGCCGACGCGGCCAATCGGGGCGTCGAGGTAGTCGAAGGCGTGCTCTTGCACCTGCGCTGCGATCTCGGCGCCGAGCCCACCGAAGCGCACAGCTTCGTGCACGATGGCGATGCGGTTCGTCTTTTTTGCCGACTCGATGACCGTGTCGATGTCGAGTGGCTGCACCGTCCGCAGATCGATGACCTCGCAATCAATGCCGTCGGCAGCCAACTGTTCCGCAGCGACGAGTGACTCTTGTGCCATCCGGCCGTAGGAGACGACGGTGAGGTCCTCGCCGGGGCGCAAGATACTCGCCTTGCCAAGCGGAATCTCGTACATATCTTCGGGCACCGGCCCCGAGACGCCCAAGAGCATCTTGCTCTTGACCACGATGGTTGGGTTGTCATCGCGGATCGACGAGATCATCAGACCCTTCATGTCGTATGGCGTCGACGGCATGACGACCTTCAACCCAGGCGTGTGGCAGAGGAAGGCCTCCAGACTCTGACTGTGCTGGGCCGCCGCCGAGAGTCCGGCGCCACCGTTGGTGGTGATCGTCAGCGGGAGCCTGGCCTTACCGCCGAACATGTACTTGAGCTTTGCCGCCTGGTTGGCGATCTGGTCCATCGCGACCATCACGAAGTCGAAGAACATGAGGTCGACTACCGGACGTAGACCAGCCACGCCAGCACCAATCCCGAGGCCGACGATGGCTTGCTCGGCGATCGGCGTATCGACAACTCGCCGTTCACCGAATGCCGCTGTGAGGCCGGCGAAGCTCCCGAACACTCCACCGATGCCCACGTCCTCGCCAGCAACGAAGATGTCTTCGTCCTCCGCCATTAACTGGTGCAGCGCCTCGTTGAACGCAGCGGTGTACTTGAGTTCTCGAGTCCCGGCGGCCGGTTCGGTGATGGTCATTGGGCAGCCTCGGTGTAGACGTCGTCGAGCAATCTGGCAGGGTTGGGCATCGGGCTTGACTCGCCGAACTCGACCGCCTCGTCTACAGCGGCCTGGACCTCGGCGCGGACCGCTGCAGCCTGGTCGGCGGTCATGATCCCCGCCTCGGCCATACGAGCCTCGATGCCGTCGATCGGGTCGCGGGCCTGCCACGACGCGACCTCGTCGTCGGGCCGATACGGCAGACCGAGCGTCTGCACCCCGTGGTGGTTGTAGAAACGGTAGGTCTTGGCCTCGATGAAGCTCGGGCCGGCGCCGGAGCGACAATGCTCCAGGGCTTCGAGCGCGGTCTCGTACACGGCCGCCGCGTCCATGCCATCGACGATCGTCCCGGGAATCCCGTATCCGGAGGCCCGTTCGACAACATCGGCGATGGCCATGGATCGGTCGCGGGAGGTGAACTCGCCATATTCGTTGTTCTCGCAGACGAACAGCACCGGCAGTTTGAGAGCGGCAGCCATGTTCGCGGCCTCGTGAAAGGCGCCGATGTTGCTGGCGCCGTCGCCGAAGAAGACCACCGACACCGCGCCGTCGTTGCGGTACTTGTTGGCGAAGCCGGCGCCGACGGCGATGGGTACGCCGCCTCCGACGATCCCGTTGGCGCCGAGCATGTTCAGGTCAAGGTCGCAGATGTGCATCGACCCGCCCTTACCGTTGCAGTAGCCGGTCTCCTTGCCCATGAGTTCGGCCATCATCTTGTTGAGATCGCCACCTTTGGCTACGAGATGGCCGTGGCCGCGATGCGTCGAGCTGATCTGGTCCTCGGGTCGCAGGGCCGCGCACACACCAGCGGCAACGGCCTCTTGGCCGACGTAAAGGTGGATGAAGCCCGGCATTCTGGCTCCTTCGAAAAGTCGTCCGGCAGCCTCCTCGAAGAGGCGAATGCGCAGCATCCGTCGGTGCATGTCAAAAAGGATGTCGTCGTCTAGCGCCACGGGGTTCTCCTCACAGTCGAATTGGCCATCACGCGTCCATCCCCAGTCCCCACCGGAGAGCCCGGCGCAGCAGTTCGTAGTACTGCGGCGCTTCCCAGGAGCAACGCTCGATGCGCGGGTAGTAGTCGGTCATGGGCGCCATGTCCCAATGGCTGCGGCAGTGACCAAGCGTGTTGTATAAAACGGCGCCGTCGCCCAAGGGCCGGACGTATTGGACAAGTCGTTGACCGTCGCCGTCGGTCCAGTCGCTCTCGTCGAAACCGGCTGCGGTTCCGGTCCAATTGGTGGCGAGGTGGACGTCGAATGATTCACGGTCGTGGTAGTCGCACAGGTACAGCTCGTCGTCGGTCTCGAATGGCTCGATTCCGTCGACCAACCAATGGTCGCTAACCGCTGCCACAGTGTACGGCGCTATCGGTGGGTGGGCGATGAATTGGCTACCCAGGGTCTCAGCCCAGGTGGGGAAACAGCGCGGTGTCGAGACGCCGGCCGCTCCGAGGTCGAGCGCGGCGTTCGTGCCGTGCAGCGCGATCCATCGACCACCGGCCTCTACCCACGAAGCGATAGCGTCTTGGGCGTCGGTTGAAGGCCGCACGTCGCAGGTGTAGGACACGAGTAGATCCGAGCCGACGATGGCGTCGGTGGCCTCGTAGTCGCTGTGTACCGACACACGTACGTGCGGGTGCTCGACCATGAGCTTGAGGAGCTCGAGACGGGCGAAGTCGATGTCGTGGAATCGCCCGCCCGCAACGAGTGCGGCCGAGACTCGCGACGGCGGGTCGTGCTCGGAAGTCATCGAACTCAGTAGTCGACGCGCTTGACGAAGCCGCCGTCGACGGTGACGTTGGTCCCGTTGATGTGTTTAGCTATATCTCCTGCCAGGAATGCAACGGCGTTGGCAACGTCTTGGGGCTCACCAATCTCGCCACCGGGGTGGGCCGCCTCGGTGGCGCCGAAGAAGTCTGGCATGTGGTTCTTGATCATGTCCCAGTCCCCACCGTTGACCATGATCGGGCCGGGCGAGACGACGTTGCACCGGATTCCCACCGCGCCCAGAACCTGGGCTTGGCCGAGCGTCCAGTTGGTGGCGGCGGCCTTAAGCGCGCTGTAGCTGCCGGCGCCTGTGGAGAAGTGCTCCGTTGCAGCGGTCGTGCCGATGCTGATCAGCGACCCGCCTCCGTCGGCGAGGGCTTCTTGGGCCGCGCCCACGCCGCCGACGAGCGCCATCAGATCGACGTGGAAGTTGGTCGCCCAGTCTTCGAGAGAGGCCTGCGGCTTGCCCGAAGTGTTGTGGACGTAGATGTCGACTCCACCGAGGGCTTCGGCGGCGGAGTTGACCCAGCTCACCAGCGACGACATGTCGCTGGCGTCCGCCGCGCTGCCCCACGCAGTTCCGGACGCGGCGAGTTCCGCAACCGCGGCGTCGACGTCATCGGCGTTTCGAGCGCAGACGGCCACGCTCGCGCCTTCGTCGAGCAACGTCTCGGCTATGGCGCGGCCGATACCTCTGGTAGCGCCGGTGACCAGTGCTCGCTTGCCCGAAAGACCGAGATCCATGACTTCTTCCCTCACATTACAGAAATGTATTGAGCACAATAATACGCGAAAGCGGGCCGCGGCGAATGGCTGCGCCCCCACTTCGGCAGCGGCACTATGGCTGCTCGGCTGAACGGGCATCTTGCATTGCTCGCATCCATTTGGGCCCGGGGAGCCACTGTGCGATCACCAAGACCAGCGCCATGACAAACGCACACGTCGCGAACACCGCGTTGAAAGGGTCAATCGCTGCCTGAGTCACCGGGTCGCCGGACTCGAACGGCGTGTCTTCCACCGCCGCTGAGACCGCAACCAAGCCCGTCACGCCGACCGCCACCGCGATCTGACGCGCCACCGATGTGAGCCCAGCGCCCTGGTTCACCTCATCGAAGCGCAACGCGGTCATGGCGACGATGTTGGGTGACATCATGCCGATGCCTGCGCCGATGCCCCCGATGGTGAGTGCCAGCGCTATGAACCAGAGGTCGGTCTCGGGGCCGAGCCGCGACAACAGGGCGAACCCCAACCCCATCAAGAGAGCACCGACGGTCACGGGCCCGCGTGAACCGAACCTATCCGTGAGGCGACCGCCGAATGGCATGAACGCGCCGAGACCGATGCCGGCGGGCAGCAACACGAATCCGACCGTGATGTCGGCGATGCCCCGCGTCGAGCTGAGTTCGAGCGGGATGAACAGGCCGCGGCCCATCTGTGTGACCATGATGAGCGCGGAAGTGACGACACCGAGTGCGTAGGTTCGGTTGGCGAAGAGTGCGACATTCACGAGCGGATGCGAGCGACGCAGCATCCGAATGACGAACCAGGCCACGCCGCCCAGGCCTATCGCCAGCGATGCCACGGTCGGTAACGAGAGCCATCCCCACGACTCCGCCTCCGACAGTCCGATCGTGAGGGCGCTAGTGCTGACCGATGCGACGGCGAGACCGATGACGTCGAGACTGCGGTGTCCGCCAGGCCGAGAGGCCGTCATGATCCGCCATGCGAAGAGCGCCCCCACCCCGCCGATAGGGACGTTCACCGCGAAGACCCATCGCCACCCGACCGTCTCGACGATCGCGCCGCCGACGAGCGGCCCGACTGCGGGCGCCACGGTGAGGGCGATGCCCCAAAGGCCCATCGCCTTCCCGCGCTCATAGGGCCCGAACGTCTCGAAGATCGTCGCCGTCGTGACCGGGATCAGGAGACCTCCGCCCAGTCCTTGGAGCACACGAAACGCCACGAGCACGGGCAGCGATGGGGCCATGGCGCAAAGCCCGGATCCGACGGTGAAGACCGTAAGCGTAGCAATGAAGGCGTTCTTGCGTCCGAAACTGTCACTGATCCAGCCGCTGGCGAGTTGGGTCACGCCCAGCGCGACTATGTAGGCCGTGAAGACCCATTCGATCCCGCTGTCGGTGCCGAAGTCTCGCTCTATGTCGGCCAGGGCGAGGGTGACGGCCGTCGAGTCGAGCACCACGAGGAACGTGCCGACCGTCATCACCCACAGAGCGACCCACTTGGCCTCGAGCTTCACGCCGGTTCCCGCTCAGTTCGGTGACCACACGAGCGGGAACACGTCGCCGAACTCGAGCGCATCTATAGGAGGTCTCTCCGCCCGCCCAGCCGCCGCTAGCTGGGTGCTAACCCGCTCGACCGTGGCGGAGGAGGTGTCCGGGCGTCGCACCGGTGCAGACACCGTTGGTGTGGGTGACCTCGCCGTTGACGAGAATGTGGCGGTAGCCGCGGGGCTTTTGCACCAGCCGCCACGCTCCAGCTGGGTAATCCCAGGCCCGCTCGGACTCTCCGACTGCAAGGGTCTCCATGTCATAGATCACGATGTCGGCTGGCGCGCCCTCGCGAATCCAACCACGGTCCTTGATCCCCGCAGCCATTGCTGGGTAGGCCGACAGGCGCCAATGCGCCTCCTCTAGCGACATCAGGCCGTCGTCGCGCACGTGCCGGGCCAAGTACTCGGTTGGGTACCGCGCATGGGTCAAGAACTTCGTGTGTGCGCCGCCGTCGGACACTCCGGGGAGACCGACAGGGCAGTGGAGCAGTTGGGACATGGTCTCGGGGTTTGCGGGTCGCGGCGGCGTTATGAACAGGGCGCGCAGGTCGTCCTCGAGCGCGACGTCCAACATTGCGTCGATTGGGTGGCATCGACGCTTCTCGGCGATCTCGCCGACGGTGAAGCCCTCGATGTCTGCGAGCGACTCCTTGTGAATGATGCCAACCCGAAGATCCTCAATCATGTCGTGGGGCAGCATCCGCTGGTCGTGTGAGTCGCGGATGCGCTGGCGCATTTCGGGGTCGCGCAGGTTGGCGGTCCGTTGCTCCACGTCACCCATCAGGGCATCGCGCCATGCGGGCACGATGTCGAAGAGATTCCAGTCCTCGAGGGTGAACTGGTGGTCATTCTCGACCGTGAGCGACTGAGCGTAGATGCGCAGTCCCCGGGCGTTCGCGTCATCGAGCCACGCCAAGTTGTCCTCAAAACCTGCGCCTGCGGAGTTGCCGTGCTGGTCCGCGAAGATGGCCAGGACGTTCCACAGGATCGGTCGGCCGCTTTCGGCTGCGAGCATCTCGGTCAGTTCTTTGCCCGATCCGATGCATTGGATCAAGCCGCGGCCGGCCTCGCGCAGGACACGAGCAAAAGAGCGCAGGTCCTTCTCGCTCATCAGGTTGGTTATCATCGGGGTACCGTCATGATCGAGTTGCACCTCCACGTCGACCGGCGTCAGCTGGGCGGACCAGCCGCAGGCGCCGGCGTCGAGGGCCTCGAACATCAGCCGCTTCATCTCGGCCATCTCCGCGTCGGTCGCCGAGCGACTCTTGGCGGCATCGAGCCCCATTACGTAAGCGAGCAACGGGTTCAAGGGCATGTAGGAGACGATGTTGACGCCCTTGTCGGTGCGCTCGACCGAATCGAGGAACTCCGGGAAGGTCTCCCAGTCCCATGGCATTCCCTCTTGCATCGATTCGAGTGGGACCGCCTCGTTGCGGGTCATCGTTAGCATCGAACGGTACTGGTCCTCGGGCTTGCACGGTGCGAAACCAAAGCCGCAGTTGCCGATGCCGACTGAGGTCACGCCATGCCAACCTGAGATCGTGCACCAGGGGTCCCAATAGAGCTGCGAGTCATAGTGGGTGTGAAGGTCAACGAACCCCGGCGCAACGTTCAGACCCGCCGCGTCAATGACCTGGGCGCCGTCGCTGGGCCGAATGCCGCCAATGGCGGCGACCCGCCCATCGCGGATGCCAACGTCACCGACATAGCGCGGTGTCCGCATTCCGTCGATGATGGTTCCGCCCTTGATCACCGTGTCGAACTCGGCCATGCGTCCTCCTTCTAAACATCTGCGCGCGATCCGCATTGGCCCATAGTGACCGATGTCGTCGCAGATGCCATTATTGTACTGATCAATCTATTATGTGCTCAAGTCCGGCAGTTTTTGAGTGCGAAGGGTGAGGGTGGCCCCATGCAGTTCTGTCCGAATTTCACGAGCGTCGATCTCGACCCGACTAGCTGGGCGCGCGACCGCGAGGCCGAGGGCTTCCCCGTAGTCGCCGTTGCTGACCATATCTCAGCGCCTGCTCCGCACCCCCATGTGTGGGTGACCGCGACCGCCTTCGCGCTCGCAACCGAGACAACGCGAGTACTGACGGGTTACGGGAATAACCTGGTGCGCTCACCGGTGGAGTTCGCCCAGGCTGCGCTCATGCTCCAACAGGTGTCGGGGGGACGCGCCGAAGCCGGGCTTGGCGCTGGGTGGGCCGCCGACGAGATCACCGGGATCGGTCGGGACTTCCCCAAGGCCCGCGACCGGGCCGGCAGCTACATCGAAGCCATCCAGGTCGTGCGGCAACTTTTCGACACGGGCGCCTGCCAGTTCGAGGGCGAGTACTACTCGATCGATATTCCCGCCATTGGACCGATCCCGGCCGCGGCACCTCCGCTGGTTGCGTCCTGCGCGGGGCCGCGCACGACCCGAGGCGTCGCTCCCTACGTCGACCGAATCGAACTGATGGGCTTCTCGATGGCAGTTGGCGAGGGAGGCACCGAGGAGTTCATGCGACGCATGCTCTCGTACACCGAGGACCGCCTGAAGGCCCAGATCGACATCGCCCGCGAGGCTGCACCGGACGTACCGCTAGGTTTCTTGGCGCTCGTCACCGCCAGCGAAGACCCCGCCGTTGCGGCGCAGGCCGACATGATGGGCGACGGATTGTTCGCTAACTTCATCGGCTCACCCGACAAGGTGGCGGCATCGCTTCATCGGCTCGGCGAACTGGGAATCGAGCGGGTGCAGCTTGCCGCGCCGAATCCCGAAACGCTCACCCTGCTGGCACCCCTGCTCTGCGACGATTCCAGCTGCTGAAGCAAAGCCGCGGCCATGGCGAGGTGACACGCCGGCAGGCAGGTATCCGAGTGCTCAGGGCGCGCTCAGGAAGTCGTCTAGCCGCTGATAGAAGTGGCGTAGCTTGGTCTCGTTGTAATCCGCTAGCTGCACCTGCCTGCTCGCGAGATTGTGGACTCCACGCTGAACGAAGGGCATGTTGCCGGAGTCCTGGTCAAGCACCTTTGACAAGAACCCGATCTCGGGTGCCGCAGTCCAACTCTCGTCGGGGCCGATGAAACGATCCGGTGGGGTCGGTGGGGGCGCCGAACCGTCGAGTGGGAGCGGGGCGATCGAGATCACGTCCATGATGCACTCTTCGGGGTTCATGCCATTGGGACGGAACCGGAACCAGATCGCGTCGCCGAACGACGAGGTCGGCATCAGGTTGGGAAAAAGGTTGAAGTAGATGTTGCCGTTCAACTCAGTGTCGGAGACCTCGTCGATCACCTCACCGATCAGCGGCCGCAACCGCTCGCGCGTCGCTGCGGCACCGTCGGCGCGAAAACCGGCCAGCAACTCGACCATTGCGGCCCGATCGAGGTCTGTCGGCAACGTCCTCTCGATCACCTGACCGCTGCTCTGGGGAAGCTTGATTTCGGGTACGCTGTCGTGCAACGCGGGCCCGCCCACCCACTTACACAAGTGTAGATCTGCGTGGCCAAGCTTGCCCTCGACCCACACCGCTTCCGGCGTGAAGACCCCGGCGCGGCCGTTGGGCATCGTGATGTCGATGTTGCCGTCGACGCGCAGTTCGTAGACTGCGCCACTGAATGGATGACGTTCGCGGGGTCGGTCGTGGTCAACCGGCTCCAGCGGCCCCCAGTCTCTGACACCCTCCAGATGTGGGGACGGCGTGAACCCCGGGTTGTGCTGGCGCGAGAAATTCTCCCAGGCATCGAACTGACCATTGGGATCACCGAAACACGAGAGCATCTGTGGGTGTGTGGAGAACACGTGCCACGACTCCGCAAACGCGTCCTGGGCAACCTTCCAGTTCGCTGCGAGCACCTTCGACACCTGGAAGCGCTTATAGCGCTTCTCGATCGGCAACAGCGGAAAGTGATCCGGCAGCTCGCCGATGAAGTCCTCGAACGGCTCACAGTCGGGGTCCGGGTTGATAAACACGAACCGACCCCAGCGACCCAGCGGCACCTCCGGGAGGTCTTGGTCGGCCGGGTCTAGATAGGGAAAGTCCCACTCACAGGGAATCTCCTTCAGGGTGCCATCGAGGTTCCAGCACCACGCGTGGAAGGCGCAACGGAGTTCGTGGGTCCGCTTTCCCTGCTTCTCCTTGATCAAGCGGCCGCGGTGGAGGCAGGCGTTGGGGAATGCCTTGATCTCGTCGGGCCCGCAGCGTACGACCAGGTAGGACCGGTTGCCGATCTCGTAGGGATAGTGGTCGCCGACGTCGGGGATGTCGTCCTCATGACAGGCCATCTGCCACACCCGGCTCCACAGCTTGTCCATCTCGCGCCCGTGATGGTCGGGCGACGTGTAGTACTCGGTCGGAACAAAGGTCGGGCCCGGTGGCATCGGGGACTCCTGGCGGAGGTACACCGGGACCTCCTTGGAGTCGTGCTCGATGAGTTCCTGCACCGAGATGCCAGCCGATCGATTCGTGCCTGTGGTTCGCTCAACCATGAGGTTCCTCCTTGATGGGTGCGGGTGAGGTTGGTTTGGGCGCGGGTCGGCTCACCCGATCGTCCGATCCGTGGGCCAGTACGGCGCGCGCAGCCGACGCTTGTTGACCTTGCCCATTGCGTTGCGGCCGAGGTCGTCGACGAAGTCGACGCTCCGAGGGCACTTGAGCCGGGCGAGAGACTCTCGGCAGAACGCGATCAGTTCGTCTTCGGTCGGCGGCTCGGTCGAGTCCGCGGCAACGACAAGCGCCTTGAGTTGCTCACCGAGGTCGTCGTCGGGGACGCCGATCACCGCAACGTCGCGCACAGCCGGGTGGTCGGCCAGTACTTGTTCGGGCTCGGCCGGGTAGAGATTCACGCCGCCCGAGACGACCATATCCTTGGCGCGGTCGGTGATAAACACATACCCGTCGTCATCGGCGTAACCGATCTCGCCCATCGTGAACACGCCGGGCTCGAGGTGCGCCTCCGCGGTGGCATCGGCATCGTTGTGGTACACGATGCCGCGGCCAGTCTTGTCGCGGAAGTACAGGTGGCCGACTTCGCCGGGACCGAGCCTTTGGCCGTCATCGTTGACAACCAACAGCTCGAACGCAGGCAGGGTCTTGCCGACCGAGCCCGGTCGCTCCAGCCACTCGTCGGACATAATCATGTTGGTCGTGCCGGCCTCGGTCGCCCCGTAGGCCTCCATGAGTATCGGGCCGAACCAGTCGATCATCTCCCGCTTGACGTCGATCGGGCACGCCGAACCGGTGTGAGTCACCAGTGTCAGGCTCGAAACGTCATAGCGCTCGCGAACCTCCACCGGTAGCGCCAGCAGGCGTTGGAAGTGGGTCGGCACCATGAACACGCTGCCGATTCGGTATTTGTCGATCGCCGCCAGGACTTCCTCAGCATCAAAGCGGCCGAGTATTACGGACCGGTTGCCGCCGAGCAGCCCGCGGGCTCCGCTGAGCGGACCGGTGTGATAGAGCGGCGCAATGACGAGGCCCAGTCGCCCTGACGACAGGATCGGGCTCTCCTTGATGAGTTCGTACTGCTCCGCAACCGTGGCGCCACCGATGTACATCGCCGGCGGCGTTTCAGTTCCCTTGGGGAACCCGGTGGTGCCCGACGTGTAGTGCAGATGCGGTCGCGCCACCAGGTCGGTGCGCGGCGGCGCCGACGATGAGTCGGCGAGCCAGTCGTCCCACATAATCAGGCCGGCGGCCGGCTCGCAGCGCCAGCCGATCACTTGGTCGACGCCGGTTCGGGCGGCGGCCTCGAGTCCCCGCTCGACGGTCTCGGGACCGACGAAGATGACCCGGCTCGCCGAGTCGTCGAGGATGTACGAGAGTTCATCAGCCGTGAGGTGGAAGCTGATTGGCACGGTTGATCCACCCGCCAGGATGCTGCCGACGTGGGCGAGGATCACTTCGGTTGCGTTCTCCGCGAAGACAGCGACGCGGCGGTGTTCCCCGAGGTTCTGATCGGCAAGTGCGTTGGCGATGCGATTGAGCACGTCGTCCACGCCCGGCCACGTCAGATCCGTGCGGACGTCGGCCAGCGCGATCTCGTCGGGTTTGGTGCGAGCTAGTTCATCGGTGCCTACGGCCATCGGGCCTCCCGGGACGCCATGGACAGAATGTACTACTTGATACATACTTCAACCCAGTCGATGCGGAACCCGCCGGACAGAAAGAGGAATCCCGCCGTTATGGACATCCCTGCGCTGTTGAACGAGGTCACGCCGCAATGGCTGACCGACGCCCTCGGACACACGGTCACCTCTGTCGCAGTCGACCAGATCGGAAAGGGTGAAGGCTTTACCGGCCAGGTCGCTCGCCTCGACCTCACCTACGACGGAGCCACCGAGTTGCCGTCGTCGATGATCGTCAAGTTGCCGACCGCCGATCAGGACCAAATCTGGATCGGGCAGTCGCTGGGCGTTTGGGAAAAGGAGCACCAGTTCTATATCCACGCCGCGTCGCATATCAGCGAACGAATCCCGAGGTGCTACCTCAACTGGGCTGATGGGGAGGCCACCCGCTACGTCCTCTTGTTGGAGGATCTCGCCCCGATGGCCACGGCCAATCAGGTCGAAGGGGCAACTCCGGACCAGGCCCGCGCCTGTGTCGACGCCCTCGGGAAGCTCCACGGTCACTGGTATGGCGACGACCGGCTAACGGAATGGACCTGGCTCGGCCCGCCTTACAATCCGGCACTCGACCTGTTGCCCGACCTCTTCGAGATGTCCTGGGCCATGGCGACCGAACGGTATGAGGGTCGGGTGTCAGCCGCAGCATTCGAGGCCACCCGCAAGTTCGCTCCGTTGTGCATCGATTGGCACAAAAACACATACTGCACGAGGCCGACCACCCTGATCCACGGCGACTACCGGCTCGACAACCTCTTGTTCGGCGACGACGGCTCGATGGCCATCATCGACTGGCAGGCCGCAGCGCCGAACCCGGGGACGACAGATCTGTTTTTCTTTATTCTGTTGAATCTCACCACCGACACGCGACGCGATGTCGAAGAGGACTTGTTCGACCTGTACCTCGAATCCCTTGGCGCCACGGCGCGCTCCGCGTCCGGGTTCGATGCTGACGAACTGCGTGGCCTCTACCGCGAAGCATTGCTCTTTTACACGGTCACCATGGCGTCGGGCGTCGTGCACCTTGATCCCAGCAACGAGCGGGGCGCAGCGCTCATCGATCAGCTGGTCGAACGGACCATGGCCGCGGCGGACGACCACGCCGCCTGGACCGCGCACGAGCTGGGCTGACATGGCCGAGACCGCTGCGGACCAACTGGAGGCCTGGCTGGCCCATCGTCTACCGGCGGGCTGGGCTGATGCCGCTTCGTCGCAAGACGACGAGCGCCTCGACGAACTCCAAGCCGAAATGGACCTTGACGCGTTCTTGGATGCGCTCGGAGCGGCTGGCTGGCAAACGCCGATGTGGGACCCCGAACACGGCGGCCTGGGGCTGTCGCCAACCGAGGCGCGCGAGGTCGAAGCGACGATGATCCGCCAGCAGGTCCCCCGAGGATTCGATTTTGTGGGTCGGGCGCTCGTCGCCGCATGCATCAAGAGCTTCGGATCCTCTGAACAGCTCACGATGCTCGACGACATTGCGAGGAGTCGCGTCCGATGGTGTCAACTCTTCTCGGAGCCCGGGTCGGGATCGGACCTTGCGGGGCTGTCGACGCGAGCCGTCAAAGACGGCGACGTCTGGGTAGTGAACGGGCAGAAGGTATGGAGTTCGTGGGCGCAGCGATCCGACTGGGGAATCCTGCTGGCTCGCACCGATCCCGACCAGGCGAAGCATAAGGGGATCACGTGTTTCCTTCTCGACATGACGACGCCGGGAATCGACGTTCGCCCCCTGCGTCAGATGACTGGCGACGATGAATTCAACGAGGTCTTCTTCAACGACGTCGCGATCCCCGACTCGATGCGCCTCGGACCGGTCGACGAAGGCTGGATGGTCTCCACCACCGCGTTGATGAACGAGCGGGGCAGCCTGTCGGGCCGACCCAAAGTCGGCCGCGGAATCGTCGATCAGGTTATCGACGAGGCCAAAGAACGCGGCACCTGGAACGACCCTGTTGTGCGGGACCGGCTGATGACGCTCTGGTGCGCGGAACGAGCCAACCAGATGACTGCTCTTCGCAGTGCTGCCGGGGCTCAAGCGGGTCGCCCGCCGGGTCCGGAGGCCTCTACTGGAAAGCTCGCCGGGAGCGAACTCAACCAACGCATCGCTGCGGCTCGTATCGATCTGATGGGACCGGCCGCCACGGCCTATGACGAGGTGCCCGAGCGCCCGGAGCCCAATGGGCGGGGCGAGCTCACGATGGCCAACCTTGATGCGCAATTCCTCTTCCTCTACTCGCCGGCGTCGACGATCCTCGGCGGTACGTCGAACATTCAACGCAACATCATCGGCGAGCGCGTCCTCGGGCTCCCGAGGGAACCGGATACCTTCAAGGGCGCTCCGTGGAGTGAGGTCCCTCGCAACTGAACGGACGCGTCTCAGGCGAAGAGTTGGCCGCGTAGACCTTTGACGATGACCTCGACAACGTCGAACGGTCGAGCGTCGGCATCGACCACCGCGCAGTAATAGATCAACCCGAAGTACAACACCGTGATCAGGTCGTTTAAGGCCGCGTCGCTCGAGGTTGGGTCGACGTGTTGTGCGTCCCGAGCGTCCTCGATCAAAGCGTCGAAGAGAGCGCTGAGCCGGGCGCGTTGGGAGCGGTCGATGTGGTCGACCAACTCCGGGGTGCGCTTGAGTTCCAGCGGCCCGATGGCATCGAAGCGCGCCAGGTCCTCGTCTTCGATGTAGATCTCGGCGACCGCCTGGAGCATCGCGCCAAGCCGCGACACGACATCCTCGTCGGCGCGCGCCCCGACCACGTCCTCGAGTCGTCCAACCAGCACGGCGATCGAATCGTTGGCGACCGCGCCGTACAAACCGGCCTTGGAACCGAAGTGATGGTAAAGCGGTCCGGTCGTGACACCTGCCTTCTCTACGATGTCTGCGTTCGAGGTCTTGTCGAAGCCGAAGGAACCGAAGCAAGCTCGGGCCGCCTCGATCATCTCGCGACGAGTCGAAGCGCTGTTGGTGTCGGGTGGACGGCCCGGTGGTCGACGGCTGGTGCTCATGTCGGTCTTCGCCCTGACCTTCCTCGTTGACTTCGGCGACGCGCTGGGTCTTGCCCGGGCGCCGACCACACTAGGCCTCCGGCACCGCAATCTCGGCCTCGGACACCGCAATCTCGACACGAATAGATTGGTCGATATATTCTTTCCAGGCGGAGTCCGAGATGGGGCTTGCGATGGAAGGCTCAGCTGAGCGAGGGGGGAGTACGAAATGCCCGAGCGCAAACTCGTTGAGCTCACCCACCCCAGCGACGGCGTCGCCGAGATCGCCTTTGCGGACCCCCAGATCGCTAACACCGTCTCGTGGGCGGGGGCTTGCGCGCTGGCCTGCGGCCTCGACGAAGCACATCAGGCCGGAGCCCGGATCGCGGTCGTGTCGTCATCGGTTGCCGGGCATTGGCTCGAGCACGCCTGGCTGGGCGACCTCCTCGCAACCTTCGCAGGTGAGCCGACCACCGGCGATCCGGACGGTTTCGGCCGCGTCCTCCGACAACTCGACCGACCCGACCTTCTCGTTATCGCCGCCATCGACGGCTCGACCTCGGGCGGCGGCTGCGAGATCGGCTGGGCGTGCGACCTGCGCGTTGCTGGTGCCGACGCGACCTTTGCTCAACCCGAGGTCGCCATGGCCATCACTACCGGCATCGGCGGGACCTCCCGCCTGGTGCGCCTGATCGGACCGACGGTGGCCGCAGAGATGGTGCTGGACGGCCGGCCAGTCAGCGCCGAGCGGCTCTATAACCTGGGGGCCGTCAACCGACTCACCGCAGCCGGAGATGCCCGACGCGTTGCCCTTGAGTGGGCGACAGAGCTTGCGACGCGACCGCATCAGTCCATCACCGCCATGAAGCAGTTGCTGAGGGACTCGATGAACCGCAGCCTCGATGATGCGCTCCTCGAGGAGCAGGCCGCCTTTCGACGCCTCGCAGCGACACCGCTGGCGAGGCAGCGCATGCAGTTAGCCCAGTCGCTCTATGGCCGCGGTGAGCTCCCGAAGGAGCTGGTCGAGGCGGCAGCCGGCTGAGCACCACGAATTGGACCCAAGGAGGGAATCCTGACCATGAAGAGAATCCGTTACCTGATCGGTGTGCTCCTGGTGTTCGCGCTGGTTGCAGCCGCGTGCGGCGACGACGACGGGGCCGAAACCCCCGAGTCGGAGCCAGCCGCCGAAACGACATCCTCTGCGCTCGACGCGGAGGATGTCACTACGACGACGATTGCGCCCGATTCAACCGCACCTGAACCCGAACCCGAGCCAACGCCCGGTTGCATTACCGAGAGCCCCGGCGCGGTCAAAATTGGCTACCTGGGCCTCCCGCTGCCAGGCAATGACGAGCTCTTCGCAGCCGGAGTCGACTATGTGAACGACGAGCTCGGCGGATTCTGTGGCGGCAACACCTTTGAGGTGGTTACATGCATGTCCCTGTTCACCCCCGAGTCCACCGTCGACTGTCTGAACCAGTTCATCGCCGAGGACGTGGTGGTGGCGACGGGCCTGACGCTGTTGTTCGTCAACCCCAACGACCTCACGAGCGCCCGCCTAGCTTCGTTCGGCGCTGCGCCGGGATCGGTACCCGAGGCTGAGAGTGTCGAGAGCTCGACCCACTTCTTCCCACCGTCCACTGCGTTCCTCGGTGCTCCGATAGCGGCGATGGGAGAACTCGGCTTCGAGAACGGTGGGGTGTTCTTCACCGATAACGCCAGCGGCCAGTCATCAGCTGAGACTGCGGCTGAATTGGCGGACGGGCTGGGTGTGTCGATCACCCCGACGTTCTTCGCGGCAGCGCCCGAAGTACCCGACTGGTCGGCCAAAATGTTGACCGCGGTCGCCAGTGGCCCCGACTTTGTCGGCGCCCAGATCCTGTCAGCACCCGGCGATTGCCCCGGGTTCATCAGCGCTGCGATTAACACGCCAAACACGCCGCCGTTCCTGGCAGCTAGCTGCGCGGCGGACGCGATCGCAAACGCTGCGGACATAGCGGGCAACTACATCTACTCGTTCACGATCCTGCCGGGTGATGAGGCGAACGCGCCGACCGATCAGGTCGCTAATGAGGTCGGCATCTATCGCGACGCAGTCGCAGATCTGCCCAACGTCGCGATCGGCGGCGAGTTCGGCTACGCCCGCGATGTCTTTGGCACCGCCATCAACCTTGCCCGGGCAATCGAGTCGTTGCCGATCACCGAGATCACGGGCGACACGGTGTACGACAACCTGCCGTCCGCGGCGTTTGACGTGTTCATGGCTGGCCCCGTCGACTGCGCGGCGCGGCCCGACGCCGGCCAGACCGGTTGCGGCACGAACATGTGGCTGTACGAGATCGTTGCCGACGGCACGTTCGTCAACCTCGGCCTATTGCCGGTGCTCCAGTGAAGTTTGCTCCCCTGGGGCCGCCTGGCCAGGTGGTTAGGTGGCCCCGGGGGAGACTCACCCACGACCGGTCCCGGGGGGTGCCGTGCTCGACACGTATCTGACCTTCGCGATCCTCGGCCTTGGCTTCGGCTCGATCTACGCGTCGTTGGGAATGGGTCTGGTCATCACCTACAAGGGCACGGGCATCATCAACTTCGCGTTGGCGGCCTTGGCCACCTGGGGCGCATTGGTGACCGACGAGCTACGCAAGACAGGCGATTTCGTGCTCCCGGTCTTCATCATTCCTGACCGAGTGACGATCGACTCCGGAGGCCTCAACCTGTGGACCGCGCTCCCACTGGGCCTGTTGTCCACCGTGGTCCTCGCTTTATTCAGCTACCTTGCGATCTTCCGGCCCATGCGAGCGGCACCCGTGCTGGCCCGAATCGTCGCCTCGATCGGCCTCCTTACCACGTTGCAGACACTGATGCTCTTGCGATTCGGCGAGACGCCGCGCAACGTGGAGGGCATCCTGCCCAAGGAGTGGGTGAAGATCGCCGGCCTGGAAATCCCTCGCGACCGGCTCTTCGTTGCCGCCATCGCTGTTGGTGCTGCGCTCTTGGTCGGCGCCTGGTTCCGCAGGTCACGTACAGGCCTGGCAATCCGGGCAACAGCGGAGAACGAGGAGGCTGCATCGCTAGCACGGTTCTCTCCCACGTCGCTGGCGGGCGTGACATGGGTCGCCAGCGCCGCGCTGACCGGCCTCATGCTCATCCTCGCCTCGAGCATCGTTCCGTTGGGCCCGACGACCTACTCGCTGTTCATCGTCCCGGCGCTGGCGGCCGCGCTGGTCGGCCGGCTCAGTTCGTTGACGGTGACTACCGCCGCCGGACTCGCCCTGGGGATGCTGCAATCGGAAGTCGGCTTTCTCCGGGGTCGTTCCTGGTGGCCTGATTTCGCTGACACATCTGGGGTTTTTGACGCCGTCCCGTTCGTGATCATCGTCATCGCTCTGTTCATCGCCGGGCGCAGACTTCCCGAACGTGGCGACACAGTGCAAGATCGGCTTCCCGACGTGATCCGGGTATCGCCGCGCTGGCCCCTGGTCGGCCTCTCTTTTGTGGCGGTCACTGCGCTGGCGTATCTGTTCTCCAACACATACCGCCTGGCGCTGACCAGCACCCTCATTGGCGTTCTGATGGCCCTGTCGATCGTGGTCCTGACGGGGCTGGTCGGTCAGATCACGCTTGCGCAGGCCGCCTTCGCCGGCGCATCGGCCTTCCTCGTCATGAAGCTCGGTGACGGCTGGCCATTCCCACTCAACATGATCGCCGCCGTGGCGCTCGCCACCGTGCTGGGAACGATTGTGGGGATCCCAGCGCTGCGAATCCGTGGCGCACAACTGGCCGTCGTAACCATGGCGGGTGCGGTAGCCATTGAACGTTTCGTGTTCGCCAACCCGAGATTCGTGGATCCCAGTGAGAATCAGGTCCATGATCCCGAGATGTTCGGCCTAAATCTTAGCCGCCAGGTTGGTCGCGAGACGGCCCGCGTCCATTTCACCTTGCTGGTTCTGGTGCTGGTGGTCTTTGTGTTGCTTGTCGTCACCAACATCATCCGTAGCTCTACCGGCCGCCGGTTCCTCGCCGTTCGTTCCAACGAGCGCGCCGCCACCTCTGCGGGGGTCAATGTTGCCCAGACGAAACTCCTCGCCTTCGCAATCTCGTCAGCCATTGCCGGGCTCGCTGGCACGATGATGGCTTTCTTCCTTGGCCAGTTCGCCACCGACAGCAACCAGTTCGCAGTGTTCGCAAGTCTCAATTTCGTCGTGTTTGCGTACTTGGGCGGCATCAGCAGCATCAACGGAGCGCTCATTGCTGGCGTGATTGCTCCTTCGGGCATTGCCTTCGTCATCATAAACGACTACTTCGACTTCTTCGGAGGCCGAGAGTACGCCGCTCTGGCCGGCATCCTTCTCATCGTCACCATGGTCATCAACCCGATCGGCATCGCCGGTGCGACTGAGGAACGGCGCCTAGCGAAGTTGGCGGCCAAGGGCGAGGAGGATCAGCTTCGCCTCGCCCCGCGCATGCCCGAAGCCGGAGCGCCTCCCGAGTTGGAGCCGTCACCCGACCGTCCGGCGCTCAGCGTTGATGGGTTGACCGTTCGCTACGGTGGGCTCCTCGCGGTCAACGGCGCATCCGTCGAGGTCGGTGCGGGCGAGATTGTCGGCCTTATCGGACCGAACGGTGCCGGCAAGACGACGTTCGTGGATGCCGTGACCGGATTCACGCCGGCTACCGGTGCTGTGACGCTCGCAGGTCGCAGGCTCGACGACGGAAGCGCCCATCGCCGGGCGCGCGCTGGCCTAGGCCGCACGTGGCAGTCCGGAGAGTTCTTCGCGGACATGTCGGCTTACGAGAATGTCTTGGTGCCGACCACTGCGGGAACCGTCCGACAGGTAGTGCAAGATATCGTCAGACCCACGCGAGAAACTCCAGTGTCGACTGCGGTTTGGGCGATGGACCTGTTGGGGCTGCGTGACGACGCCACCTCGCGACCTCAGGATCTGTCACTCGGCAAGCGCAAGCTGCTTGGCGTGGCCCGCTGTCTGGCTGGCAATCCGCGGGTGGTGTGTCTCGACGAACCAGCCGCGGGACTCGACAGCGGTGAGAGCCGAGAACTGGGGACGCGGCTCCGCGACGTTGCAGGCACCGGCATCGGCGTGTTCTTGATCGATCACGATATGGGGCTAGTGCTTGATGTCTGCGACCGCATTTATGTTCTGAACTTCGGTGAGATCATCGCTGCCGGCACCCCTGAGGAGATCCGGTCCGACCCCGAGGTCATCAATGCGTACCTCGGCGCGGAGACCACCGACACCACCCCGGGGGGCTCATGACCGCCATAGCGACCACCGAGTTGACAGCGGGCTACAACGGCGTGCCGGTCGTGCGAGGACTCGACCTCGACGTCGCGGCCGGCGAGGTGGTCTCACTGTTGGGGCCCAACGGGGCCGGTAAGTCCACGACCCTGCGGACGATCTGCGGCCTTCAGCCGGCGATCGCCGGCCGCGTGACACTGCTGGGTGACGACGTGACCGGCCTACGCGCCCACTACGTATGTCGGAAGGGCCTTGCGGTCGTCCCGGAGAACCGAGGACTCTTCCACCAGTTGACCGTGGCGGAGAACCTTCGCCTCCGCAAGTGCAAGTCATCTACGGTCACCGTCGACGACGTGGTGGACAACTTCGCCACGCTCGGTTCTCTGATGAAACGTCGCGCGGGTCTGCTCTCGGGCGGCGAACAGCAGATGCTCGCCCTGGGCTGCGGCCTCATCGCCGACCCGCGTGTGTTAATGGTCGACGAACTGAGCTTGGGCCTGGCTCCACTGATTGTGGCCGACATTTTGCAGGTCCTGCGCCGCATCGCAAACGACACCAAGCTCGCAGTCCTTTTGGTGGAACAGCACGTCCACAGCGCGTTGGCGATCAGTGACCGGGCTTACGTACTCGATCACGGCGAACTCGTCGCGTCCGGCACAAACGCGGAGCTGTCAGAGGATGTAGCCACACTCCAGGCGAGCTACCTGGGGACCAAAGGAGAGGACCAGCGATGAGCGAAAAAGAGAATTTCGTGCGTTACGAGACTCGCGCAGAGGGAACGGTGGCGTTGATAACGCTCAGCCGCGCCCAGGCGCGCAACGCCCAGAACAAACAGATGACGTACCAGCTCAACGAAGCGTTCAGCCAGGCAGCCCACGACGACGCAGTTCACTGCATCGTGCTGGCTGCCGAAGGCCCCGACTTTTCGTCCGGTCACGACCTGAAGGGCCCCGGCCAGTTCGATGCGGACCCCCATTGGGTCGGTGGGTCCTGGACACGTCCGGGCGCTGAGGGTTTGATGGCCATGGAGGAGGAGATGTACCTCCACATGTGCCGCCGCTGGCACGACCTGCCCAAGCCCACCATCGCCGCAGTGCAGGGCAAGGTGATTGCCGGAGGGTTGATGCTCATGTGGGTGTGTGACTTGATTGTGTGCGCGGATGATGCTCAGTTCCGGGATATGACAGTGGACTTCGGCGTGAACGGCGTCGAGTGGTTCTGCCACCCGTGGGAGATGGGCATCCGCAAGGCAAAGGAGTTCCTATTCACCGGGGATTGGTTCAGCGCTGAGGACGCCGCCGACATCGGCATGGTGAACCGGGTGGTCCCGGTTGCGGACCTTCTCGACGAGACGCTCGCTCTGGCCGAGCGGATCGCAGCCCGTCCCCAGTTCGCGCTGAAGCTGGCGAAGCTGTCGGTCAACCAGGCCCTCGACGCTCAGGGCTTCCAGATGGCCCAGCAGGCAGCGTTCAGCTTGCAGCATCTAGGACACGAACATGTCCGCGCGGAGATGATCCGCCAGGGCCTGTCTTTCCCAGGTGAGTGAGGAGCCAGCAATGTCGGCACAAACCCGAGGACGTCTCGCCGGTAAGGTCGGCTTGGTGACGGGCGGAGCGAGTGGGATCGGAGAGGCCACCGCCCGTGCTTTCGTCGAGCAGGGGGCACGCGTCATCATCGCCGACGTGCGCGCGGATGCCGCTCGCTCGGTGGCTAAGGAGCTCGGCGGCCCAGACGTCGCCCTCGGGGTGGGCATGGACGTGTCGGTCGAGAAGGACGTCGCCGCCGGCTTCGATGCCGGCACCGAGGCGTTCGGCTACGTCGATGTCGCGTTTCTCAACGCCGGCATCCTCGGGGCCTCGGGGCCAATATCGCAGACTCCAGTAGAGGACTGGGACCGAACGTTGGACATTCTTGTGAAAGGTCCTTTCCTGGGCATCAAGCATGCGGCGCGAGTCATGGAGCCACTCGGCCGCGGCGCGATCGTGTTGACGTCGAGCATCGCCGGCCTGGCCGGTGGTATCGGCTCGCATGCATACACAACGGCCAAGACCGCAGTGGTCGGGCTCACCCGATCCGCTGCGTCGGAGCTCTGCAATTTCGGGATTCGCGTCAACGCAGTAGCGCCTGGCACGGTGCCGACGAACATGACGATTCCCAGCGGCGACGAAGCCATGGGCCAGCGGGTGCGCGACATGATTGCGGCTTCATCGCCGCTGGGGATCGCAGGGAGCCCGCGTGATGTCGCTGATGCCGTCGTCTACCTGTCGAGCGACGAGAGCCGCTATGTATCGGGCGTCACCATTGCGGTTGACGCTGGACACCTGGCCGGCGGCACCATGGGCCAGTTCCACAAGGGTGAAGGCCACATGACGACCGGCATCGCAGGCGAGATCTGACCCGACTGACGGGGTCAGATAACTTTTTGTTCGAGTGGTGAGCCTCGGTACCAGGAGTCTTTGCTACTGGACGTCGCGGGTGGCCATGAGCCCCCGGACGTGGAGCGTCTCGTTGACGCTTTGCACGCTCCGAAATCCGCTTGATGCAGCCCGAACGCGGGTCAGCCCGCAGTAGTCGTTCTGGAGAGTGAACGGCCAGTCATAGCCGACTATCGACATGATGTAAGTGCCCATGACTCCGCCGTGACTGAAAACCGCCACGGTCTGACCTCGGTGCGAAGCGACTAGGTCGTCAAATGCCGAGACCACCCGGTCACGAAACACGTCGAAACCACCGTGCTGGCCGAACATGAACAGCGGGTTGGCATCGTACTCCGCCCACTTGTCGTCGCTCGCGACAGCTTGTTCGTTGGGTATGTAGGAGGCTCCACCGTGGCCGAGTTCCTCGAGTCGCGGATCGTAGCTGACGTCGATGCCGAGCCGAGCGGCCGACGGTGCCGCCGTCTCGCGAGCTCGGCGTAACGGGCTCGCCGCGATGTGGGTTACGTTCTCATCGGCCAGCAGATTGGCGACCGCCACTGCCTGTTGGCGTCCGAGGTCGGTCAACGGCGGGTCGGCGACATCGCCGTCGGCGAGTTCCTGGCGCTCGGGTTGGCCGTGGCGGATGAGAAGCAGATCCATGCGTGGTCTCCGATTTCGCGAAGGAAATAGATCGCTCAGTATAATAAGTTGCCAACGGCTAGTGCGTGAAGAGCGCACCTGGAGGTGCACGATGGCAAGGTTCGACACCGTAATCAAAGGCGGCACGATTTTCGACGGAATGCGCACACCGCGCTACGTCGGTGACATCGGGATCCGCGACGGGGTGATCGAGGCCATCGGTGGCATCGATGCCGCCGATGCCGACCAGGTGATCGATGCCGATGGGCTGCACGTCGCGCCCGGTTTCGTTGACCTGCACACTCACTATGACTCGCAGGTCTATTGGGATCCGTGGTGCACGATCTCGGGTTACCACGGCGTCACCTCGGTTGCCATTGGCAACTGCGGCTTCGGATTTGCGCCGGTCAAGCCGGAGGACCGAGAGCGGTCCATGCAGACGATGACCCGCAACGAGGCCGTGCCGCTCGAATCGATGCAAGCCGGCATGCCATGGGACTGGGAGACGTTTCCTGAGTTCCTCGACAGCATCGAGCGCACGCCGAAGGGCGTCAACATCATCAGCTACGTCCCTCTCAACCCGCTCATGGCCTACGTCATGGGGGTCGAGGCGGCGAAGGGCCGTCCCGCCAACGACGAGGAGCGCGCCGAATTGCATCGTCTCATGCGCGAAGCACTCGACGCTGGCGCTTGCGGATGGTCTGGGCAACTCACCGATGCCGAGATGGAGGTGCAGCGGGACTTCGACGGTAGCCCGATGATCACGAACCTGATGACCGAGGACGATCTCATCGCGTTCGCCGAAGTCCTTCGCGATGCCGGGCGTGGACTCATCCAGTGCATCGGCGCAAGTCAAGAACTCACGGAGAAGCTTGCCGAAGCCTCAGGACGCCCCATCCTGTGGAACGTCCTCGCCCTGTTTGCCGATCAGCACGGCAACCCACAGGTCCCCTACAAGGACACCATCGCCTGGCTCCATGATGCCAACGCCCGGGGTCTGCGCCTATACGCGCAGGCCCTCACCGTCGAGAACGACTTCCAATTCACACTGGAAGACTGGAACCTGTTCGACACCGTCGAGGTGTGGCGCGAGGTCCTGATGGGCGACGTCGAGCAGCGCCGCGCGAACCTGCTCAACGAAGACAACCGTCGCCGGATCCGAGATGCGTTCGACGCTGGCGCGCCGATGTTGGCACTCACCGACGACCTGTTGGTTGGTATCGTGCACGAACCCGACCTCAAAGAAATCGAGGGCTACACGGTCGGCGAGATCGCGCAGATCCGCGACTGCCACGTCGTCGATGCGTTCATCGACGTAGCGCTCGAGGACAACATGCGGGCGCTATTCATCACCCCGCCGCGACCGGCGGACAACGAAGCGATGAGCCAAGTAATCCACTGCGACGTCTCCCTGCCAGGGGTCTCCGACGGGGGAGCCCACACGAAGTTCCTCACCCACGGCCGCTACCCCACCGAGTTCCTCGCACTGCTTTGCCGCGACAACGAACTGATGGACCTCGAACAGGCGCATTGGCGCCTCTCGGCCTATCCGGCACAGGCGGCGGGCATCACCGATCGCGGGTGGATCCGCGAGGGAGCGCCAGCTGACATCATCGTTTATGACCTCGATGAACTGCACGTGGGCGAGCCTGAGCGGGCATGGGACTTCCCGGCCGGCGCCTGGCGGCTGGTACAAAGGCCGCGCGGCTATCGTTACATCATGGTCAACGGTGAGGTGACGTTCCGCAACGGCGAGTGCACTGGGGCAACCCCGGGGTCACTGTTGCGCCACGGCAGCGCGTAGTGCGCCTCCGGACATGAACGATCGCGGCGAGACCCAGTTCGCCATCATCGGTGCCGGCGCAGGCGGCATCTGCGCCGGGGTCCGCCTCTCTGAAACGGGTCGAGAGGACTTCCTCATCTTCGACCGGGAGCCGTCGGTCGGCGGCACTTGGCTGCGCAACACTTACCCCGGCGCGTGTTGCGACATCGCCTCACACATGTACAGCTACTCGTTCGCTCCGAGTGCTGAATGGTCCAAGCCGTACGGCACCCAGCCCGAGATCCTCGAGTATCTCCAAAGGGTCGCTGCTGATCGGGGCCTCGAACCGCACCTGCGTCTCAACACCGGGGTCAAGGCAGCAGTGTGGGACCCCGCGGCAGCTCGGTGGACGTTGACGCTCGACGATGGCAACGAGGTTCGGGCGCAATTCCTCATCAGCGCCGTCGGCATGTTCGGTCGCCTCAACTTGCCCGACATCGACGGTCTGGATTCGTTCGACGGAGCGGTCTTCCACTCCGCCCAGTGGGACCATGACCACGACCTGACAGCTGAGCGCGTGGCGGTCATCGGCTCTGCGGCCTCTGCGGTGCAGTTCATTCCCGAGATTGCGTCAACAGTGGAGCAGCTCCACGTGTTTCAACGAACGCCCAACTGGATTTTGCCCAAGGATGACGCCCCGTACACCGAGGAGCAGAAGCAGGCGTTCCGGGACCAGCCGGAGCTGATGCTCGAGTCACGCGATGCGCTGTTCGAAGTGATCGAACTCGGGCTCGACTACACGGCGAGCACGACGATGGAGGCAATCACGGCACGAGCGACCGAACAGCTCCTTCAGGTCGACGACCCAGAGATTAGAGCACTGCTAACCCCAGACTACCCATGGGGCTGCAAGCGCCCGTTGCTTTCCAATGACTACCTACCGACCTTCAACAGGCCGAACGTCGAGCTCGTGGTCGACCCGGTGGAGAGAGTGACTGCGAACGGGATCTTGACCGCGGATGGGACCGAACGCCTCGTCGATGCGATCGTGCTCGCAACGGGTTTCGTCACCACCGACTACGTCAGTGCGATCGACGTCATCGGGGCAAACGGCGTTGCTCTGACCGATGCTTGGGCCGGTGACCCCGCGGCGTACCTCGGCGTTACGACCAGCGGGTTCCCGAACATGTTCATGCTTTATGGTCCCAACACCAACGGTGGCAACTCGATCATCTTGATGCTCGAGCACCAGGTCGAATACCTGCTGCGGCTCGTGGACGGGCTCGAGGCCGCAGGTGACGAGTGGATCGAAGTTCGTCGAGACGTGATGGATGATTTCAACACCACGCTTCAGGAGGAGATTGCTGGCGTCGACGTGTGGCAGGCGTCGTGCAACGGGTACTACCGATCGGCATCGGGCCGCATCGTTACCCAGTGGCCGTTCAACTTCAGCGAGTACCGCCGCCGCACCGAAGGCGACGACATGTCGTCTTTCACCACTTGCAAAACTGGGGTCTGATCCCAAAGCGTCCCAGGTTGAGCCCGGGGACGGACCCGTGCTGTTCCGGACGATCAGCCGCACGGGCAGCGTTCTTGGCATCATCTCTCGCCAACATCGCAAGATCCTCCAAGGAAACAAGCGAGGGTGGTCAGCGGCGGCGTCGCCATGAGGCCACCGCCACGTCGTCGGGTCCGATCACGCTGAGTTCGCCAGGAACGAAAGGGCCCGGCGCGTCGACTCGACGAGAAGGTCAAGGGCCATTAGGTCGTTGAATGCGACGATGGAGGTGACCCCCGAATCCAGCAGCTAGGGCAGCGCCGTCTTCGAATGTTGGCGAGTAGCGCCCACAGCGACGACGCCATCCAGCTTCTTGACGGCATCGGATCGGCACCCAGTAAGCAGGCTCTTCGGATTCCAGCGACCGTTTCAGCCGAACGTCGGCAACACCAGGTGGCTCGGCTGGTCCGGACCGAACAGGACCGTGTTGGTGGCGACGACGAGGTCGTCGGGCTGCGCCTTCTCCGGTTGCACGGCGGCGTTTGCATTGCGACTCCAGCGGGGGAAGCTGCTCGATGAGATCTCGAGCCGGATGCGGTGACCGGCGGCGAATGTGTAGGCGGTGTCCCACAGGTCGATGGTTAGCTCCGTCGGCTCGTCGGGCGTGAGGAACTCCGGCGCCTCGACCGAGTTTCTGTAGCGGGCTCGCTGAATCCCGTCAGCCACCGGAACGCAGTACCCGCTGGGTTCGACATCGACGAGGTGGGCGGTGAAGTCGGTGTCTACAGCGGAACTCATCACCCACAACGGGGCCCGGACGTTACCCCCCACGCTGATCGGCTTGTCGAGCGGAGCGGATTCGAAGACGAGGACATCGTCACGCCGGGCGACCTTCGCCCGATCCTGGACCCCGCCACCGCCGGCAGCCAGCGAGAAAGTCCGACCGCCCACGGTCGGCACTGGGTCGTTTGGGTCAAAGTCGAACGAGCGGGCGCCGGGCACAGTCGGCCGTTCGACGGTCAGTCCGATGCGGTCGCCGAGGTACCACGGCGCCGGCGTGGTCGGCGGCGGCCAATCGGGCGTAGTCCGCCATCCTTGGTCGGGTCCGGCCATGGAGAAGTAGCGCACCCGCGGCTCCGCGAACATTGGTCCCTCGACGTCGCACAGCCAACGGTCGAACCACTCGAGCACCAGGCCGGATACCGCTATCACGCCGCTAATCGCCGCCAGCCCGAACTCGCGTTCGCCAGCTGCCGAGAGGCGGTGGCCCTCGTAAGAATTGTGGTCCCACGGTCCGATGACGAACCGGTGGGTGTCGCGAACGTGGATGTTGGGATGCGCGTCGAGGGCCCGGTTGAGGTCCAGGTGCCCCTTGAGGAACTGGTCGTACCAGCCGGCGATGTGGAGGATCGGCGCCTGGATCTCGTCGGCTCGGCCGGCGACATCGAGGCGGCGCCAATAGTCGTCGTACGTCGGATGGTCGAGGAAGTCGTGCCAGTATGGTAGGACGTCGCGTTCTCGCAACACCGGCGCCTCGTCAAGCGGGAGGTGGCGACACAGCTCGAGCCGGTTGGCGCCCGACGTTCCTAGTTCGGCCATCAGCGCAGCCGCCCGATCGGCGTGAATGCTGCGTCGGGCGATCGCCTGGCGGGCCTTGACCTGGGTGTAACCCATGTTGAAGCCCAGTTCGAACGCTCCACCGGTGTACATCCAACCCTCGTGGAAGTTGCCGGTCGTCAGGTACGATGCGGCAGCCTTGAGGTGGGGAGGCGCAGCGACGGCGGCGAGAAGCGCAGTCACGCCCATGTACGACGATCCGTAGATGCCGACACGCCCGTTGCTCCACGGTTGGGTGGCCGCCCACTCAACACAGTCGTAGCCGTCGTCGAACTCCTGCGAGTACAGATCCATCACGCCTTCCGACGCGAAGCAGCCGCGGCAATCCTGCACAACGACGGTGTAGCCATGCTCGGCGGCGACGATCGGGTTGAGCATCTGGCTGCCGACGTGCTGGGCGACCGACTTGTCGTAGGGGTTGCGGTGGACGAGCACCGGACCGGGCTCGGCGCTATCCAACCGGTAGATGTCGGTCGCGAGCCGGACGCCGTCGCGCATCGGCACCATCACGTCGCGTTCCACGACGACCGTTTTCGTCACGCCGGTCCTCCGATCAGGCCCGGAGGCCGCCGTCGATGTTGAGCTGCGCGCCCGTGATCCAGGCTGCGTCGTCGGAGGCGAGGAACACCACCCCGTTTGCGATGTCAGCCGGTTGGCCGAGACGGCGAAGCGGGAGCAGGTCGGCCGCCTTGTCGGCGGCCTCACCCATGAAACCCCGAAGCATGGCGGTGTCAGTTGGTCCAGGAAGGATCACGTTCGCGCGGATCCCGTCCGGCCCGTACTGGACGGCTGCCGACATCGTCAGGTTGATCACCGCCGCCTTTGACGCGCCGTAGGCCGGGGTGAGGTTGCTGCCGTGGAGGGCGTTGGTCGTGGCGATGTTAACGATCGAGCCGCCGCCCGAAGAGCGCATCGCGGGAACGCACGCGCGGATGCCGAAGAACGGGCCGGTCGAGTTGACGGCGAACATGCGGTGCCAGTCCTCGTCGGACACGGCATCGATCCGTCCCTCGCCGAGGAAGATGGCGGCGTTGTTGACGAGGATGTCGAGCTGCCCGAATCGGTCGACCGTCGCTTCGACTGCCGAGGCCCATTCGTCGGCATCGCTGATGTCTAGGTGCACGGCCATCGCCTGGCCGCCGGCCGCCCGCAGATCGGCGACGACCGCCGCAGCCGCCTCATCGTCGAGGTCGGCTACGACGACGGACGCTTCTTCCGCAACGAACAACCGGGCTTCGGCAGCACCCTGGCCGTTCCCGCCGCCCGTGATCAGCGCGACCTTCCCGCTCAAACGGCCGCGCACTTAGGCTCTTCCTTCGAGCGGGAAGACCCTTTCGGCGGTTAGCCACCAAAGGACCTCGCGTACGTCGTCGGCCCCGTCGTCCGTGCCGAGCGCCGCAAGTGCAGCCTGATTCTCGGCTGCCGCAGCCGCAACGTCCTCCCGATCGGTCTCGAAGATAGCAAGATAGCTAGGTCCGGAGTCGTCGGAGGTCGCCGATCGGTAGCGGTAGGCACTCTGGAAGATTCCAGGACCGAGGACGGCAGGTACGTGGGCGTCGTTGAACCACCGGTTGAAGTCGGCCGAGTCCACGCCGTCGACGGGCCTCGAAGCGCCCATCAGGACCCCTCGAACCGGAGCATTCTTGACGAACTGGAACTCGCCGCCTTCCCGTCGGTATGGCCCACCGCCCGGAGCGACCTCGGTGTAGGGCGACTGGCGGTCGTCGCTTCGGAACGGGGACCTCCGCCGCTTGAGTTCTTCGAGCGCCTCTACCGGGTCGTCGAAGTAAGTCTCGCTGAGATTGACGTACTCGCGGCCCTGATGATTCGGGTTGGTATTGCGGAACCGGATCATGTTGACGAACACCCCTGCAGAGGTGACGTCGGGTGTATGGATGTGGGCGTACCAGTGGAGCCACTCGTCGAGACGGGCGCGGTCGCTGCACGTGGCCAACGTCAGCATGATCCCGTTCGGGTACCGGCCCTCCATGTCGGCAACCTAGCAAACCCGGCGCCGCTGCTCGGCAGTCGACTCCAGGTCGAGAATCGTGCCGTGGGCAGGCAGGACCCTGCTGAACGAGCTCTCTCGATGCGTGAATGCCACTCCGGGCGGACGGGAAAGTAGGCCATCCTCGAGCGAGGGCTGCAGAAGGACGGGTCTGGCAATAGCAGCGACCTACACCACTGCCTGGCAGGGTTGTGGCCAACCAGGGGTTTTCGTTCTCGTGTTGATCGGACGGCGGGCCGATCGCCGTGAGCTGCGACCAGGGCTCACGTTTCGCCTCTCTGACCATGAGCAAACCGACCTCAAACCCGCTGAAAACCGCATCCCCGGAAAGCGAATCGCATGCGCCCTCTGTGAGATCAACCATTGCGGAGAAGGGCCGCACCAAGATGCAACCCTTCTAACCCTTCGTGATGGTGGCGGGGGCTGGATTTGAGCCAACGACCTTTGGCTTATGCGCCTCCAGGCGGCGGTCAGTCGACGTCGCGAAGGAATTCCTCGACCTCGGCGACCAGCAACTCGGGGTCGTCCTCAAGGTCGTCGTCATCGGCCTCGTCCCACTCCGTTTCGAGGTCGCGCACGTACGCCGCCGTGTCATCGTCTTCCGCGACGAGTTCGTCGACCTGGCGCTCATAGCTGGCCGTGGCGATTTCGAGGTCGGTGACGAACACGGACGTGCCGAGGGTCTCGCACACGCGTTGGACGAGCGCGAGCGCCGCCTTCGGCGATGGGGCACCGGGCACGTAGGAAGGCACGGCCGCCCAGTAGGTCGTGGTGGGGTGGCCGGCGGCTGCGGACTCGGTGGTGAGCACCCCGACGATGCCGGTGGGCCCCTCGTAGGTCGGCGGGGACAGATCGAGACGTTCCATCAGGACCGGGTCATCCGTTGCGCCGTAGATGTCAACCGGACGGGTGTGGGGAACGTCGGCGAGCAGGGCGCCCAGGGTGATGACGGATGAAGCACCGAGGGCATCAGCGAGCGTGAGGACTTGACGGCAGTACCGACGCCACTGGAGTTGGGGCTCGAGCCCGACGACGAACACGACGTCGCGGTCGGCGGTGGGTACTCGGGCGGCAAGCACCTCGGTGTTGGGCCAGGTGATGGTGCGGCGGCGGTCGTCATCGAGGTGGACGAGCGGTCGGGTCGTGCCGAAGTCGAAGTAGCGCTCAGGGTCGATCGATGCGAGTGGGGTTGCGTCAAAGCGCTCGGCGAGGTGACGGGCGGCGGAGGTGGCCGCGTCGCCGGCATCGTTCCAGCCCTCGAACGCTGCGATGATGACCGGCTCGCGGAGCTCGGGCAGGGCTCGATGCCAGTCGAGATCGTGGTCGCCGGGGAAGGTAGTCACCCCGACACGTTATCGGCGCTGCTGAGGCTCAGCTCTCGAGCTGGTCGGGCTTGCTGTAGCGGTAGACGTTGGTCTCGCGCTGCACGAAGCCGATGCGCTGGTACAGCCGGTTGGCGGCCTCGCGGGACGGGCGAGAGGTCAGGTCGACGGTGATCGCCCCCTCGTCGAATGCGTGGGCGATCGCCGCTTCGTTGAGGAGTCGCCCCACCCCTTTGCCGCGAGCGGCGTCGTCGACGATGACATCCTCGATCCACGCCCGGATACCGGTCGGGATGCGGAACATGGCGAGCGTGAGCGTGCCGAGGATGCCGGTCTCGTCGGTGGCGATGAACATGGTCGACGCCTCCGAGCGGCAGAGGGCGTCGAGCGCTTCCATCGAGGGCGGCGGGTTCGATTTCGACAGTTGGGGGACGAGTCGCTCCATCGCCGCGTGGAGTTCGGGTGTGGCTTCGGAGGCGATCGTGATCTCGACCATGGCGACCACGCTAGGGGTTCACGCCGTTGAGGCGGGGATCTCTCACTGGGGGGCGCCCGGGGGGCGCTCCCATGCGCTACGCGGGCAGGATACGGGCGACCTGCCCGCCAAGGCTCAGTGCGACAAGCTCCCCATTGGGGTCGCGTGCGAAGTCGACCAGTTCGCCACCAGGCAGCAAGGCGTCGAGGTCGCGGAACACCACCTCACCGGAGCGAACCGAGATGGCCCAGATCCGAGAGGTGCAGTAGTCGCCGAACACGTAGGCGCCGAAGAGGTCAGGGATCGCTGAGCCCCGGTAGACCTCGCCACCCGTGATCGAACAGCCGCTGGGGACTCCGTTTCCATGGGGGTACACGAAGACCGGGTCGATGTTGTTCTCGGGTCGGTCGCCAGCGAAGGTCGACGCCCCCTCTCGCAGTCGCCACCCGAGGTTGTCGCCGCGTCCCCAGCCGTTGGTGCCGAGCAGAAGCGTGATTTCCTCCCAGCGGTTCTGACCGACGTCGGCGACCCACAGATCATTCGTCATTGGATCGAAGGCGATGCGCCACGGGTTACGGAGACCGATCGTGAAGATCTCTGGGACACCGTCGCCGTTCGCGTACGGGTTGTCGGCGGGGATCGCATAGGGCTCACGCTCGGTCGGGGTCGGGTCGATCCGAACGATCGAGCCAAGGATCTGATCGGGGTCTTGACCGGCGTTGAGCGGATCGTCTGCCGCGCCTCCGTCGCCCACGCCGATGTAGAGGTTGCCGTCGGGGCCGATGGCGAGCGCGCCGCCGTTGTGGTTGCCGAAGGGCTGATCGATCTTCAGCAGCGGAATCCGGTTGCCGGGTCGACCTCTGGCATCGAAGACGAAGGCGTCGATCGTGGTCGTGCCGCTGAGGTCGGTGAAGTTGACGTAGAGGGCCTCGTCGTCGACGGCGAGACCGAGCAGGCCGCGCTCACCGCGGGCGGTGGTTTCATCGTTGATGTCGAGCACGACATCGCCGGCGATGCCGGTGTCGGGGTCGACGACGAGCACCTCACCCGTGCGCTGAGCGATCCACCACTCGCCGTTTGGGGCGACGACGGCATCGATCGGCTGGAAGAGCCGTACGAGCGGGTCGAGTTTGACTGCGGCCTGGTTGATGTCGCCGATCGACGGCGTTGTGGTCGTTGCCTCGTCGGGGTTGTTGGGAGCGGGGATCGTGGTCGTCGGTGAAGCCGTCGGTGGCATCGTGGTGACGCTGTCGGCGGTTTCGATGGTGTCGTCGGTCCCGCATGCCGTAGCGAGCAGGGCAAGTGCGGTGACCGCAGTGACAAGGCGACGGCCGTTCACGGCTCGACCCGCCGGATCAGGCCCTCCTGCACGACATTGGCGACGAGGCGGCCGTGCTGGGTGAAGACTCGGCCGGTGGCGAGCCCGCGAGCGCCCGAGGCGGCTGGGGTGTGTTGGTCGTACAGCAGCCATTCGTCGGCCCGAAAGGGGCCGTGGAACCACATGGCGTGATCGAGACTCGTCATCATTACCGAGCGGTCGGTGGCACCCGAGCCGTGGGGGAGGAGCGTCGTGTCGAGCAGGGTCATGTCCGAGGCGTACGTGAGGAGGCAGGTGTGCAGGACCTGCCCGTCGGGGAGGTCGCCATTCGCCCGGAACCAGACCCGTTGGGTTGGCGGGAGGGCCTCCCGTCGGTTGAACGGGTCGTTCGTGATGTAGCGGACGTCAAGTGCGCTCGGCCCGTACGTGTCCTCAATGCCGGCGGCGGCGAAACGCTCCTGGCGGGTGGGCAGCCCGTCGGGTTTGGGGACGTCGGGCATCCTGTCGAGATGGTCGAAGCCGGGTTCGGCGATGTGGAACGACGCCGACATGTGGAAGATCGCCCGCCCGTGCTGGATGGCGGCCACGCGACGGGTCGTGAACGAGCGTCCGTCACGAATCCGGTCAACCTCGTACAGCACCGGCACGTTGGGGTCGCCCGGCCGCAGGAAGTAGGCGTGCAGCGAGTGCACGGCCCGGTCATCGTCGACGGTGCGCGCCGCGGCGACGAGTGCCTGGCCGGCAACCTGGCCACCGAAGATCCGCTGTCGCTCCTCGTCGGGGTTCACCCCACGGAAGATGTTGACCTCGATGGGTTCAAGGTCAAGGAGATCGATGAGCGCGTTGACGTGGTGTTGGGACATCCCTACAAGCATGGCCGCTCGCGCGGCTCGGTTGGGGGCGGAGCGGGGTTGACGCAGCGCCCGTGGAGGGTTGACAGGGCGGGGTGCCAGTAGCCTCAAGTCCCGTGACCTCGACTTTGCGGCGCCTGCGTTCTCTTCTCGCCGAACACGGCGAGAAGATCATGCGCTATTGCGGCGTGTCGGTGATCAACGTCCTCGTCGGCCAGGGCGTCTTGGCTTTCTGCCTGATCGTCCTAGAGTTCGGCGGCGTCGTGTCGCAGATCATTTCGGTCGTGATCTCGGCCATCCCGGCGTACTTCCTGAGCCGGCAATGGGTCTGGAAGCAGGACGGTGAGGTCTCGTTCCGCAACGAGGTCCTCCCATTCTGGGGCATGGCGCTCCTTGGCCTCGCGCTCGCCGTGACGTGTATCGCGGCGATGGAACGGGTGACCGATCAGCCGCTCGTGTTGATGGCGACCAGCCTCGGAGCGTTCGGCGTCGTGTGGGTCGCAAAGTACGTCATCCTCGACAAGGTGATGTGGCGGACGGAGCCGTCGGCCACCACATGAGCCTCGACCCCAAACTCCTCCGTCACGCCGAGGCAGCGCGTGGCTTCATGCCGCCGGATGAAGGCGTGGCCCTGTCGGAAGCCGCGGAGGCGGTGTCCGTGCCTGGCCCGTATCTCGAGGTCGGTAGCTACTGCGGAAAGTCGTCGGTTTACCTTGGCGGTATCGCCAAGCGTCAGGGCCGGGTTCTGTTCGCCCTCGACCACCATCGGGGGAGCGAGGAAAATCAGGCGGGCTGGGAACATCACGAGCCGGATCTCGTCGACGACGACATCGGCAAGATGGACACCCTGCCGATCTTCCGGCGCACCGTTCACGATGCGGGCCTGGAGGGCACGGTCGTCGCGCTGGTCGGTGATTCACCGACGGTCGGCGCCGTGTGGGACATCCCCCTTGCCCTGCTCTTCATCGACGGTGGCCATGGCCACGAGCCCGCCCACCGCGACTACGAGACCTGGGTGCCGCACGTGAAGGTCGGCGGCACCTTGTTGATCCACGACGTCTTCCCGGATCCCGCCGACGGCGGTCGTCCCCCCTACGAGATCTACCTGCGGGCGATGGAGTCGGGGGCGTTCCGAGAAGTCGATGTCACCGGTTCGCTGCGTCGGCTCGAGCGCATCGCCGACGGCATGTGATCGCACGCCGGCCGGCTCGTTTGAAGGTGCCCGGCTGCGTTGATCAGTCGGCGACGGGAGCCTCGCTGTCAACCGGGTCGATGTCGATGATCGGCGGCAGGAACGAGTGATCGGAGAAGAGGCGAGCGGCTGGACTGGTGCCTTCGATCGCCTCGGCACAGAGCACGACGGCGGCAGCGCTGTAGGTCGATCGCTCGTCGGGCGGGAAGAGCACGAGGTCGGGGTGCACGATGCCGGTGATGTACTTGCCGTCGTCTTCACGCATCGCCTGCGCCCCTCGGAAGAGCTGCTCGGCGACCTCACGCTCGCCGACACCCAAGTGGGCCATGGCGCACTCGCACGTCTCCGCGGCGGTGACCCACGGACGATCGGAGACACAGCGGATGCCCTTGTCGTCGAGCATGAAGGTGCCGCGTCGTTCGGCAAGGTGGACCCGCCCGGCCTCGCCGGAGATCACGCCGGACAACACCGGGTAGTACCAGTCCATTGCCCAGCGATGCTTTGGTGAGAACGCGTCGGCCCGCTCGTGACGGATGGCATGGGCGAGGCGTCCGAGCGAAAGCTCCCAGCCCGGACGCTCGTGTCCGAGTTCCTGGGCGATCGCAATGGCGCAGCGCAGCGAGTGGGCGATCGACGATGAACCGGTCAGCAGGGCGAACGACCAGGGTGTGCCGTCGGGATGCCGGGCCCAGAGGATCTCNCCCCGCGGCTGCTGNAGNTCGAGCACGAANTNNATNGCCTTGTCGACCACCGGCCACATCGANTCGATGAAGCCNTGGTCGCGGTANAGGAGGAAGTGNTGCCAGNNCCCGGNNGCNATGTANGCGATGACGTTGGCGTCGAGCTTGTCCTGCTCGATNTCGTGCTCNAGGTAGTACTGGTGCCACGAGCCGTCCGGGCGCTGGCAGTCGACCAGCCACTGGTAGGCGGCNTCNGCNTCGGCCCGNTGCTCGCCGATGGCGAGCGCCATGGCGGCCTCGATGTGGTTCCACGGGTCGGCGTGCCCGCCGGGGAACCAGGGGATCATGCCCGACGGCANCTGCCAGTCGGCGATGTGGGCAGCGGTGNCGCGGANCTGGTCGGCGGTGATCAGGCCGGGGAGGTCAGGNGCNGGCATCNGCGGCCTCNCGGATCTGCGACAGCTTNTCGGTGCGGAGNGGNGACTTNGTNGCCTGGACGACNAGGCTCTTGCCNAGCANCGGGTTGAGGAGTTTCTCGGCNGTGCGGGTGATCCACGGCTGCGAGACGATGTCCCACTCGAGCAGCTTGTGGTACTGCTTCACGGTCCAGTTGTCGTCGACCTCGTTGTTCACGCCGACGGCGCACCGGATCCACCAGTACGGCGNGTGCAGGGCGTGGGCCTTGTACGACAGGCCCGGATCGAANCCGGCNCCNTCGAGCTTCGAGCGCACCTCGTTCTCGGTGTAGATGCGGACGTGGCCGCCCTCGGCNTTCGGGGCGTAGTACTCGTCGCTGAGCTTCCAGCAGATCTTCTCGGGGAAGGTTGCCGGCACGGTGGCGGCGAGCATGCCTCCCGGCTTNAGGATGCGGAANAACTCGTCGTAGGCGGCGACGTCGTCNGGNATGTGCTCNAGGACTTCGCTGGCGATGATCTTGTCGAAGGTGTTGTCCGGGTACGGCAGGCGGGTGCCGTCGCCCTGCACCTGGGTGTGCATCAGCTGACCGTCGAAGAGGCCGTCGTCGATCAGCATGGGGGCGGTGTTCTTGATCGCNTCGAGNTCGGGCATCGCCATGTCGCAACTGACGACATGGGCNCCNCGGACAAGGGCCTCATAGGTGTGGCGACCGAAGCCGCANCCGAGGTCGAGCAGGAGNTCGCCGGCGCGAAGNTCNAACTTCTNGTAGTCGACCGTGAGCATCAGCCCGCTCCGTTGACCCGAGNGGCGTGCTCNTCGAGCACGGCGCGGTACTGGTCGACGGTNTTGATGGCGGTGTNNCGCCATGACCACTGGCTCTTCACNCGCTCACGGCCGGCGGCACCGACCTTGGCNCGCAGTTCGGGGTTGTCGAGCGCNTCGCGGATGGTGGCGGCNAGGGCGTCGGAGTTGCCCGGCTCGGTCTGGAANCAGGTNTCGCCGTGGGTNCCGGTCACCTCGGGNAGNGCGCCGCCGGTGGTGCANACGAGCGGGGCGCCGCACGACATGGCCTCGATGGCGGGNAGCGANAAGCCTTCGTANAGCGATGGCACACAGGCCAGNTCGGCTTCGCTGTAGAGCTCGACGATGCGNTCGTCGGGGACGCCGCTGACGAAGTTCACGCAGTCGTCGAGACCGAGGGCGGTCATCGTNTGGCTGGCGTGGGAATCAGGGCGGCGCTTGCCNATGATCGTGAGTTCCATNTGGCGCTCGGTGCGNANCTTGGCGACCGCCTCGAGCAGGAACTTNAGNCCCTTCATCGCNACGTCGGCNGANGCNGTGGTGACGATGTGGCCGGGNCGGCGCTCGACGCCGGGGACCGGCANGAAGAGNTCGGGGTCGACGCCGACGGGGACGACGTGGATCTTGTCGAGATCGACGCCCTTGTCGGCGGAGATGTCCTGCTTGGAGTTCTCNGANACCGANAGGATCCGNGGCATNCGCTGNGCGACNCGGGTCTGCATCTTGGTGAAGGCGTACCANCGACGCTTNCCGAATTTNTCCCACGGGGTGCGGGCGTGTTCGAGTTCGAGCTTGCGGTCGACCGTGATCGGNTGGTGNATCGTNTCGAGGATCGGCCACTGCTCCNGGTGGAGCTTGAGGATGCCCCANCCGAGNGTCTGGTTGTCCTGGATCAGGTCGAAGTCGTTGCGGCGGGTGCGCAGCTCNCGCCAGACNCGCCAGCTGAACGCCATCGGTTCGGAGAAGGTGCCCGTCGCGAACGACAGGTGTTCGAGGGNGTCGGTCCAGTCCTTCCATTCCCACAGGCGGGGCTTGCGCATCGGGTGTGGGTCGGCCCAGATGTCGAGGCTCGGCANCGGGTGGAACGGGATGCGCTCGTCNANGATNGGGTAGGGNGGNCCGGCATAGACCTCGACATGGTGGCCGAGGTCGACGAGAGCTTTGGTGAGGTGGCGGCTGTAGACACCCTGGCCGCCGACGTGCGGCTTGCCTCGGTAGGTGAGGTACGCGATCCGGAGNGGTGCGTCGGGGTCGGGGGGCGTCCACGGCATAGGGCGTCAAGGCTACGGCTACTGCGGGGTAGGTTGCGACNTGTGAGAGGACTGGTGCAGCGGGTCAGCCGGGCAACGGTGACGGTCGAGGGCGTCTCCGGCGAGCGAGAGATCACCGGCGAGATCGGGGCCGGCATCCTCGTGTTCGTCGGTGTGACCCANGACGACACCGAGGCCCACGCCGCAAAGCTCGCCGACAAGATCTGGAACCTNCGGATCTTCGATGATGCNGANGGGGTGATGAACCGGTCTGCGGCCGATGAGGGTCACGAGGTTCTGGTGGTCAGCCAGTTCACGCTGTANGGCGACACCCGCAAGGGGCGGCGTCCCGGCTANAGCGAGGCGGCCCGCCCGGAGCAGGCCGAGCCGNTGGTCGAGACCGTGGTCGAGGCGTTACGCGCGGCCGGCGCGGTCGTCGCCACCGGCCGGTTCCGTGCCGATATGGCCGTNGAGCTCGTGAACGATGGTCCCATCACCTTGTGGATCGAGGTCTGACTCGCNGNCCTTCTGGAATCGGCGTCGGCCCTGGATCACGGCGAGCGTCGCGATGCCGTAGACGAGCATCGGCCAGGCCCCGAGCTGCACCGACAGGGTGCGGCCGGTGCGGAGTTCGACNGTGTCGTAGAGCACCTTCTGCTCGCTGACACCCGTGCGCTGCAGCACCTCGCCATCGGGNGCGATGACCCCGGAGAAGCCGGTGGGNGCNGCTTGAAGCACGAATCGGTCGGTTTCGACNGCTCGGAGGCGGCTCGAGGCGATCTGCTGGCTCTGGACGATCGTGAGCCAGTAGCTCGACCCGTTGGTNGGGTTGAGGAGNAGTTGGCCGCCGTTGCCGATTGCATCTCGGGCTCGGTGATCAAAGAAGACCTCCCACGAGATCGANATGCCGAGCGTGCCGATGTCGGTCTCGAGGATNGCGGGCCCGGTGCCNGAGCGAACGTCGCGGCCGGGGATCTCGTCGCTGAAGTTCTCGATGAAGGACCGCAGGGGAACGAACTCGCCGAACGGAACGAGTCGGACCTTGTCGTAGCGGNCGGTCACGGTGCCGTCGGGCGACTGGGCGATCGAGTAGTTGGCGTTGGCGAGTCCGTCGGCGGTGGGTTCGAACCAGCCGCTCACGACGACCGCGTCGAGATCGGCGGCGAGTCGGGTGAGTCGGTCGGTGGCCTCGGTGGTGCGGAGGAGCTCATCGCCACACCGCTCTGGGGTGGGGCGGCCATCGGCAGCGGGGTGCACAACGTCCTCGGGCCAGATGACGAGGTCGACCTCGCGGTCGATGGTCTCCGAGGCGGCCATGTGGCGTTCGAACACGGCACGAGTGGTACACACGTCGGCTCGGGTGTTCTGATGTCCGCCACCTTGGACGACTGCCACGTCGACGGTATCGACCGTCTCGACGCGGTAGGAGCCGAGCATGCCGCCCACGACAAGGGCGATGACCATGCCGGCAGCGGTTACGGTGTCGCGTCGACGCTGAACGAGCTGCCCGATCGCAAGGCCGGCCCAGGCCACCGCAACGGTGAGGCCCGGCGAGCCGAACGTGCGAGCCGTGATCCAGAACGGTGTCGACACGCCGACCATGGCGTAGGTCGCGATCGGAGTGCCGCCGAAGGGGTAGTTCCAGCGCATGAGTTCGATCAGGACGAGCGCCGCAGTGAAGGCGAACGACCGGATGCTGAAACCGTCGGGCGGGGTCGCAATGCCGACGACGCCGGCGCCGAGCGAGAAGATCGCCACTGCAACCGGCCAGCCGGCGGCTGTGAGGTCGAACATCCAGAGGGTGGCGGGGAGTGTCCACGCCAGCCCGACGATGAACGAGATCGAGAAGCGCCGCCTGCGGTCCTCTTCGGCGATGAGTTCGAACCAGAGTGCGATGCCGACGAGGGTCAGTGGCCACCAGCCCCACGGTGGGAGGCCCGCGGCGATGAGCAGACCGGCGGGGATGGCGAGGAGGCGGGGGCGGGAGCTCACGGGATGCGGGGCGCGAGGAGTGCGCCGGTGGGCTCGTCGAGACTCGGATGTCGGTCCGCGGTGCGACGGTCGGTCGAATCAGGCACGGGCGTCAGGATCGCACACGCGGGTGCGATCCCCACCGACAACTGCGCTGTTGGGCGATCGGCGCCAGTCGGCGGGTCAGACCCGCTTGCCGCAGACGGGCCAGGGTTGGCGACCTCGCTCGCTCCACAGGGCGCGGGTCATGGCGTCTTGCCACCAGCGGTTGACGTCGACCGGATCCATGCCGACGAGCCAGGGGAAGTGCCGCTCGGCGACACCGTTCCAGGTCGGCTGGTCGAATTGGTAGGCGCCGCGGTACGTGCCGGACGGCGAGACGGCCTGGTAGTTGTCGGTCGACTCGCACATCCGTAACCGGAGGAGTTCGTCGTCACTGAGGACGTCGCGGGTCGGCGTAGTGGTCTCGATGAAGAGCAGGATTTCCGCGTGGGTGCAGGCGGTGCCCACAGAGGTGAGCGCGAGCGCGAACGCAGCGAAACGAAGTCGGGTACGCATGTCGAGTGCTGCCTCCTCGGGCGGTGCCCGTGTCTGGCGTCGATCGGGGTGTTCGTTTACACGACCGCTGGTCGTGAGCAGGGGAGCAGGCGAAACACCGACGCCGGTTCAGCGACGAGAACCTACCGGCCTTTTCGTCACACAACCGCAACATTGTGGCCGATTTCACAACATCGCCGTGCGCAGCTGTAGGAGTCCGCTGGCACCTGTTTCGAGTTCACGGACACGAAACACGCCCGACCTTGCGGCGAGACAGGCGTTTCGTACCTTTGGGCCATGGCACCCACGGCAACACCCCCCAACGCATGGGCGCTCCGCTCCGTGACGCAGCCCGACAACGTCGTCGAGCTGCGTCCGAGTGGCTCACTCGACGCAACCACTGCTGGCTTCCTGCACACCCACCTCGATGCCCTGATGCGTTCCGGTTACGACGAGATCATTGTGAACTGTCGGGATCTGCGACACATCGACGCTGACGGCGTTGCACCGATTCAGCACATTGCGGAGATCTTCGGCGAACTCGGTGGAAAGCTGACACTGCTGGGCCTTGATCTGCCAATCGATGGGCTCGGCGAAGGTGTCCTCCCGCTCGCAGCCTGAACTGCCGAGCAGGATCTATACCGCCGAGGTCCCAGCGACGGCGGCGCGGCCCTGACGAACGCATGCCGGAAGCCCAAGACCCCGCATCTGGGCACCGGCGACGACCAGGCCCTCAGCGACGAGGGCGAGTTCGGTGTCGATCTCGGCGCACCGGGCCATGTGGCCCGGCCGATACTGGGGTAGCGACTGCCGCCACGGCGTGATTCTCGTGACGGGCTCGGCGTGCAGGCCCACGGTCTGCTCGAGTTCGGCGCCGAGCTGGTCGAGCAGTTGTGCCGGGTCGAGGTCGAGCCAGCGACGATCATCGGTGCGCCCTGCGGAGACCCGCAGGATCGCATGGCGTCCGTCGTCGAAGTGATCCCATTTCGACGAGGCCCACGAGCACGCCGTCATCAACAACCCCTCTGAGCGAGGGACGAGGAAGCCCGAGCCGGCGAGGTCGTGCTGGAGGCCTGCCTTGTCGACGACATAGGTGACGAGCACGGCGTCGCCGTAGACGAGTTCGGCGAGGGTGGTGGCCGCCGTGGGGGCGAAGGGGGCGATCAGTCCGGCGGTGATCCACGCGGGTGTTGCGAGCACGACGCGATCGGCGGGAAACCGAGCGTCGTCTGTGACAACGACCCACCCGGCACCGTTGCGCTCGATGGCGACCACGGTCTGGCCGAGCCGGACTCGCGAGCCCAACTGCTCCACGAGTGTGTCGATGATGCGACGGTTGCCGCCCTTGACGCCGTTGAAGACGGGACCGCCGGCGGCGGCCTGGCCGGCGGTGACCTGGACCCGGAGGCTGTCGCGTAGCGAGCCTCCGGCGCAGGCGGCCGCAAAGAGTTGGGGGGCACCCGCTTCGATCGAGAGGCCGTCGGCGTTCCCGGCGTTGATGCCGCCGAGCAGGGGGTCAACAAGGCGTTCGAACACTTCGTCACCGACCCGTGGGCGTATCACCTCGCCTACGGAGGCGTCGTGGGCGAGGGGTTCGTGTTCGATGTCGACTCGGGCTGCGAGGTCGGCCACCCCGGCTTCGCTGATGAGCCCGGTCGCCGCGACGGTGTCGGGCTCGAACGGCACCCCGAGGACGGAGGGCGTGGGGATCGAACGGAGCGCACCATCGGCCCAGATGAACGCCTGGGCGCCGGTGGGGGCAACGAGATCATCGCCCAGGCCGAGTTCGTGACAGAGCTCGACGACTTCCGGCTGGCGGGCGAGAAAGCCGTCGGCCGCCATGTCGATGGGGAAGGGCAGTTCGGCTCCGTCGACGAAGCCCGAGGCGATCTTGCCACCTGCTCGTGTGGCGGCTTCGAGCACGACGGCGTCGAGCTCTTGGCGGCGAGCCTCGTGGGCGGCGGCCAGGCCAGTGATGCCACCGCCGACGACCACCACGCGCTCGTTCACGAGCGAACGGTGCCTTCTTCGTGCACGACCTTCACGATCTCGGTGAGGACGTCGGGATCCATTGCCGGCATGACGCCGTGGCCGAGGTTGAAGACGTGGCCCGGGTGGCCGTCGTTGAGGCGAAGCACATCCCGAGCGGCCTCGCAGGCGAACTCGGCGCCGGCGAACACGACGGTGGGGTCGAGGTTGCCCTGCAGCGACGTTCCGTGGCCGACCCGCTCGCGCGCGGCGTCGAGCGGGACCCGCCAGTCGACACCGACGACGTCGGCACCGACCGCACTGATTTGGGGCAGGAGCTCACCGGTGGTGACGCCGAAGTGGATCTTCGGCACGCCGGTGTCGGCGATGGCGTCCATCACTTTCTGGCTGTGCGAGAAGACGTAGCGCTGATATTGCGCCGGGCTCAGGGACCCGGCCCAGGAATCGAAGAGCTGAATCGCCGATGCGCCGTTGTCGATCTGGCTCTGCAGGGAGCTGATGGCGATGTCGGCGAGGCGGTCGCAGAGGGCGTGCCACAGTCGTTCGTTGGCGAACATCATCGCCTTGGTGTTTGCGTAGTCGCGCGACGGCCGGCCTTCGATGAGATACGAGGCGACGGTGAATGGCGCGCCGGCGAAGCCGATCAGCGGGCGATCAAGCTCGGCCACGAGCTGTCGAACTGTTTCGAGCACGTAGGGCGTGTCGGCCTCGGGATCCAGCGGCCTAAGACGGGCAAGGTCGTCCTCATGGCGGAACGGCCGCTCGACTTCGGGACCGACGCCCGGTGTGACGGTGAGCCCGAAACCGACGGCGTGAGCCGGCACGACGATGTCGGAGTAGAGGATCGCAGCATCGACGTCGTAGCGACGGATCGGCTGCAGCGTGATCTCGGTGGAGAGGTCGGGGTCGGCAATGGCGTCGAGGATCGTTCCGGTGCCGCGAATGGCGCGGTACTCGGGCAGCGAGCGGCCCGCCTGGCGCATGAACCAGACCGGCACCCGGTCGTGGGGCAGCCCGCGACAGGCCTGGATGAAGGGATGGTTGTCGAAGCGCCCCGCAGGGGCGGCAGATGATGCTGCGCCGCTCACGCGGCTGAGGTTATCGGTGGTCGGTGACCGAACCGGGAGGCGGGCGACCGGTACCGTTCGGTCAATGGCCGCCCGACTCGCCCGTGTCGCTGGACTCCTCGTGCTCGTCGTGTCGATGGCGGCGTGTGGCACCGTGTCGGTCGAGGTCACCAGCGAGACCGACGTCGGCAAGGTCGGGGTGCAGACCACCCTCGCACCGGATGATCCGCCGGTGACACAGACGGCGCCGGCGACGACGGCCTCGACCACCACGTCGACCTCGACCACCACCACGACCACAACGACGGTCGCACCGACAATCCCGCTCGAGTACCACGACACCGGGTACGCCGTCTTCGCACTTGCCGGCGACCTCGAGGTGCGGATGCCGGTCAGCCGCTACGAGACAGTCGGCTTCCATGAGTCGGGTCACGATGGAGCGTTCCAACTCGAGGTGGTCAATCTCGACGAATGGACGACCCTTGCATCGCGTGGCCGGGGGACGGGCTCTCGAACCGCTGCCGACATTGTCACTCGTGTCGACGAGCCGGTGATGGCGCCGATCGACGGCACGGTGATCCGAGCCGGCAGCTACACGCTCTACTGCGANCACACCGACAACTTCGTGGTGATCGAGCCCTCCGGTCGCCCGGGTTGGGAGCTCAAGATCTTTCACTTCAGCGGGCTGCAGGTAGGGGTCGGCGACGAGGTGATCGCATCCGACACGATGATCGCGACCGGTGGTCGGATCCTGCCGTTCGTATCCCAGGTCGACGAGTTCACTGCCGAGCCCTCGAACCCTCACGTGCACATCGAGGTGATCGATACCTCGATTCCGGACCGCCCGTCGTCGGGCGGTGGCTGCTGATTCAGCTGGCCGGTTCGACGATCGATCGGAGGCCGGTGCCTTCGCTCGTGGCGAGGACGCGCTCGGCCGCCAGACGACCGGCAAGACAGGCGTCGGCTCGTTCGCCAGACGCAAGCAACTCGAGTTGGGTGTCGTCGGGCTCGATGACGATCGCAGGGGTACCGGTACTGCGAATCTCGGCACGTTCGTTGTCGAGCTTGTTCGAGAACCACGCACGCTCGGGATCCGAACGCCACGACCGGGCATCGGGGGTGGCGGTCTTGACCGACGAGATCATCACGAGGTCGAACCCGAGCGTGGCGACCAGATCGGCGTTGGTTGATGAGTGGAGTGCACCGTCGACGTATGAACGATCGCCGATGCGAACCGGTGTGTAGAAGGCGGGGATCGCAGCCGAGGCCTGGGTCGCCTGGCCGACCGTGCCAGCGACGTCGTCGCGGCCGAAGACGATGCGGCGACCATCGTTGGTCCGCACGGCCACGATCCAGATAGGGCGCTTCGGCCAGCCGTCGGGGAGGAGTTCGTCGATGCGGGTTGCGATCGAGGCACCCGAGCGCTTGCCCTCGGGCAGCAGGCCGTAGGCGAAGCGGGCCGGGTCGATCTTCCACGGCGGAAGCATCGAGTTGAGGGTCATGCGAGGCGCTGACGGGAGCAGGCTGCGCTCGACCTCAGGTTCGGTGTAGGGCGTAACGATCCGTTCGACGATGGCGGTGCCCTCGGCGCTGAGTTGGCGGCCAAGGTGGCGGGCCTCGGCGTCGATCGGGGCGAGCCCAGCTCGCAGTGCGGTGGCGGTGAACGAACCGGCGGACGTGCCGACCACGAGTTCGGCATCGCGACTGTCGAAGCCGGTGTGCTCGGCGATCGCAGCGATGACGCCGCTGTGGAAGGGGTCGCCCTTTGCGCCACCAGCGCTGAAGACCATGCCGATCGAGACCATGGGCGAAGGCTACCGATACGCCTCTCCTGACCGCTCCCTGGACGGTCGGATCGCGACGGCATGCCGGTAGCATTGGACGCCCCCTTGAAGGAGTTTTCGTGGCGGAACGTCACCCCGAACTCGATGCTGAGCAGGCCCATCTCGATTGGGCCTACGCCTGTCTCGATGAGGCGCGAGCGCGTGCGGCTCGGGTCACGCAGGGGTACGACCCGCAGCGGGGTGGCACCGAGCAACACCGCCACGAACGCGAGTCGATCGTCGAAGGTGCGGTCAACCGCTTGACCCAACTCACCCTCGGCGACCGCTCCCTGGTCTTCGGTCGGATCGACCCTGCCGGCACCGGCGAGCGTTTCCACATCGGGCGTCTCGGGGTGTGGGATCGCAACCAGGATCCGGTCGTTGTCGACTGGCGGGCGCCGGTCGCCGAGCCCTTCTATCGGGCCACCGGCCGCGAGCCCATGGGCATCGAGCGGCGCCGTCATTTCGCCACCCGTGGCCGCACCCTCCTTGGTATCGACGATGAGGTCTTCGGTGAGCTTGCGTCAGCTGATGGCGAGCGCGAGATCAAGGGTCAGGGCGCGTTGATCGCCGCGATCGAGGCGTCTCGCACCGGCCGGCTCGGTGACATCGTCGCCACCATTCAGGGCGAACAGGANGAGATCATCCGGGCACCGATGCCCGGCGTGTTGCTGGTCCAGGGTGGTCCCGGCACGGGCAAGACCGTCGTGGCGCTCCATCGCGCCGCCTACCTGCTCTACACCCACCGGTTCCCCCTTGAGGGGCAGGGTGTGCTCGTCGTCGGCCCGAATCGATTGTTCCTCGCCTATATCGAGCAGGTGCTGCCGTCGCTTGGCGAAGCAGGGGTTGAGATCGCCGTGCTCGGTGATCTTCTTCGGCCGAGGGTCCGTGTCGACGGGCTCGCTGCTGAAGCCGTTGCTGCGGTCAAGGGTGATCTGCGCATGACCGATGTGCTTGCGCAGGCCGTGAGCGACCGGGAGCGGCCGTTGCGGGCCGATGTGGCCATCGGCTTCGGCATCCATCGCCTCAAGCTCACCGTCGCCGATTCTCGCGACATCATCCGCGNCGCCCGCCGTCGGTCGAAGGGCCACAACGCGGGCCGCAAGATTGTTGAGGAGTTAGTCTTCGCCAAGCTCGCGGCGAGTGCCCGTCGCCCGGTCGAGGCCTCTGCCGTGCGCGATCAGCTCCGGTGGGAGTTGCCGGTCCGCGAACTGCTCGAGTGGATGTGGCCGGTGCTGACACCAGCGCATCTGCTTCACGATCTGTTCGGCTCTCGGGCGCTGCTTCGCTCGGCCAACCGCAAGGGTCACTTCACCGACGAGGAGATCCTTCGCCTCCACCAGCCGAGAGTCGGGCACGCCGGCGACGTGGTGTGGCACTTCAACGACGTGCCGCTCCTCGATGAGGCACGGGCTTTGCTCGGGTATCGCCCGGGCAAGCGCGACGAAGACGCGCTGCGCACCTACGGCCACATCTGTATCGACGAGGCCCAGGACCTCGCGCCGATGGAGCTGCGCATGATCGGCCGCCGTTCGCTCAACGGCTCGATGACCGTCGTGGGCGACATCGCCCAGGCCACCGGCGCATGGGCCAACGACGGCTGGGACAACGTGCTCGCCCAACTTCCCCAGAAGCACGATGTGCACCGTCGGGAACTTTCGATCGGTTACCGCATCCCAGGTCCGGCGATGTCACTCGCCAATCGGGTGCTGCCCCACGCAGCGCCGGGATTGCGGCCCCCTCAGCCCGTCCGTGACGACGGCGATCCGCCCAGAATCGTGCGATCCGAACCGCTCGACGACGCGCTCGTCGACACCGTGCTCNCCGAACTCGAGGCGGTCGACGAAGGCAATGTGGCGGTGATCGTCCCCGACTCGATGGCGGCCGATGCTCGAGCGGTCTTCGAGACCCGAGCGCTCTCGATCGGTGGAGCCAATCGCCACGGGCTCGATCAGCGCATCACGCTCGTACCGGTGCGTCTCGTGAAAGGGCTCGAGGTCGACTCAGCGGTGGTGGTTGAGCCGGCGCGCATCATCGACGAGGAATCGCAGGGCATCCGGTCGCTCTACGTTGCCCTCACCCGAGCCACCAAGCGGGTGGCTGTCGTGCACAGCCGCGAACTTCCCGCGATGCTGCAGGAATGACCTCGCTCGACATCGATCTCGCGCTCCGTCTGGCGCCCGATGAAGCGNCGCGTCGTGCCGAGCACGCTCACGCGATCGATCGTGACCCATTGGGCTTCGCGNTCTGCGTCGACAAAGGCCAGCGCGTTTGCGTTCCGCTCCAATGGTCAGGCCGGTTTAGAGGGCTGACGGATCAGGAGCGTCCCGAGGCTGTGGTGACCGCAGTCGAGCAAGACTGCTGCGTCCAAGCCGTCAGCCAGTGCCGCTCGACGAGACGCTAAGACTATCCGGGCTCGGTGCCCTGGTCGGCTCGCAGAGGACGATAGGGGTTGTCGAGCGGCGTTCAATCGCCGGGTCGCGATGCCGTGGCGAGATGGCAGAAGCGTGTAAGTGATGACTGCAATGCTCGTACTCAATGCCATAAGGGGCGCAATTGCGTNGCTGTTCAGCGAGTCGGATTATGTTGAANTCTTCTAGAATGANGGNTCCCCCANAGAAGGCANNGCCTGATGTCTGACGAGATTTTCGANACCGAAAAANTTATTCCCNTNCTCAANGAGATCATGAAGGCCGAGTTGGCCGGCGTGGTCCGCTACACCCACTACGCACTNGTNATNACTGGCCCTAACCGGCTGCCCCTTNTCGACTTCATGAAGACNCAAGCGTCGGAGTCNCTNCTCCACGCCCAGATGGTGGGCGAACTNNTTACTGGCCTCGGTGGCCATCCNGACCAGGGCATNNCTCNGCATNGAGGAAAGCCACGACCATTCGCTCGAGACCGTGTTGCGCGAGTCGATCGCCCACGANCGTCGTGCGCTNGATCTNTACCGGCAGATGCTTGAGATTGCTGAGGGNGATTCGGTGTACCTCGAAGAGTTTGCTCGGACCCAGATCGGTGAGGAAGAGCTTCACGTNNTNGAGCTCAACAAGCTCTTGCGTGACTACACGATCAGCTNATTGCAGGAACGCAAAGCGGCGAACCGGTCACCGGGTCTTCGATCACGACCGTCGGTAGGCCGAAAACCCGTTCAACGATCTCGGATGTGATCACCTCGCCCGGAGCACCCTCGGCAACGATTCCACCATTAGCCACTGCGACAAGGTGGTTTGCGTAACGGGACGCCAGATTGAGGTCGTGTAGCACCATTACGATGGTTCGACCCTCGTTTGCGTTGAGCTGTTTGAGCAGTTCGAGCACGTCGACTTGGTGCGCGATGTCAAGGTAGGTCGTCGGCTCATCGAGCAGCATCAGCGGCGTGTCCTGAGCGAGTGCCATGGCGATCCACGCGCGCTGGCGCTGGCCACCGGAGAGTTCGTCTACGGGCCGTCCCTCGAATTTGAGCATGTCGGTTATCCGCATTGCCCGTTCGCAGGCTTCCTCATCGCGGGGGCTCCACTGCTGGAACACCTTCTGGTGGGGATAGCGGCCGCGCCGCACGAGGTCGGACACGATCACGCCCTCGGGTGCGCGGGGCGCTTGGGGCAGTAGTCCGAGTCGGCGGGCAACTGCTTTGGTGGGCTGTTCGTTGATCGCTTCACCATCAAGAATCACTGCGCCGCTCACCGGTCTGAGCAGGCGGGCCATGGCCCGAAGCAGCGTCGACTTCCCGCAGCCGTTGGCCCCAATGATCGCCGTGATCTCGCCGGGCGGGATCACGATGCCGAGTTTTGTGACGATGTCAGGGCCGCCATAAGACAACGTCAGGCCCTCAGCGCTGAGTGTCGGTGCGTCGGACTCAGAGTGCACGGTTGTACCTAGCCAAGAGGAAGAGGAAGTACGGACCACCGATTGCGCCGGTGACGACACCGGCCGGCAGGCTCGTTGGCGCGAACAGGCGCTGGGCGATCAGATCGGCGCTGAGCAGGAAGGCGCCGCCGACGACTGCGGTCAGCAATAATGTGCCTCCGGTGAGTTGGCCGACCATCAGCCGCACCATGTGAGGGACGAGGAGGGCGACGAAGCCCAACGGGCCGATGACGGCGACGGCCACGGCCGCGAGCCCCGATGCAACTGCGATCAACGCCAATCGGTCACGTTCGACGTGAATGCCGAGTCCCGCCGCCGCTTCGTCTCCTAACTGCAGAAGGCGCAGACGTTGGGTCAAGACGAATGCGGCCGGGGTGAGCAGCAACAAGCCGATGGTGAGCGTCCGGGCGTCTTCCCAACTGACACCGAATAGCGAACCGGCTTGCCAGCGAGCAGCGGCGGCGATCCGCTCGATAGGGAAACGGACGGTGATGAAGGTGATCACGGCCCCGAGCAGTGCTTGCACCCCAACACCGACAAGCACGAGCCGCGAACCCGAAACACCACGATTCCAGGCAAGAAGGTAGATGACCGCAGCAGCCCCCAGCGCGCCACCGAAGGCGGCTACGGGCAACAGTCCGATGTTCTTCCCGGTTGCGAGGATTAGCACGGCGAAGACTGCAGCGCCTGTATTGACTCCGATGATGTCGGGCGAGACCAGCGGGTTGTTGATCAATGCCTGGAAGATGGCGCCTGACATGCCGAGACACATGCCCGCGAGGATCGCAACGGTCACTCGGGGAAAGCGGAGCGTGTTGACGATGAAGTCGAACTCACCTCCCCGGGCCCAGAACGCCTCGCCGAGGGCGTCCCATGCGCCGATCGGGAAGTCGCCGACGATCAATCCGACGACCAACAACGTGCCGGCGAGTATCAACCCGGCCACCCCGATGACGATCACGCGGGACTGAATGAGTGCACTGACTGACCCAATACGAATCGAGAAGCGTCGATTGGGCACGACGTCGGCCAGACGGAGCGCAGCAAAGACGCCGAGCAAGCTGGCGGTGACGATCATTGCGGTGTCGGCTGCGGGCGCAGCGATGGCGAACGTCACAGCTCCGCCAACTTCGTGAACCGGACGAGATAAATCAAGAACGGCGCTCCAATTGCTGCGGTGACGATCCCGACTTGGAGCTCGGACGGCCGGACGACGACCCGACCGACGACGTCGGCGCCGAGGAGTAGGCAGGGGCCGAGAACCAGGCTGTAGAGGATTATCCAGCGATAGTCGGGTCCCACGAGCGCCCGCACCATGTGAGGGATCGCAAGGCCGATAAAGGCGACCGGGCCGGCAATCGCAACCGCACCGCCAGCCAGGGCGACGACCACCACCGCTGAGATCGCCCGGACGGAGTTGACGCGCTGTCCGAGACCTGCTGCGACGTCCTCACCCATCGACAAGAGGTTCACCTGCCGACCGAGCGCCATGGCGCTGATCAGAGCGGCGATGATGATGGGCCATAGCAGCGCAATCTCGTCGGTGCCTCGCCCGGCAATTGAACCCGCCAGCCAGAAGCGGGCTTGGTCGAGCGTCTCCTGGTCCAGCAGCAAGAGGCTCGTAGTCCAGGCGCCAAGCAGGGCGGTGATCACGACACCAGCGAGGGCGAGCTTGACTGGGTTGGCACCGCCCGGCCCGACTGAGGCGACGGCATAGACGAGCACTGCAGCGCCAGCCGCTCCAATGAAAGAGAACCAGACATAGCCTTCGGGGGAGACGAAGCCGCCAACGAAGATGGCGGTCACGATCGCAAATGACGCGCCCGTGTTGACCCCGAGGATACCCGGGGCCCCGAGAGGGTTCCGGGTCACGCCCTGAGTGATTGCGCCTGCGACGGCAAGGCAGCCGCCGGCGACCGCTCCTAGGAGGGTTCGGGGTACTCGCAGCTCCCGGACCACGATCTGTCCTTGGATGCGGTCGTCGTAGTCGAAGAGCGCATTCCAGGCGGTGGCGTTGTCGACCTCGAGCGAGCCACAACGCAGGCTCAACAGGACAAACAAGGAAAAGAGCGCGAGCGAGCACGGAAGGGCCAGGGCATGGTTGCGCACCAGGGGGCCAGCGGTGGGGCTGCGTGTGCGGGCCATCGTCGAAGCCATGATCGGGCCGCCGGTCAGCAAGCCGACGATGCCGACCACCTCGAACCATGAGAACTGGAATTCGGGGATCGACTCGGGCCAGATCAACAAAGCGGCGACCATTGCGATCAGGGCTGCGAGCGCGACCCAGGACACCCGGGACAAGACATCGTCATCTGGGCCGACATCGACAGAAGACTTATCCGCCACGCTCACTGCGCTGATGATAGGTATTCCTAATAGGATTTACGAGGCGCGATGTACACTCCCTGCAGTGTTCGGTCGCCGCTGCGAATAGATTCTGGATGATCTCGAAGGAGTATTCCCATGAGCCGGCCGAAAGAACATGGTGGAGGCCGGGCGGGCCCACCGATCGCGGGTGATCCATCTTCTTTTCCGATCGACGCCGAGTTGTCCCGCACGCTCGTCGCCGCAAACCGAATGGCGACGCTGTCGACTTTGACTGCAGCGGGCTACCCATACGGCAGCGTCGTCTCGTACGCAGCCGATGATGTTGGTCAGCCGATCGTGCTGATTAGCGAGATGGCCGAGCACACGGTCAACGCTCGCGGTGACGACCGAGTGAGCATGCTCGTGGTCGACATGAGCGGCGACGGTGACCCGCTCGGGAACGCCCGTCTTACCATGGTCGGGCGAATTGAGTTGCTTGAGCAGCCCGGTGATCTCCGCAATCGCTATCTCGAGAAGCATCCGTACGCGTCCTATTACGCCGACTTCACCGATTTCGGTTTCTGGCGCATCAACGTCGAGTCGGTCCGCTACGTCGGCGGCTTCGGTCACATGAGCTGGGTCGACGCTGACGGCTACGCCGGAGCTGAGGTCGATCCGCTTTCCGAGGTCGCCGGTGGCATCGTCGAGCACATGAATGACGACCATCGCAACGCCAACCTGCTCTACGTGCAGGTGCTTGCCGGTCTCGGCGATGCGACTGACGCCAAGATGGTGGGAGTCGACCGCTACGGGGTGACGCTTACTGCAGACACCCCAGCCGGACCGCGTATGGCGAGGTTGTCGTTCGCTAACCCACTCACCGATTCCGATCAGGCACGCCCGGCTGTGATCGAACTTCTCGGCGAGGCACGCGCCCAAGCATCGAGCTGATTGCTATGCGGGACCCCATGCGGGGTGGCGGTGTCAGGCGTCGTTGGCCTGATCAGCGATCCAGTCGCGTTTAATCTCTCGCCAGGCCTCGTCGGTGTAGGTGCGGCGCCAATACGGCGAGATGGATGCACGGTCCGTGTTGATGTCTCGCTCGGCGAGTAAGTGTTGTCGCACGGCGCGTACCTCTGCGGCCTCCCCGTGAACGAAGACGTCGAAACTTCCCTCCGGAAAGTTCATTGCCGCAACGGCATCGGGAAGTAGAGCCTCGATATCGTCTACGCCCTCCCGGTGCAGCCAGGTGATCGACACGTCACCCTGACTCGGGAGGTCAAGTTCACACCCTTCGTCGTCGACGACAGCGACAATCTGGACTTGCCGCCCGGGCTCTATTGCCTCGAGCGCCGCCCCGATTGCGGGCAGCGCGGATTCGTCGCCGACCATCAAGTGCCAATCAACGTCGATCGAAGGTCGGTACGAGCCGCTCGGGCCGGAGAATTGAAGCCGGTCACCGGGCTTTGCGCGTTCTGCCCAACTGCCGGCGAAACCGACGTCACCGTGGGCGACGAAGTCGATGGTCAGCTCTGAGGCTTCAGCGTTCCAGCGTCGTACGGTAAAGCGTCGTGGCTTTGGTCGCAGCTCTGCGTCAACGCCATCAAGGTCGTCGTCGGTAAACGGCACTGAGATTGGCGAGTTCAATGGAAGAAATCGGGCGTTGATGTACGCATCGGTGGCGGAGGAGGGCTCGAACGCATTGAGCTCGCCACCGGACAATACGACGCGGATCATCGATTGGCTCAGGCGCTCAACTGAGCGAACTTCTGCGTACACGGAGGACTTCTCTCATCGCATTGTCTTGATCGGGCTGTGATCAGTTAGGAAGACCTAACTAGGCTATAGGAGCTCAACGGTTAGGACCAAGAGACCAATGCCAAGAAAGAGTGCCGCCGCGCCGAGCCGAATGACTTGCGGGGGCATCCGTCGAGCGATGGCTTCGCCAAATACGACCCCGAGGAGTCCTGCCGAAGTGATGCCGGCCGTTGCTCCGATCCATGTGGCGGCCGTTTCGCCGCTGGCAGCGAGTGAGATCGTTGCCAGCATCGTCTTGTCGCCGAGTTCGGCCAGCACAATCGCTAGCGCGATCGACCCGGCGACACCGACCGCCGCTCGGCCGGTCCCCGTCTGTTTAGGGTCGCCGACATCGGGGTCGCCGGCGCGCAGGGTGGCGAACGCGACAGCGATGAATACGAGCGCTGCGGCGATGTTTACGGCTCGGGTGGGAAAGGCGGCGCCGGCGACGGCGCCGATCAATACTGACATCGAGCTGATTGCGATGTAGCCAACAACTACGCCGGTCGCGACTAGGCGAGCTTGATAGCGGGTTGCGAAGCCAGCTGCTGCGAGTTGGGTCTTGTCTCCAAGCTCGGCGAGGAACACCATCCCGAACGCCGTTAGGAGATCCTGCACACCTGCAGCATGCCGTAAGTCTGGGTCATCACGCCGCAATGCGTCTTGGTCGAATTGCCTCTTTTATCCTGCCGTTCTCGCCTTCGCCGTTGAAAGCGGCGGCTCTGTCGTCGAGGTAGCGCTTGTTTGAGCGCGACACCGCCCGCCGAGTCCGCTCGCAGCTACGGACTCGGCGGGCGAGAATGCCGCCTGCTGCCCTGCAGTAGGGGGTTAGGAGGGCCCTTCAGGAGTTGGTGTCAGTTGCATGGGGTGCGCGCCGACGCTAGGAAGCCGCAGAAGTCCTCCTCGGTGACGAGCCACGCGCCGTCGACTCGGGCGATCACCCGGTCGAGGTCGGTGTATGCGGGGCTATCGCCGAAGTAGACGTCGTAGATAATGGTGGCCACATCGCCGTTGATCGTGGCGCTGGTGGGATTGAGTGAGATACCGCCGCTGTTCGATGCGCCTTCCCGGTAACCGGTGTTGCTTGCTTCAAGCGAGGTTGCGTTCTCGAGGTGAGGGGCCTTTTCCTCCCAAGCCGCCTCGCTGTCGTAGACCAAGGCGAAGGCAGCCATGGCCGCCTCCGCCTCAGGGCTGAGCTCGGCATCAGGTGTGTCCGCTGAGCCGGGCTCGGCCAAAAGGGGGACCAATTTCTCAACGAGGAATTCCGCGCTCAGGATTGTCGAGAAGCTGAGCGCCCCAAAGAGCTCGCTTCGTTGCGGAACCCAGACGACGCGATCTTCCTGGAAGACCGAGAGACTCTGCCATAGCGAATCGGCCTCGATCGCCCTCTGGGTGACGGGGTCTGCGACGATGATGAGCCGATCGACGTCGAGCAGGTCGAGTTGCTCGGCGCTGATCTGGAGCGAGTCGAGATCGCCTATGGCCTCGGTGAGGTCCGCGTTCCGGGTGAACCCCAGGTCGCTGAAGAAGCGTGTAGGCGCGGTGTCGCCGACGACCCAGTACTCACCTCCCTCGTACGCATTGAGCCAGGCGAGGGTGGCACCACCGAAGTTGTCGTTGAGACGAGCGGCGTCGAGAATCGTCGCCTGGGTGAGGCGGATCCGTTGGGCGGCTTCTTCGCTCAGCCCCAGAGCGTCGCCGATCACCTGGGTCTGTTCCTGCCACGACATGCTGAAGGCAGCGGTGCCAGCAGCCTCGGGGATCGTCGGTGCGATCTCGGAGAGGATGTCAAACTCCTCCTGGGTTAGGCCAGCGTGGGTCGCGATGATCAGGTCCGGTGCGAGCCCAGCAATCGCCTCGTAGTTGAGTTCGCCGGAGGTCATGGTGAGCACGTCGGGCGTACCATCGCCCAGTTCGTCAGTCGCCCAGGGCCAGGTGGCATACGGAAACTCGCCGAACCACTCGCGAACGGCGATGGGCGTTACGCCGAGGGCGAGCACGGGGTCTTGCTCGGAGAAGCCGAGGGTCATGACTCGTTGGGGCGTGCCCTCAATAATGGTCTCGCCAAAGGTGTGAATGATCGTGGTTACGGCGGGTTCGGATTCACTCGATGGTGTCGAATCGCTAGTGATTTCGGTCGCAGGTTCTGACGCTGACGCGCCGGCGAACGCAGACGCGGACGCTGATTCCGGCTCCGAAGCGGCGTCGTTGTCGCCACAGGCCGCAGCGAGGAGGGCCAGCGCAGCGACGCCGACAAATTTGAAGCGGAGGGAACGCATCATGCGACGTCTTTCGAAATCGGGGCTGCTTCAAGCACGATGTCGAACGACAACAGTTCAGCGCCGTGCGCGACCGGCTGCTCGCTAGCCTCGGCGTGGCCCCGAGCGAACGCGGGGGAACTCACCCACTCGAGGAAGTCGGCCTCGGACGCCCATCGCGTGTACACGAACCAGGTGTCGCCATCGGCCGGCCTCAGCAGCTCGAAGCTCTCGAAGCCCTTCATGGTCTCGACCTCTCCGACCCGCTGCTCGAACCGACGCAGCAGTTCGTTGCCAGCGTTGGGCGGCACGGTGATGGCGTTGATACGAACGATGCTCATCTGTTGCCTTCCTTGTCATGAGTGCGGGCAGTCGCTCTAAGTGAACGGGTCTGCGTCTCGTATTCCAGTTCGTCGGCTAGGCACACGGCGTAGGCGATCTCGGCGACCTCGGCGACGTGCTCCTCGGTCCCCTCTGCCACCGCACGGACTGCAACGACGGTCACACCGAGCCCTGGGTCGGGTTTCAGGTTCACCTCGACGAGCGCCGCAAGGGCAGGGTCGGCATCGAGGTTCTCGATTCGGTCGAAAACGTGACCGGGGTGAAGCAGGGTTGCGAACCAGTGCTCGATCGCCCCGAACCGGCGCCGGTGGATATCGCCGCGGTGACGATCCAGCAGACCACCGATCGTGAAGTTGGTGTCGGCCCACGCATCGTCGGGCCGCCCAAGCCGCGCCGACCCGATCACTGAGCGACGCATCGTGCATAGGTCCAGGTCAGCGTTCGGAGAGGCCCCGACCTCGAGGCGGGCGCCCTCGCAGGTGTCGACGATTAGCGTCGCCCCAGATGCGGCATGTGCGAGACCGACGGTGAGACGGAGTCGTTCGAAGACTGTGGTCATGGTGCGGTGAGCTCCTCAAAGGCGGTACGAAGCTCGGCCAGCAGCGCCCCGGTGCGGGGACCGTTGCCGAGAAGGAGTTGGTCGTCACGACTAATGACGGCGAGATTCTGGCCGGCTGGGGTCTGTCCCAGGCCGCCGACATCCATCAGGCCCTCGATGCCACCGACTGAGTCGAGACCGGCATCGGGGACGAGGATGATGTCGGGCCCGATCGCAAGGATCGCCTCGGCGTTGACCGGTGCCCCCTCCCCAATACCGAGCAGGTCGGCGGCATCAATCCCACCAGCAGCTTCGATAAGCCAGTGCGTAGCGGAGGCCTCTCCGAGTACGAACTGTGTTGACTCACCGCGCAGGTAGAGCGAGATCACGATGGGCGGGTCGTCAGCGGATTCCACACGATTGGCGGCGATGCTCGTCTCCAGCTCGACGGCCAGCACCTCGCCGCGCTCGGGAACACCAAGCGCCGCAGCGACAGCACGGATCTTGGCAGCGGGGCCCTCCGGTGACGATTCGTTGGGGACGATCACCAGCGGGTAGCCGAGGCGACGGAGGTCGTCGAGCGCGCCCTCGGGCCCGGCGATCTCGGTAGCGAGGAGCACGGTGGGAGCGAAGCTGGCGATCGACTCGGCGGTCAGTGACCGCTGGTACCCAATCTCCGGAAGGGCGTCGGCCTCAGGTGGGTACGTAGCCGAGAGGTCAGTCGCAACGACGTTGGCACCGAGTCCGAGCGCGAAAACAACCTCGGCGACGGTGCCGTCGAGTGGGATGATGCGATCGACGGCTGCGATGGTGACCTCGTTGCCAACATGGTCCACCACTGTCACCGGCAGCACCGGCGCTGTATCTGCCTTGTTGGCAACATCAACTTCTTCGGCCTTGGGTTCGTCCAAGGTGGCTACCGAAGTGGTTGTCGTCGCAATGGGCGCTGCGGGGACCGACGTTGACGCTGTACTAGAGCCGCACCCGGCGAGGAGCACGGTGGCGAGTACGAAGGTGCGTGCCCCAGAGCGCATGTTAGGTATGCCTACCAAAGTCAGATAGGCAACGCAACCTCAAAAAAGGAAACACCGGCCCGAAGGCCGGCGGCTCAATTTCGTTAGGCGCTGACCGGGATCTGTCAGCGTGCGGTCACGAGGATGCGAGAGCTGGCGAAGCCACCCACACCGACTGCGTTGCCATCGATCGTGACGGTTGAGGTGCCGTCGGGCGATATGGCCGTGACGGTGCCCCTCGAGCCGGGGATGATCGACGACTGCTCGAGGAAGTCGAGCATGCCCTCTGCGAACTCGAGCTCCTCGGGAATGCGCTGCACTTCGAACTCCTTGCCCACACTGATCGCCTCGAGGGCGATTAGGTCGGGGGCTTCATAGCCGCTGCCGGGAATCGGGTTGCCGTGGGGGCACGTGGTCGGATCGTTAAGACGGGCAACCATGGCCCTTTCTACCGTGGGGGAAATGACGTGCTCCCACTTGCCGGCCTCTTGGTGGGCGTCGGCCCAGGAGAGTCCGAGTACGTCGGTCAAGAAACATTCGGCCAGACGATGTCGACGAACGACTGTCTCGGCGAGGTGCATGCCCTTCTCGGTGAGCTTGATTTCCCGCCCCGCTTCGATCAGGCCCTCGACCTCAAGGCGTTTCATCATCTCGCTCACTGCGGGACGACTCACTTCCATGCGCTCAGCGATTCGGGCCTGAATGACATCAAGGTCGTCTTCGCCGAGTTCATAGATTGTTTCGCAGTATTCCTCGAAAGCTGGATGCCACTCCGGCGATTCATACTCACTCATGTACTAGATCTTACTGTCGTGGGCGACGCTTCGCCGAGTCGGCTTGACACACCTATCGGGAGCTATTAGGTATACCTAACATGACCCCGGATCGTGCTGTCCAGACCCAACCACTCCATGCGACTCCCGGCTGGATCCGCCAGTGCTCCACATGTGGACACCCGGACATCCACGCCGTCTATCCGTCACCTGCGATGCTCGATCGCCCGGGATGGACCTGTGATGCCTGCGGCTGTGGTCATCACGGCGCGATTCATGTGCCCTTCGACGCCACAGAGTGTCCAGCCATCCGAGCGAGCGGCTGGATCGAATGATCGACGAACGCCTTGAACTCGCCACTGCCCTGATCCACACGCTGCCAGGCGGAACCCTCGTGGCCGTTAATGACACGGGGCAGACAATCACCGTCGGCCGTCATCCCAGCGCGGATGTCAACCCATGTCGCTGGCGGTCGGTCGTTGTCGATCACATCGAAGGTCGAGTGCAGCCACCGTTTGCTGACCTCTCTCTCCGCGAGATCGGCGGGTCACTCGAGCGGGCCGAGTCGGGCGGGTTCATTGATCGTGCTGAGCCCGATCGTCACTGGTTCGCCGCAAAGCTTCCGCCGTGTGTCGCCGTGCAGGTGCTGCGAGAGGTCGACCTAAAAGGTTTGCCGGAAGAGGTCGTTAGTGCGAGCGTCCGCCCCGACCTCGAGCTCGGCGTCACTGTTGTCGGTGTCGGTATCGATGCACCGTGCATGGCCAATGCTCTTGACACGCTCGCTGCCGACATCGGCGGTGCACTTGCCGTAGCCGAGCTCTGCGCGTCGATCTCGATCGTCTAAGGCTGATTCAGTCCTGGACGACGTGCTCGGCGAAACGAGTACGAGCTCGACGCCACGCATCATGATCGATTGTTCCGTCAACTCGCACGACCGCAGCTGCGTCTCGGCCCATAGCCATAACGTGATGGATGTTGTCGGGCACCGACAGCCCCTGTCGCCCGAATACGAGCACCCGCGGGTCCTCGGGTTCCCATGCTTCGACGAGCGCGCGACTGCCGGCATGGGCCCGCTCATAAGTCGGGTACACCCGAGCCTGGCGTCGGGTCTCGGTTGCGACGTGTTGGGGATCAGGGAGGCCTGAGCGGATCAGTTCGTCGGCCACGAGGGCGCCGAGATCGTCGTCTGTGGAGTTCCAGAGTTCGTCGTCGACCCAACACGGGACCTCGGCGCACAGCACCGTCTGGCCAGCCGGGTCGTCGGCGTTGCGATAGTTCTTGCACTCTGACAGGCGGCTGGTGTGGATCGACGCGTCGGGGAAGTAGTGCGCGTCGAACGGCGTGAACTGCGGCCGGTCGAGCACCAGGTAAATAAGAATCATCGCCCGGGTGCGCAGCGCGTCGACCGCATCGACAACGGCGGGATCAGGAGCGGGCTCAAGCGCACGGACCAGCAGGTCAATCGGCATCGATGACAGCACAGCGTCGAACTTGTCGGTTGCGCTGGCGGCAGTCACCTCGACGTCTTCGGTGCAGCGGATCGCCTCGACGGGCGCACACAAACGTTGGTCAACACCGGCGTTGATGCCGGCCGCCCCGAGAGCATCGCTGATCTGACCGTACCCATTGCGTGGATAGAAGAAGGTTCGCCCGTCGGCTTTGGCGGCCTTGAGCGCCTTGGCGAAGATCTGGAGCGGCGAGGTGGCTGACACACGCTTGTCGGCGAGTTCGACGGTCAGGTCGTCGGCGGGCTCGCCGTACAGCTTCTGGGCATAGGGCCGGTAGAAGCGCTCAGCGACGGTGGGGCCTAGGCGCTGCGAGATTGCCTTGTCGAAGCTGTCGACCTCGCCGCGCCGCAATGGTTTCTTGAGCGTGTCGATACCGACACGCGCCGAAAAGCCGAACGGCAGCTCCTTCACCATCGGGCCGGGCTGGAGCGGGAAGCTGACCCAGCGGTCCTCGAGGCGGATCCGTCCGTTTCGGATGCGAGTTTGCAGATCGTCGCCAAGCAGGTTCCGGATCCGGGCCATCAGATCGGGGTCGGTAGCAGGGTGCAGGCGGTGGGAGCCGTAGTCGACCCGCTGGCCGGCCACCTCGAAGCTGGCGGACATGCCGCCGACCCGGCCGGCGGCCTCGTAGAGCACCACGTCGTGGCCCGCCTCGGCGGTTTCCAGCGCTGCCAACAGTCCGGCCGGCCCAGCGCCGATCACGGCGATACGGCTCATCGCATCTCCCCTGGTGGATTCGCAGACGGCTCTTGTAAGGTGAGCTTAATGTCTGCTGACCACCCTAATGTACCGGCAACCCGCGTCGCCGAGCACCGTGTCGTCGTGACCGGTGCCGCCGGGTTCATCGGGTCCACCGTCGTCGATCGGCTTTTAGCCCTTGGCGCCGAGGTAGTCGGCATAGACGACTACGACCCGTGGTACCTGCCGGCTCGCAAGCAGGCAAACCTCGCCACAGCCAGTGTCCACGAACGCTTCTCGCTCGTCGAGGCCGACGCCTTCGATGTCATCGGCGACGTGTTACGTCCCGACGATCTCGTAATCCACCTCGCCGGTCGCCCCGGAGTGCAGGACTCCTGGGGTCTCGGCTTCACTGACTACAGTCGCCGTAACATCGAACTCACTCAGCGCGTCTACGAAGAGGCACTCGGTGTCGGAGCCAACCGTGTCGTGTACGCCTCGAGCTCATCGCTCTACGGCGGGTCGTCGACTAGCGACAATCGCCGTGCTGCGCCGATCAGCCCGTATGGCGTCTCCAAGCTCGCTGGCGAGCACCTTGCGAACGTCTACGCCGAGCGAGGGCTCAACATAGTGTCGCTGCGGTATTTCACCGTCTACGGCCCGCGCCAGCGCCCCGACATGGCGATGCACCGCATGTTCGAGGCCACCAAGGCCAATGGAAGCGTTTTCATCCGCCGTGGCGACGGTCTACAGCGTCGTGAATTCACCTTTGTCGGCGACGTTGCCGAGGCCACGATCCTGAGTGCGGTGGCTCCCGCAGCGCCAGGCACGAGCCTCGACATCGGCGGTGGCGAATCGGCCTCGCTGCTCGACGCGATGGCGCTCGTCGAAGAACTCGCAGGTCCGATGCGCACCGAGACGCTTCCGGCGCCTGCCGGCGATCCGCGTGCCACCGCAGCCGATCTGCAGCCAACGATCGACGTGCTCGGCTGGGTACCTACCACTTCGTTATTCGACGGCTTGTCGGCGCAGGCCAGCTGGCATGCCGTCCAGCCCGATCACGACATGGTGATCGAACTCGGCTGATCCTCGGAATCGGTCGCCTCGAGCGGTTCCGCTCGGCGCTTCGCGCCTCGCCACGCGAGGACCACGGTGACGCCTAGGACCGCTAACCAGACGAACGTCATTACGGAGTCCCAGTCGTTGAGGCGCTGGTGGTCAGGAAGGGTTGCCGCAAGCACTCTGTACCAAGGGCTCTCGACATCGTAGAAGTCGACGATCAGAGCCCGACGGTCGGTTGACGCCTCCCAGGCGAGGATCAACCAGGTCGCAGTGCCGAGAAGGGTGGCGGTGACGACCCCGACCAGGTGGTGGGTGCGGTCGCCGACCCACAGCGCGATCGCGATGACGGCGAACGGCAACACCGGGGTGATCTGGCGTCCTGGCCACCACCAGCCGTGCATCGTGAGCGCCACCCACGTGGCGACGATCCATCCCATGAGAATCACGCCTGCGGCGAGCACGCTCGGGAAATCGCGGCGGACACGACCGAGGGCCGTGAGTGCGGCAGGCATCGCAAGGAACGACGGGGTCCATGCCCCGATACCGAACTGGGTGTCGATGATGAGGCCGATGAGGCGTCGAGAACGCTGCAGCAGGCGCGGGCGTCGGCCGACCACGTCGAACTCGCTTCCTTCGACGAAGTGATCGCCGGTCGAATACACCGTCCAGCCACCGTAGATACCCTGATGCAGCAGCAGATAGGTGATGCCGGCGACGACAAACGCAGCGCTGATGGGGGCAAGGCGTTCGCCGGCAGACCGGTGCTTCCAGACGAGGCCGAGGGCGATCACGGCGGCGTGGGGGACGTACTTCACCGACAGCCAGGGCAGGGCGATCAGTGCGAGGACGGCTATAACGTCCCAGCGCTTGGCTCGACTCGGATGGGCGACCGCGCAGAATGCCGCCATCAGTGCGAGCGCGGCCGGCCCAGCGGGGAAGATGTGGGTGCCGTAGCTGGTGAGTGGCGCAGAGGTGAAGAACGCACCGATGATCCATGTCGCCGGGCCGGCTGAGGCCGCGAATCGTGAGACGGCGACATGGAGGGTAAGCGCGGCACAGAGGGCGATGATGAACGACAGCATCACCTTTGCTCCGACCCACCCGGCGATGCCGTAGGGCACCATCAAGATGAGCGGCAGCAGCGGGTCGTGCGGGCTGAGCTCTTGGCCGGAGTCGTTGAGCGCGATCGTCTGCTGGTTGATCGTGATCTCGTGGAACGGCTCGTAGCGCCGCTCGGCGATCTCGTCGCTGACGTCGAGATCGAAGTCCTCCCAGAGCGATAGCGCAGTGATGAGGTACTGAGGTTCGTCGCTGCTGACTCGGGCGCCGTACGTCGACCGGGCGTCGATCGCAAGTAGCGACACGCCGAACGTGACGAGACCAACGAGGAGGAGGCGGAACCGCATCTCGTCTGGAGACTATCCGTCCATACCGAAAGGTCGTAAGGATGCCCTAACACCGTAGAGTTGGGTCTCATGAACCCGCTGAAGCTGCTCCGGCAGCGTCTGCCACTTCCGCTCGTTGTTCTGGTCGGGTTGCTCGTTGGCCTTTTCGCTGGTGTCATCGTCGCTCAAGCCGTCGACGGCGAGCTCATGCGGCGGGCCTTGGATGAGGCGATCGCTCATCCAGGCGAGGTCGTGATCGCCTCGGCGGCATTCGGGGTCGCTTTTGTGCTGCGCGCGATCGCCTGGCAGCTGGTGTTGCCCGGACTGCCGCTCGGACACTCGCTCGCCGGCATCCATCTCGCGCTTGGCGCCAACCACGTGCTGCCCTTTCGCCTCGGTGAGCCCGTTCGGGTGCTGAGTGTCGCCAAACGCTCAGACACTTCCGTCGACGCCGCCACTGCTTCGACTGTGATGCTTCGGTCGGCCGACATTATCGCCATCTTCCTGCTTGGTCTTGCCGTAGCACCCGGCGCTTACATGGATCTCGTCGGCTGGTTTGGCTGGCTTGTCGTGGCTGGTGTGGTTGGCGCCGCCATTGTCTCCTGGGGCTGGCTGCTGGGTACGGCGGGTCGCGACGACATCAAGCTTCCCGGTCCCTTCGCCCTTGCCCTCACTGGGTCGGCGTGGCTGCTTGAGGCGATCCTTGTTTGGCAGACCGCTCGGTGGGCAGGCCTCGAGATCAGCGCCACCGATGCTGTGCTCGTTACCACGGTCGCCGTTGCCGCCCAGATCGCAGCGATCGCTCCCGGCGGGTTCGGCACGTATGAGGCCGCAGCCGTTGCGGCCTACGTCAGCCTCGGCTACGACGCCGAATTCGCACTTGTTGCTGCCCTCAGCGCCCACGCCCTCAAGACCGCCTACTCGATCCTTGTCGGAGTCATTGCCATGGCCTTTCCAGCCCCGTCCTTCATCGGCCGAATGCGGCTCCGGTCCGAGATCAGGGAGCGTGACGTGTCACCCATCCCCGCCCCATCGGCGCCGATCGTGTTGTTCATGCCGGCGCTTAATGAAGAGGAGGCGGTTGGCGAGTGCATCGCTAGGGCTCCGAGCGAGATTGACGGGCATCCGGTCGAGGTGCTCGTCATTGACGACGGCTCCACCGACGGTACTGGCGCTGTCGCCGAGGCCGCAGGGGCGACCGTGATCGCTCTTCCCCAGAATCGGGGGCTCGGTGCGGCGGTCCGTGAGGGTCTTGCGGCCGGGGTGGCGCGCAACGCCGCTGCGGTCGTGTTCTGTGATGCCGATGGGGAGTACCCGCCTGAGGAGTTGGCGAACCTCGTGAGGCCGATTCTGAGCGATGAAGCTGACTATGTGTGCGGAAGTCGTTTCCTAGGGGAGATTGAGTACATGCGACCGCATCGCCGTTTCGGAAACCAGATCCTGACCAAGACGTTGTCGGTGATCGCGCGCCGAAAGATCACCGACGGCCAGACCGGCTATCGGGCGTTTTCGCTCGCAGCAGCATCCCGGGCCGAGGTCATCCACGACTTCAACTACGCCCAGGTCATCACCCTGGATTTGTTGGCGAAGGGCTACCGGTACCTCGAGGTGCCGATCAGTTACCACTTCCGCACTACAGGTGAGAGCTTCATCAAGCTGGGGCCGTACCTGCGAAAGGTCGTTCCCGCTGTGTACCGCGAACTCAACGCAGCATGAGCCGACGACGTCGGGTGATCATTGCGACGCTCGTAATGATCTCGATCCTCGGTTCAGCCTGCGGGCTCGACGACGGCGCGCGGGTTCGAAATCAGGACAACGTCCGAGAAAGCCACTCTTCTCAGTCGCAGTAAACCGCGGCGAGAAGTTTTTGTTTACAACGGTTTTGATTTTAAGTTAGGTATGCCTATCCTTCTCCCTATTATTCGTACCAAGGGAGAACTGAATGTCTCGACGAATGCGACTGCTCGGTGCAGTCATGTCCCTAACGCTCTTCGCCGCCGCCTGTGGTGATGACGACAGCAATAGCAGCGTCACCGAAATCGCGGACAGCTCGTCCGGATCCGGGTCTGGTTCTGGTTCGGGCAGTGGCTCGGGTTCTGGTTCGGGCAGTGGCTCAGCATCGGCGAGCGCTTCGTCCTCGGGTAGTGGGTCGAGCTCGGCCAGCTCATCGGCACCTGCCGAAGTCGGAGCCACTGGTGAAGACGGTGGGTATGCCTACGCCTCGAACGTCGACACTCATGTCCTCGTAGTGCAAGACATCTGCGGTATCGGTGATCTTCTCGACGCCGGTGACTTCGACGCTGTCGCCACCATTTATAACGACGGCATCAATTCCGTGAAGTCCGACGGCTCGGTCCGCAGTATCGGTGGTTTTGCCTCGCGCGACGACCGCAACCACGGGCTCGACGAGTACTACGGAACGCCGACGCCGCTGGACGACTTCGTGACCGCTGCGCTCGAAGGCACCGGCATGTTTGCCGGTCAGTCCGATGCCGTTCGGGGGCAGGGTGTCGAAAAGGGCATTCAGAACCAGGTAATGGTCGCCTGGGTCGTCCACGAATTGGTTACCGCTATGACGAAGGCCGCCGATGGGAACTTCGACATCCAGTCCGGTGCAGTTCACAACTGGGACGAGGGTTGGGCCTTCTACCACGGCACCGCCCCAGGGTGCTCTCCGTACGCAACCGGGAACAAGCGGGCCGGCAACTTCGGCACGCTCGGGGCCGATGGTGAGACCGCTGTGGCCAACGAGAACATTCTCGCTGCCATGATCCAAGGCCGTGATGCGCTCGTCGAGGGCAACGTGCCAGCTGCGGGCATCGCAACCGCGGAAGCCGTCAAGAACCTTGTGGTTATCTACAGCCAAGCCGCGATCCGTTACGCGTCCCTGATCGAGGGTGATCTTGCTGATGGAAATGACGCGAAGGCCAAGGAGCACCAGGCCGAGGGTCTGGCATTCTTCCGGGTGATCGAGGCGACCGTCGCTCCAGAAGGCGCCGACATTGATGCGATCAACGCCATCTTTGACCTCGCCAACGAACCGGGTGCGAACGGCTACGGCGATGAAGTGCGAGCCGCACTGCAGCCAGCATGGGATGCGCTCGGTATCACCGCTGACGACGTCGGCACCTTGCAGTAATCCTCCAGGGCGGCGGCCCGGGCCCTGGGGCGAAAGCCCCGGGGCCTGAGTCCCTCAGCTGAGCCGGTTGGCCAGCCAGCCGCTATCGAGGGTGTCGGGTACACCGATTACCACGATCTGACTCTGGTCGATGGCGCGATCGAGGCGCGTGAAACGCGAGCGGATGCCGACCCGTTGGAACTCAAACACCCCGTTATTGGTTGCGACGATGCCCTTGGCTCGGATGGCGCCGGGCGGAAGCTCGGCTGCCATCCGTCGCACCCGTTCCTCGTCGCATCGACCGCCACTCCAGCTCCAGGTCTCGAACGGCACCCCGTGATCGTGGAGGTGCATCGATGGCTTGGCCCGAGGTTCAAGGTCGATCAAGACGCGAGGATCGATCGATGCCTCGATTGCCTTGACGGTAGGCACGCCCGGTGCGTGGGTCTCGACGACGGCGGCTGCTGCGGCGACGTCGCCGAGGTCGGCCTTGTTCAAAATCACGAGGTCTGCTGCGGTCAACTGGCCCCGCACTGTCTCGCCGACATAGTCGTCGACGACCTGAACGGCGATCGTTTCGACGTCTGCCAACACGACCACCAGGTCGAGTCGGTAGGGGCGCCGATGGCAGTACGCCGCAATGCCGGCGGGGTCGGCAACCCCGCTCGCTTCGATGACCACTCGTTCTGGTCGTGGGGCGAGGGCGGCGAGGTCGTCGAGCGCGGTGGCGAGGCCGTCGACCAGTGAGCAGCAGATGCACCCGTTTGGCAAGGTGATCGTCGCGCCATCCCCTTGGTCGAGGAGCTGCGCATCGATGTCGAGGGAGCCGAAGTCGTTGACCAGGACAGCGATGCGCTCATCTGCGAGTGCGAGCAGGTGGTTGAGCAGCGTGGTCTTGCCGGCGCCGAGGTAGCCCCCGACGACCGTGACGGCGACGAGCGATTCGCTCACGTCAGCCGGTGCCGGCAGGGAAGTGCCGGCCGCCGACGAGGGTGCCCCAGACGCCGATGTCTTTGAGGGTCGTGGGGTCGACCTCGTAGGGGTCGTCTTCGAGCACGGCGAAGTCGGCGAGCTTCCCGGCCTGGATCGAGCCGATCTCGTGATCGAGTTTGATCTGGCGGGCGGCGCCGATCGTCGCGGCGTGCATCGCCGAGTCGACCGAGATCCGTTCCTCAGGGCCGAGCACGTGGTTCGTCGCAGTGAGGCGGTTGACGGCACACCAGGCGACATGGAGATGCCCGAGTGGCGTGACCGGGGTGTCGGAGTGGAACGAGAACTCCACGTCGAGCCGTTCGGCGGTTGCGCATGCATCCATCCGTGCTGCTCGTTCGGGGCCGACGGTGAACGCGGCGTGCTGGTCGCCCCAGTAGAAGATGTGGTTGCTGAAGATGTTGGCGTGCATGCCAAGTGCCGCCATTCGGGCGTACTGCGAAGGCGTGGTGAGCTGACAGTGCTGGACGGTGTGGCGGTGATCCCATCGCGGGTAACGCTCGAGTGCCTGCTCGACCGCCGAGATGAAGACCTCAGCAGCCTGATCGCCGTTGCAGTGGCAGTGGACGGTGAGGCCGGCCCGGTGGAATACCTCGACGATGTCGGGGACTTGGTCGGGCGGCATCAGCCACAGGCCGTTCTCGGCGTTCCCGGCAGGAGGGTTGAAATAATAGGGCCAGGCGAGTCGGGCGGTGAAGCCCTGGATCGAGCCGTCGATGATCAGCTTGATGATGCCGAAACGGAGCTTGTCGTTGGGCGGGTTGTCGCGGAGCTGCACGACCCGCCGAGCGATGTCCTCGGGGGGAAGCGCTGTGGCAAAAACGGACCCGGCGACCATCACGCGAGTGGGATAGTCGGGGTGTGACGTGACGGCACTCCAGTTGGCCACGCCCTGTTCGTCGACACTGCTCGTGCCGAGGTCAGTCACCAGGGTGTGGCCGGCGTTGCGGGCCTCATAGGCGTAGTTCCATTTGGCGAGTTCGCTTGCGTAACCCTCTCGCAGCATCCGCTGGGCGCTAGCGAGCGCCATCGCAGCCGGCTCCTGGAGCTCACCGTTGGGTTGACCGTACTCGTCGAGTTGGATGCCTGGGGTCGGATTGTCGGCGGTGATGTTGTCTTGGCGGATCACGGCTGAGTTGACCGTTGCGAGATGGCCCGACGCGTGAAGGATGAAGATCTGCCGGCGCTCTGACACCGCATCGAGATGTCTTCCGACCAGACGCTCGCCGGTGAGATAGATCGGGTCGAGCCCCCAGCAGATCATGATCTGATCAGGATCTGTCATTGCGGTATCGGCCTCTCGCAGCCGGGCGACCACCTCGTCGATGCTCTTGCAACCGGGCCACACGCGGCCGGTTGGATCGCGTCGATCGAAGAAGCCGACGTACACGTGCTCCCACGTGCCACCGGACATCACATGACTGTGGGCCTCGACGAATCCAGGCGTGAGCACATGGTCTCGGAAGGTGTCGTCGACGCGGTGGTCGCCCCAGCCTGTGAGTTCATCGAGCGAACCGACGCCGAGGATGCGATCGCCGCGGACGGCGACGGCTTCGGCACTCGGTAGCGCAGGATTCATGGTGATCAACCGACGGACGGGATACACGGTGATATCAGACAACGTCATCCTTCTGGGCAAGGGCGGTGAGAGCACCTACTATCACGCAGCCAGACGAGGGTCCTAACATCCACGTTAGGGAGTCTGAATGGCGGTGAACCCGGGGGGCTCGCCGATCACTACACCTGAAGGGGGTGTTTCTGTGAGGAAACAACTGATTGCATTGCTGGCGCTCCTGCTCAGCTTTGCGCTGGTCGCTGCTGCCTGCGGCAGCGACGACGATGACGCAAGCGACGACAGCTCGTCGTCGGCGTCCACATCTTCGTCGGCCGACGAGCCAGCCGAAGACGATGACGAGCCGACGGCGGACATGTCGGAGTCCAACGAGGAGACCGAAGCGAACAGTGACAACGCCGACTCTGGCGCAGTTGACACCGGTCCGGTTGCCGGTGGCACCATGCTCATTCAGAGCACCCAGGTGCCTCGCCATCTGAACGGAACGGTCCAGTCGGGCTACGCAACGGCGGTGCCCGGCACGCAGCTCAACGCGTCGCCGCTGCTGATCGACGAGAATTTCGAGCCGCAGCCGTACTTGGCTGAAAGTTGGCAGATCTCCGATGACGGTCTGTCGGTCACGCTCAATCTCGTGGAGGGCGCAGTGTTCCACGACGGTGAACCCATCACCTCCGAAGACGTCGCCTTCTCGATCACGACGTCGCGCGACAACCACCCGTTCCGCACGATGTTCGCCCCAGTCACGAGTGTCGACACCCCAGACGACCTCACCGCCGTCATCAACCTGAGCGAGCCACACCCGGCGATCCTGCTTGCAATGTCGCCGGGCCTGCTCCCGATCATTCCCGAGCACGTCTACAACGACGGACAGGAAATCCGCGAACATCCCTGCAACGCTGGCGAGTGCTTCGTCGGTTCGGGTCCGTTCACCCTCGCTGAGTACGAGGCCGGTTCGATCATCCGTCTCGAGGCGTTCGACGACTTCTTCATCCCGGAGCGTCCGTACCTTGACGAGATCATCATTGAGATCGTTCCCGACCCGGCCACGATCACCCTCGGTCTCGAGAACGGCACCACCGACCTGGCGTTGCCCCCTGGCGAAGCCAACATCGTGCGCCTCCAAGGCAACGACGACGTGATCGTGACCGCCGAGGGCCATGCAGCCGTCGGTCAGGTCAACTGGCTGGAGTTCAACCTCGCCGACCCGTCGCTCAGCAACGTCGAGGTCCGGCGGGCGATCGCCGATGGTATCGACCGTGAGTTCCTGACCGACGTGCTCCAGCAGGGCACGACCATCGCCACCACGACTGGTATCCACCAGGGCAGCCCGTTCCACAACCCTGATACCGAACATTACGGCGCAGGGGTCGAGGCGGCGCAGCAGCGACTGGCCGACGCCGGCGTCGATGCGAGCAGCATCTCGTTCGCGGTTGACTACATCCCGCCGGTCCAATTGGCCCAGGCCGAGTACGTCGTCCAAGTCCTTCAAGACATCGGCTTCGAGGCCGAGCTCAACATCTCGCCAGACTTCCCGACGTGGGCCACTCGCGTGGCAACCGGTGAGCACCAGATGACGCTCAACAATGTCTGGAACTGGGGCGACCCGGTGATCGGTGTGCACCGTTCGTACCTGAGCACCAACAACGTGGGTGCGATCTGGACGAACAACACCGGCTACAACAACCCTCAGGTGGATGCCTTGCTGGCCCAGGCTGGTTCGACGTTCGACGTCGCTGAGCGCATCGACCTTTACCACCAGATGCAGACGATCGTGAACGAGGACGTTCCGATGGTGTACCTCAGCAATGGTGTCTTCTGGCAGGCCTTCCAGCCCCGTGTCCAGAACCCGCCAATCGGTGTGTGGGGCCAGCTCGGCCCGATGCACGAAGTGTGGTTGGCCGAGTAGTCGGTTCGACTTCCTTCTGGAGTTGACATGAAACAGATCGCGGCCAGGATTGCCTGGAGTGTCGGGTTGATCCTGGCCGTGATCGTCATGTGCTTTAGCCTTGTCCATCTCGCGCCGGGTGATGCCGCCCTTGTTATTGCTGGTGAAAGCGGGGCGGGCGACCCTGAGCTCATCGAGGAGATCCGGGAAGACCTCGGCCTCGACGATTCGTACCTGATCCAGCTGAGCCGCTATGTCGGCGATGTTGCCTCGGGTGACCTGGGCACCTCGTACCGCTTCAATGAGTCGGTCACCTCGCTCATCGGTGACCGCATCTGGCCGACGATCCTGCTCGTCATGACCGCGCTTGTGTTTGCGATCGTGATCGGTGTGCTTGTCGGTGTCTTCACCGCCCGCCGACCGGAGAGCCCGGTGAGCCACGGGGTTACGGTCTTCTCGCTCGTCGGCTATTCGATGCCGGTCTTTTGGACCGGCTATTTGCTGATTATCGCGTTCGCGTCGAACGTTCGATGGTTCCCGGTCGCCGGTATGCGCGATGTTCGTTTCGAGGGCAACCGATTCGAGGAATGGCTCGATATCGCCCACCACCTGGTACTCCCGGCACTGACGCTGGGACTAATCTATCTCGCCCAGTATTCGCGGTTGTCGCGGGCCTCGATGCTCGAGGTCCTTCAGTCGGACTATGTCCGTACCGCTAGGGCAAAGGGTCTGGCTGAGCGCAAGGTCGTCTACAAGCACGCCCTGCGCAACGCCGTGATCCCGGTCATCACCATCGCCGGGCTGCAGTTCGGTGCCCTTTTGTCGGGTGCGCTCTTGGTCGAGACGGTCTTCAACTGGCCGGGGCTTGGCCGTCTCGCCGCCGACTCGGTGTTCCAGCGCGATGCCCCGGTGCTGCTCGGTGTGCTGATCTGCTCGGCGGCGCTCGTGGTGGTGATCAACATCCTCACCGATGTGGTCTACCGAATGATCGACCCGCGGATTCGGGTCGGAGGGAGCACCTGATGGCTGTTGCCCGGTCGGAACTCGGTTCGCCGGGCCGTCAGGCCCTGCGGATGTTCCTGCGCAACCGCGCCGCCGTCTTCGGCTCGGTGCTGTTGTCCGGCATCGTGTTGATGACCCTGTTCGGCTCGTTCTTCTATGACCAGGACCCGACCCGAATCATCGCTCGGCCCCTCCAGGGCCCCGGCGAGGACGGGGCTCCTGCGTTCGGCACCGACTATCTCGGCCGTGACGTGCTCGCCGGCGTTGTCAATGGTGGATCTACCAGTCTCACGGTTGCGCTCGTCGCCGTGTTTCTCGTCGTCGTGATCGGGGTGACGATCGGTGCGCTTGCCGGCTATTACGGCGGTTGGATCGACACCTTGCTGATGCGTTTCACTGAGGTGTTTCAGGTGCTGCCGGCACTGCTGTTCGCCATGGTGATCGTCGCTCTTTTCGAACCGAGCACGCGCACTGTTGCGATTGCGATTGGTCTGGCATCGTGGCCCGGCACGGCTCGACTCACCCGTGCGGAGTTCCTGCGGCTCAAGAACCTCGAGTTCGTGAAGGCCGC
>PABW01000039.1 GCA_002699625.1 Acidimicrobiaceae bacterium
CACCATCCCCGTCGAATGCTCGAACGAACCGGCGGCGACCACCGAAACCGACACCGACGAAAACGTCGATGCCTCAACCACGACGACAACCGAAGCCGCCGAGACCGACGGTGAGGAAACCGAAGCGCCGACCACCACCGTCTTGAACCTCGGCACGAACGACTCGATCTCGACCGTCGGGCTCGGTGAGGTCACGTTCGGCATGACCGTTGCCCAGGCCCAGGTCGCGGCGGGGACCGACCTGATCAACTGCGCACCGACGAGCGACTGCTATCGGGTGACACCTGCTCAAGGCCCGGAGGGCATCTCGTTCCTGGTCACCGAGAGCACGATCGAGCGAGTCGACATCGTGGCGGGGCCGCTGACTACCCGCTCCGGGATCGGCATCGGGTCGCCCGAGGACGACATCATCAACCTGTTCGGCGATCAGATCGAAACCCAGGTCAACGACGACAGCAGCGTCGACCTGATTTTCGTGCCCCAGGACGAGTCCGATGCCGAGTTCCGGGTGATCTTCACCATCCGTGATGGTGTCGTCGAAACCTTCCGGAGCGGACGCATCCCGCAGGTCACTGTCCAGAATCCCTGCGCCGGCTGACCGTTCCCGCTGGATCTGCGCACTGGACCAACTCGCCGGGAGCGCCCGCTAGCGTCACGGTGTGCCGTCACAAGCCGAACTCAGAAAGCGGCGGGTCAACGCCGGCAAGCAAAAGATCCGTCAGGAAGTCGTGATCGACCGCCGCGAGCGTCGTCGCCGCCTGGTCGTCGGCGGCTTTGTGGCGCTGCTTGCACTCGCCTTGATCGCACCACTCGTCGGGGGCATCTTCCTCGCCGGGGATGACGGGCCACCGCAGATCGAGTCGATCACGCCCGACACCACGACCGACCCCTCGCCGACCGACCCCGACGACGCAGCGGCCGACGACGACCTTACCGATGCCTCGTCCTGCCCGGCCGAGGATGGGTCGTCGCCGCGCACGATCACGTTTGCGCAGCCTCACCCGATGTGCATCGACACGACCAAGTCCCACGTGGCCGTGTTCGACACCTCCGAAGGTGAGATCCGGGTGACGCTCACCACGGCGGAGACGCCGATCACGGTCAACAACTTCGTGACCCTCGCCCGTTGGGGGTACTACGACGGCACCACGATCTTCAGGAGCGATCCGTCGATCGACATCATTCAGGGCGGCGCGCCGCGCACCGAATCACCGTCGGACCCGGGCCCGGGCTACACGATCCCCGACGAGCCGCAGTTCGAGGAAACCAGCGCCGGCATCGTCGGCCCGTACCGCTATGTGCCCGGTCAGCTCGTGATGGCCCGCACGGCCCTTCCCAACTCGTCCAGTGCGCAGTACTTCTTCACTACCGGCGAGAACGCCGCTCGGCTTGATGGGCAGGGCGTCTATGTCGTCTTCGGCAAGACCGACGAAGCCGGGCTCGGGGTGCTGCAGTCGATCATCGGCCTGCACGAGCCCGGTGGCGCGCTGGGTGGCGCGCCGTCGCGCACCGTCACCGTCAACTCGGTGACGATCGAAGTCAGCTGACGTCGCCGTCCTCTGGCGCCAGCGTCGGGAACCGGGCCCACGCCTCCACGAACGGCCGGAACGGTGCCGCCACCGCGGCGACCTCGAAGCGGTGCACATCGCTTACGAAGAGACCCGCCCGACGAATCGACTGCGGGATGTCGCGATCGAGGTGCAACCCGGCGATCGGCCGAGCGAGACGTCCACCGATACCGAGTGCCCGACCACGTGGGCCGGTGCGGATCGTCGGTTCGAGCACGTACACCAAGCCGCCGGGCGCAAGCAGTTCGCAGAGTCGACGGTAGAAGCGGTCGAGATCGCGTCGGTGCGGCGCCTGGAGGAACGCGTAGATCGTGTCGTAGACACCGTCGGCGTCGTCGAGGGGGTCCGTATCGAGGTCGAGCACCCGACCGGTCGCCCGGCCGCGGAGTGAAGCGGCGCGGTCGGCGAGCGCAGCGAACACTTCGGGCGGAACACGGCCGGCCATGGGCGGCAACCTAGGCGAACCTAGGCTGCGGTATGCCGATCGAGCCGCCTGCCAGCCGATGGGATCTCTCCGTCGACATGTTGCCCGACGAGCACGGCTTCGTGGGTGCGGGTGCTGACGACGAGCCGGGGACACTCCTCGCGGCGTATCGTTCGGCGCTTTTTCCGATGCCGATTGAGAGCGGAGGGGCGCTTGGGTGGTGGTCGCCAGACCCCCGCGGTGTCCTCGAACTCGACGATCTGCATGTCAGTCGTTCGTTGCGGCGATCCATGCGGCACTTCGAGTTTCGGGTCAACACTGCGTTCGACGAGGTCGTCGCCGGGTGCGCCGCACCGACCCGGCCGCACGGCTGGATCGACGACCGGATCCGGCAGGCCTACCGACGTCTCCACGAGCTTGGTTGGGCCCACAGCGTCGAGACCTGGTGCGACGGGGAACTCGTGGGCGGCTTGTACGGCCTCGGGATCGGGGGGCTGTTCGCAGCCGAGTCCAAATTTCATCGCCGCACTGACGCCTCGAAGGCGGCGGTCGTCGCTTTGGCTACCGGCCTGGTCGATGGCCATCCTCGATTGATCGATGTGCAATGGCGAACGGATCATCTGGCGACGCTCGGCGTCACCGAAATCCCGCGGGCTCGGTACCTCGAGCGGCTCCGCGCCGTGCTCCCGAGCCCCGAGCCACGGATGTTCATCGACACATCTCGCACAATCAGCCATCCGTTGACTTGAATCCGACGGGGTCGGTGCCGATGGAGTGCAGATGAGCGATGCCCGACCTGATCTTTCCCGCGCGCTGGGTACTGCTGCCGGCGTCGGTCTGCTGGCCGTGGTGACCGGCCGCACCAAGCTCGCCCTCCTCGGTTCCGTCGCCGCTGGTACTGCGGCAGCGCTCACGCTGAGCCGGCGGCACGCCGACGAGCAAACCAACTCGATCAGCGATCAGATCCGCGAGCTCGAACAGGCGCTCGCCACCCAGGTGCAGCGGCGCATGGATGCCGAAGAGGCCGTGAGGAGCTTGTCCGAGCAGTTGTCAGTCGCGGAGAAGCGAGCCGATGAGGCATCGGCCCCGATCGTCCTCTCCGACTCGGGTGTGGGTGGCACCGCCCTGGTCGATCCGGTCACCGGTCTGTTGAACCAGGAGTACTTCGTTGTCGCGCTCGACAGCCGTATCGCTGCAGCCCGACGGCACCTGCGTCCCGTGTCCGTCGCCGTGATCCAGGTCGTCGATGGCCGGGAGGCCGACAACCGGCCCAACGCCGAACCGGTCGTGGTCGCCGACGCCCTCCGCGCAACGCTTCGTGAATGCGACACGTTGACCCATCTGCACCATGGGTGTTTCGGCGTGGTGCTGGAGGACACGACGGAGAGCGGCGCGATCTCGACGATGGAACGGTTGCGCCTCCACCTCGCAGAGCACCACCCGAGCCTGACCCTCTGGGTCGGCGTCGCCTGCTATCCGGCCCACGCCCTCACGGCCGGGGAGCTCATCGATCGCGCCGACACCGCCCTCGCTGCCGCCCGCGACTGGCACCAGAGCCGCATCGAGGTCGCCGCCGACGAGTGAGGTTTCGCGCTGCGCAACGCCGTAACCTCGTCCCTGGAGGGATGGCAGAGCGGACGATTGCACTGGTCTTGAAAACCAGCGGGCCTTCACGGGTCCCGGGGGTTCGAATCCCCCTCCCTCCGCCACAAACGCCCTGCAGCGGTCGGCTGCGCTGATTCAGTACGTGAACGGCTGGAACTTCGAGGGGAAGATCGGCTCGACATCCGGGTCGAAGAACGGCCGGTCACCATCGATCTCGAGGCGACGGATCACCCGCTTCTGCGGCCAGTGGTCGGCTGAGGCCCGATGCAGTGTCGAGCGTTCGTCCCAGATGGCGAGGTCGCCCTGCTCCCACTGCCAGCGCACATGGAACCGCGGCTCCTTCACCCACTCGCCGATGAAGGTGAGCAGCGACTTCGATTCGTGCTCGCTGAACCCGACGATGCGGTTCATGAACCGCCATGCGAACACGATCGACCGGCGGCCCGTCTCGGGGTGGGTGCGTACCATCGGATGCTCGACCGGCGGATAGTGCTCACGGAGCCCGTCGGCGATCTTGGGGGCCGCATCGCCGGCCTTTGCGTAGACGCCTTGGATGAAGCTCTCGTTGTCGTGGATCACCCGCAGGGAACACAGCAGTTCCTGCATCGGCGCGGCGAGTTGATCGTAGGCAGCGGTTGCCGAGCACCACATCGTGTCACCGCCCACCTCGGGCGGCGTCTCCATGTGCAGCAGTGCATAGGCGGGCGGCTCGGCGAGCCAGGTGGCGTCGGTGTGCCAGCCGTCGGCGGCGTTGGGACTGTCGGGGCCGTCTTGGATCACCGTCATGCGCGGTTCGGTTGCGCCGAGCAGTCGTTGCACGGGAAAGATCGACGGCGTGCCGAACCGACGGCCGAGCTCGAACTGCTCCTCCTCGGAGAGGTTCGCACCTCGGAAGAAGACGACCTCGTGCTCGAGGACTGCGGCCTTGATGTCGTCGAAGGCAGCCGGGTCACGGGGATCGACGCCGTCGATCCTTGCGCCCAACGCCCCTGCAACCCGTGTCACCTGCATGGCGACACCGTAGTGGCGAGCCGTGATGCGGCTTCAAGCTCCGCTGCTCAGACGAGCACGGGCTCGTGGGTAATCGGCGCTTCTCCGTCGTGCTCGACCGGCTCGAATTCCGGCGATGGCAGCGCCGAGTCACCCTCAATGTCGATGTGCGGGATCAGGCGGTCGAGCCAGGCCGGGATCCACCAGTTGTTGTCGCCCAGCAGCTTCATCGTTGCCGGGACGAGAACGATACGGACGATGGTGGCATCGACGAAGATCGCGGTCGCCAGGCCGAGACCGAACATCTTGATGAACGGATCGTCGCCGAGGACGAAACCGCCGAACACCGAGATCATGATCAGGGCGGCCGAGGTGATGACCCGGGCGGTCGATGCGAGGCCGCGGATCACCGACTGATCACTGTCACCCGTGGCGAGGAACTCCTCGCGAATACGGCTGAGCAGGAACACCTCGTAGTCCATCGACAGGCCGAAGAGGATGGCGAACATGAACATCGGCATGAACGCCACGATCGGGATCGGTTCGGCCACACCGATGAGTTCGTTGCCCCATCCCCACTGGAAGACGGCGACGAGCACGCCGTAGGCGGCGCCGATCGACAAAAGGTTGAGGATTGCGGCCTTGAGCGCCATGACCGGCGAGCGGAAGACGCCAGTGAGCAGGAAGAACGACAACACGATCACCGAGGTGATGAACCAGGGCAGCCGTGAGGAGACCTGGTTTCCGACGTCGCCGAACGAGGCGGTCTGCCCGCCGATATGGGCGACGGCCTNCGTGCCNTCGAAGACCGGTGGGAANACGTCGGCGCGNANGCGCTGCACCGTGTCGTAGGTCTCNGGCGACTGCGGCGAGGTGGCNGGGAACGCGAAGANGACGGTGATGTCGGTGCCNTCGGTNGGCGGCGCCGGTTGCACGAAGGCGATGTTCTCGTCGGCCTGGACGGCCTCGACGAGATCGCCGACCAGCGTNGGNTCGCCGGCCGGGTCGANCGCAATCATCAGCGGGCCGGTGAANCCNGCGCCGAATGCCTCGGTGGTGAGGTCGAACGCCTGGCGTTNGGTGCGTTCCTCNCCGAGNTTGCCGTTATCCGGGAANCCCAACTCGAGGGCGAGCACCGGNGCGGTGAGGGCGANGAGCAGCGCNGTGACACCGANGGCGTACCCCCANGCGTGACGCGACACGTGNNGNCCCCAGGCCTCCCAGCGAGGGGAGANGGTCGGATCGATCTCGCGGCGNCGACTCGNGCGGATGCCGTTGACCCGAGGACCAGCGAGGCCCAGNAAGGCGGGAAGCANGGTGANNGCAGCGGTGACCATGACGAGCACGACCAGCGANGTCGCNACGCCGGCGGCGGTCAGGAACGGCACGCCGGCGACNGCGAGACCGAGNATCGCNATCACGACCGTGCCACCNGCGAANATCACGGCCTGACCGGCGGTGGCGGTGGCGCGCCCCACNGATTCCTGCACCGTCATGCCNTGNGCGAGGTACTCGCGNTGGCGGGTGACGAGGAAGAGGGCNTANTCGATNCCGACACCGATGCCGACCATCGCCACCATCTGCGGCGCCCACGACGGGATNTCGATCAGATAGTTGACGAGNCCGAGGGCACTCGTGCCNAANGCAAGNCCGAACANNGCGGTNCCGATCGGGAGACCCATNGCNATCACCGAGCCGAAGGCGATCANCAAGATGACGATNGCGGCGACNATGCCGANCATCTCGCCGGTGCCGGTCTGGGNTTCCTCGAACACGAAGAAGAGTTCNCCGTCGGCNTCGACCNGAAGCCCGTTGGCCTCGTCGAGTTCGGCACGCCGTTCCTTGAGATCCTCNAGGGCGACGGCGGTCATCTCNTCGCTCGGNGGGTACTGGACGCGAACGAGCGCCACGGTGCCATCGGCCGAGATCTGGGGGTCGGCCACGGCGACGACATCNTCNAGTTCAGCNAACTCGGCTCGGATCTGATCGATCTGCGCNAGGTCATCGGTGANGGGTTCGCCGGGAACGACCGACGCAATCACGAGCTGTGCACTGNCACCGGCGGCATCGAGTTGGGCGGCTTCGAGCAGGACNAGCGCGTCATCGCTGTCCTGACCNGGGACGGTGAAGNNGTNTTCGAAGTCGCGGCCGATCGTGGAGTTGGCGACGACCACNGCCGCNGCCAAGAAGAAACCACGNGCCGATGACNAGCCAGGGACGCCTGAGCNGCGAANCGGCCCANTCGNTANAGCNCAGTGGACATTGGGGGAACTCCTCGGGGGAAGGATGTCCGGGTGATGNNTCGGCGGCGCANNGCNCCGAAGNGAAGAACGANTCGACGNTACGTGCGGCCGGNGAGATCGCCGCCATCGAGGCCGTGAATTNGGTCACCCNGGCCNCGAAGCGCANNGTNGNCGCTCCGCNGTTGCGACACAAGGACATAGCGTGTTTGCTATGTCGCTATGACNNTNNCCGAGACGACGACCGTNGAGACCGAAGGCGACCTCGANGTCGCCCTCAAAGCGCTCGCCAGCGACAAGCGCCTGAAAATCCTCGATTGGCTCAAGGACGTGCAGGCGAANTTNCCGCCCCAGGAGCACGGTGANCCGNTCACTGAGGGGGCATGCAACCTNTTCATCGTCGAGAANCTGGGTGTGAGNCANCCCACNGGAAGTCGGCACCTGAAAGTCCTCGTCGACGCNGGCCTCGTNGTCGCCACCCGCCGCAAAGGCTGGACCTACTACCGNCGCAACGAAGNCGCGATCGCTGCGGTNGCCGAGCGAATGCGAGNGATCTGAGATGAGTATTCGCATCGGTGCCGATGTCGGCGGCACCTTCACCGACATCGTGATCGAAGTGGCCGACGGCAGCTACTCGTCGACCAAGGTGCTCACNACNCANGACGCNCCCGAAGTCGGNATCCTCGACGGCATCGGCCGTATCGCTGCGCAGGAGAACATCGACCTGCGCGACGTCACCCAGATCATCCACGGAACNACGCTCGCCACGAACGCCCTCATCGANCGGCGCGGNGCCAAGACTGCGCTCGTCACGACCNACGGGTTCCGCGATGTGATCGAGACCCGCACCGAGAGCCGGTTCGAGCAGTANGACCTCAACATCGTGNTNCCGANNCCNCTCATNCAGCGNGCCGATCGCCACGTCATCAGCGAACGGCTGAACGCACGAGGCGAGATNCTCGTGCCGTTCGATGAGAACGGNGCCCGCTCGCTCGTNGAACACATCGGCACGGAGGGCTACCAGTCGGTCGCGGTCGGCTTCATCCACTCCTACGTCAACCCGACGAACGAACTCCGGTTCCGTGAGCTTCTGCTCGCCGAACTGCCCGACATNGCNGTNTCGATCTCGAGCGAGGTCTCGCCCCAGATGCGCGAGTACGAGCGCTTCAACACGGTCTGCGCCAACGCCTACGTCCANCCNCTGATGGCNAGCTACCTCGTCCGNNTGCGAGACGANCTCGCCGCTCGNGGCGCCACNTGCCCGCTCTACCTGATCCACTCCGGTGGTGGGCTGATGTCGGTCGAGTCGGCCGCTGCGTTCCCTGTCCGGCTCGTGGAGTCGGGGCCGGCCGGCGGNGCCATCTTCGCCGCCGATCTCGCCGCCCGCTACGGCCGCGACCGCGTGCTNTCCTACGACATGGGTGGCACCACGGCNAAGATCGCNCTGATCGAGGACTTCACNCCGGCGACCGCCAAGANNTTCGAGGTCGACCGCACGGCCCGCTTCAAGAAAGGCTCGGGCATGCCGATCTCGATCCCGGTGATCGAGATGATCGAGATCGGCGCNGGNGGGGGTTCGATCGCNTCGGTCGATTCGCTCGGCCAGATCCGCATNGGTCCNCATTCGGCNGGCAGCGAGCCCGGGCCGGCNTCCTATNGGCGCGGCGGTCTCGACGCGACCGTCACCGANGCCAACGTGCAGCTCGGTCGGCTTCANCCCGACACGTTNGGGGCGAAGGACATCGACCTCTCCCNCGCCCTTGCCGCTGAGGCGCTGATGCGGTCGGTCGGNNACCGACTCGNCCTGTCNNCCGCNGATGCNGCCCGCGGCGTNGCNGAGGTCGTCGACGAGAACATGACCAACGCCGCCCGTGTGCACGCCGTCGAGAACGGCAAAGATCTCGCCGGCTACTCGATGATCGCGTTCGGTGGCGGNGGGCCGCTNCACGCNGGTCGCCTGCTCGACAAACTCGGCCTCGANGANTTGATCGTTCCGCCCGACGCAGGCGTCGGNTCGGCCGTCGGNTTTCTCCGGGCACCGTTCGCCTACGAGGCGGTCCGGAGCTTCTACACATCCACCGTCGACTTCGACNTCGACGGGGCNAACCGAGTNCTCACCGAACTCACCGACGAGGCANTGGCGTTCGTCCGGNAGGGAACGGACGCCGACGTCACCGTCGAGCGGCAGGTCGCGATGCGGTACAAGGGTCAAGGCTGGGAGATCCCGGTCCGACTCGGCGATGCCTCCTTCGACCACATGGCTGCTGAGCTCCTCGGTACCGAATTCACGAAGGCCTACGAAGAATTCTTTGGCCGAGCGATCGACGACCTGGCCATCGAAGCGGTCAGTTGGTCGGTACGGGTTGCGTCGGTGGTCGATGCGCCCACACCGGTCGAGTTGTCGACGAACGGCACTGAGGTCGCTGCGCCAAACCATCGAACGATGTACGACCCGATCAGCGGGGTCGACGCCGACGCCGCTGTTGTCGAACGCACCTCACTTTCCGCAGGTGACCAGGTCCGAGGGCCGGCGGTGATCGTCGAGGAACAGACCACCACCGTGCTCGCCTCCCACCATGTCGCCACCACGCAGGAGGACGGCACCGTGCTGATCCATCGGGCTGACGTCGGATCCCTGGGAGTTGACGCATGAACGCCGCACGCGAACTGCACAACCAGGTGATGTGGAATCGCCTCATCTCGATTGTCGAGGAACAAGCGCTCACCCTCGTGCGCACCGCTTTCTCGACATCGGTCCGCGAGGCCGGCGACCTCTCGGCTGGCGTCTTCGACACCGAAGGCCGGATGATCGCTCAGGCGGTCACGGGCACACCCGGCCACGTCAACACGATGGCAGCCGCCGTCGGCCACTTCATCGACGACATCGGCCCGGAACGGATCTACCCGGGCGACGTCTACATCACGAACGACCCCTGGAAGGGCACCGGCCACCTTCACGACATCACCGTCACCACCCCGGTCTTTCGTGATCCCAGCGACGACACATCGCTCGTCGGCTTCTTCGCATCGACCGCTCACGTCGTCGACGTCGGGGGTCGCGGCTACGGCCCCGAGGCTCGCGAGGTGTACGAGGAAGGCGTGCGCATCCCGATCCTGAAGTGGGTCGAGCGAGGCGAACTCAACGACGACCTCGTCACCATGGTGCGCTGGAACGTCCGCGAGTCCAATCAGGTCATCGGCGACATTTACGGCCTCGCGGCATGTAACGAGACCGGCCGTCGACGACTTCTGTCGATGCTTGAGGAGTTCGAGCTCGACGAACTCGACGACCTCGCGGCCTTCGTGTTCGATCGCACCCGCTCGGCCACGATGGCAGCCCTCGCCCCTGTCCCGAAGGGCACCTACACGAACACGATGGTGGTCGACGGCTACGACCTTCCACTCACCCTGGCCGTCACCCTCACCGTTACGGACGACGGCATGCACGCCGACTTCACCGGGACATCGCCGATCAGCCGCTATGGGATCAATGTGCCGCTCGGGTATGCGGAGGCGTATTTCACCTACGCGATGCTCGTTGCGCTGGCGCCGGAACTGCCCAACAACTTCGCATCGCTCGCACCGTTCACCGTCAGCGCCCCCAAAGGTGTGATCCTCAACGCCGAGCACCCCGACCCGGTCTCGGTTCGCCACGTGATCGGCCACTTCGTCACCGACCTCACCTTGGGCGCCATCGCCCACGCCTTGCCGGAGGTCGTCCCCGCCGAAGGCGCCGGCGCGCTCTGGAACTTCCAGGCCAGTGCCCGGCAGGCATCGCCCGATGATCCGAAGCCACCCGTCGAATTGCTGATGTTCAACAGCGGCGGCTCAGGAGCGCGACCTTCTCTTGACGGCCTGACCGCCACGGCGTTCCCGTCCGGGGTGCGGACGATGTCGGCCGAAGCCACCGAACAAGTCGGTCCAATCATCATCTGGCGCAAGGAGATCCGCGAAAACTCCGGGGGTGCCGGCCGGCAGCGAGGAGGCATGGGCCAGATCCTCGAGGTGGGACCGACCGACGGATACCAGTTCGAGTTCTCNGCCATGTTCGACCGCGTCACCAATCCCGCCCGNGGGCGAAACGGCGGCGAGGNCGGCGAACCNGGNCGGGTGTACCTGAGCGACGGCACNCCNTTCCCCACCAAAGGGGTGGAGACGGTGCCGGCCGGAAGCCGACTGATCATGGAGCTCCCCGGTGGNGGCGGGTTCGGCNACCCGGCCGACCGCGACCCGGCCGCCGANGAGAACGACCGTCGTCAGGGCTACATCCGGTGACNNCANCNNCGATCCANGATGAGCTGCCACACCGCAGCNTGAACGAAGGAATCTCTCCATGGCAGAGCTGANCGAGCACTACGACGTCGTGATCGTNGGNGGAGCGATGATGGGCTCGTCGACNGCCTGGTGGCTGTCGAGAGAACCCGGATTCGATGGCTCCGNCCTCGTCGTCGAACGCGACCCGTCCTACGAGCACAGCTCGACGTCGGCGACCAACAGCTGTGTTCGACAGCAGTTCTCNAACGAGGTCAACATCCGGATCAGCCAGTTCACGGCGGAGTTCATCCGCACGTTCCCGTCGTGGTTCGACGGCGNCGANGTCCCGGAGCTCGCCACCNACTACTTCGGCTACCTCTATCTCGCCGNNGACCCNACGTTTGCCCACNTCCTCAAGGCAAACCAACAANTGCAGGCGTCCTGGGGCGCAGCGACNCGGATCCTGGATCGCGACGAACTCGCTGCGNCGTTNCCCTTCTACAACCTCGACGACATCGTCTGCGGCAGCCACAACCCGNTNGACGAGGGATATTTCGACGGCGGCACGATGTTCGACACCTTCCGCACNCACGCCCAACGCAANGGGGTCACNTACCACCNGGCNNCCGTCACCGNCATCGACCANCNAGANGGACGNGTCGTCGGCGTCACCCTCGACTCCGGAGCGTCCATCTCCTGCGGAACCGTGGTGAACGCCGCCGGCCCACGAGCAGCACGAGTGGCCCACATGGCCGGCCTTGACCTCCCCGTTGAACCGCGCAAGCGCTTCACCTACGTCTTCCAAGCAGCCGAACCACTCGACCAGCCACTCCCCCTCACCATCGACCCGTCGGGCGTGCACGTGCGCAGCGACGGCGACGCGTACCTGGCCGGCTGTGGGCCCGACATCGATCACGCCGTCGAGCCGGACGACCTGACCATGGACGCCGATCTATGGGAGAGCAAGGTGTGGCCCGTGCTGGCACACCGGATCCCCGCGTTCGAACGCATCAAGGTGACGACCCGCTGGGCGGGCCACTACGCCTACAACACCCTCGACCACAACGCCGTCGTCGGGCCTCATCCCGAACTCGACGGTTTCCTCTTCATCAACGGCTTCTCCGGACACGGGCTTCAGCAGGCGGCGGCGATGGGGCGTGGTGTCGCCGAGTGGATCAGCTATGGCGAGTTCCGGTCGATCGATCTGACTCCCCTGGGGGTCGAGCGCGTCATCGCTGGCCAGCCGTTCGCCGAGTCGGCCGTAATCTGACCCAACCGAAAAGGAGCGCGTATGGGAACCATATGGGGTCTGGTCATCGCCCTCGTCGGCGGATTGTTCATCTTCTGGGGACGGACGCGCTCGTCGTTCATCGTCTACCGCCTTCTCGCTGCCCGCTCTCGACTGCTGTGGGGCGACCGGGTCCACGGCTTCTATCAAGTCGCCGGCGGGCTGATGATCATCGCCGGCGTCCTCATCGCCATCACCGCGTAGCCTCGGAGGCATGTCGCTCGAACTGACGCCCTCCACGTCGTTCCCCCAACGCCGGCCCGTGCTCGTCGTAATCGCCGACGGTGTCGGTGAGGCACCTCCCGGCCCGATGAACGCAGTGACCGAGGCAGCAACCCCGGCACTCGACTCGTTGTGCGACACCCGCCTGTACCGAACGCTCAAGGCGCACGGACCCGCCGTCGGCCTGCCGTCGTGGGACGACATGGGCAACAGCGAAGTCGGCCACAACGCCCTCGGTGCGGGCCGGATCTTCGCCCAGGGCGCCAAGCTCGTGAATCAGGCCATCGAGTCAGGCGCAATCTTCGACTCCGATGTGTGGCAGTCGGTCATCGCCCGGTCTCGCACGGCGACACTGCACCTGCTCGGCCTCCACTCCGACGGCAACGTGCATAGCCACAACACGCACCTCTACGCCCTGATGCGGCAGGCCGTGGCCGAGGGCGTCGAGCGAATCCGGCTCCACCTCCTCCACGACGGACGCGATGTCGACCCTCGATCGGCGTTGACCTATCTCGAGCAGACCGAAGCGGTCATCGCCGAACTCAACGCCGCCGGTGCCGATGTCGCCATCGGTTCCGGTGGTGGCCGGATGGCAATCACGATGGACCGCTACGAAGCCGACTGGACGATGGTCGAGCGCGGCTATTGGTGCCACACCCACGGCGAAGGTCGTCCGTTTGCGTCGGCCCGCAAGGCCGTCGAGACGATGTATGCCGAGTCCGACGACGGCGACCAGTACCTCGACCGGTTCGTCGTCGTCGACCACGAAGGCGATCCGGTCGGCGCCATGACCGACGGCGATGCCGTCGTGCTCTTCAACTTCCGCGGCGACCGCGCTGTCGAGATCAGCCAGGCATACGAGGACCCGGACTTCCGCCACTTCGATCGGGGCAATCACCCCGACCTCTTCTTCGCCGGCATGCTCCAGTACGACGGCGACCTGCTGGTGCCGACCAACCACCTGGTCGCNCCACCGTCGATCGACCGCNCGCTCNGTGAGTACCTCTGCNCCACCGGACTCAAGAGCTTCGCNGTCAGCGAGACCCAGAAGTTCGGCCANGTCACCTTTTTCTGGAACGGCAACCGAAGCGGCTACATCGACGAAGCACTCGAGACCTACATCGAGATCCCGTCNGACAATGTCGAATTCAACACCGCNCCCCAGATGAAGGCCCGGGAGATCACCGAGGCCACCATCGAGNTGCTGCGCTCCGGCGANTACGCCATGGGCCGNATCAACTTCGCNAACGGCGACATGGTCGGCCACACCGGCGACCTCAAAGCCACGATCGATGCNATGCACGTCCTNGACGANTGTCTCGAGCAGCTTGTGCAGGTNATCGACGAAATCGGCGGNATCATGATCGTCACNGCCGACCACGGCAACGCCGACATCATGTACACCGAGGGCANCGACGGNGAGATCACNCCGAANACCAGCCACACGCTGAGCCCGGTGCCGTTCGCCATCCACGANGGNTCCGGNACCGCCGACTACCGGCTTNTCNNCGACCTGCCCGATGCCGGCATNGCGAACGTCGCCGCCACGNCACTCAACCTCATGGGCCTCNACGCTCCGGCCGACTACGAGCCGAGCCTNGTGNAGCCGNCCGANGCNCCCNCGNNNTAGCANCTCNTCANACGCAGGCTTGCGCTCTNNGGTCGCTGCGAGTGCACTGGAGCCATGCAGCCCGAGATCACCTCCGTCGATTTCCACTTCGACGTCATGTGCCCGTACGCGTACCAGACNTCCAANTGGATNCGCGACGTCCGTTCGCAGAANGGCATCGAGATCAACTGGCGGTTCTTCTCGCTNGAGGAGGTCAACCGGNTCGAGGGCAAGAAGCATCCGTGGGAACGCGAATGGAGCTANGGCTGGTCNATGCTTCGGATCGGTGCGCTGCTGCGTCGCACCTCGATGGATGATCTCGACNCGTGGTANGAGNGAGCNGGTCGGGCATTGCACGAGGANGGCCACCGCCCACANCAGCCCGACGTNGCCCGGCACCTGCTTNAGGAGATCGGCCTGGATCCGGCCCTCGTCGATCAGGCCATCGCCGACGAAACCACCCACNACGATGTCCGCACCGAGCACCAGAAAGTGATCGACTCCGGCGGCTACGGCGTGCCGACGATGTACATGCAGCGCGCNGACGGAAGCGAGCACTGCCTCTTCGGCCCGGTGCTGATCGACCCNCCCACNGGCGACGCCGCCATTCGGCTGTGGAACGCCGTCACGGCGTNGGTNGAGTTCCCGCAGCTCTACGAGCTGCAACAGCCNAAACAAAANCACGACGAGATCGCGATCGCNCAGACCTTTTCGGCGTATCTCAACGCNCGGGATTGGGTCAGCATCAACCGTGGCGTNGAGGTCGGNTTCGNCGAAGACGGTTTCAAGGTTGTNGGTTCGGCCGNNCGCNACCGCTCGTGAAGTACGCCGAAAGCCCCGGGGTGGCGTCGTCGGTCCTCATCGACGCTCCCCCCGAGANGGTGTGGNNGCTCNTCAGNGATCCCATGACNCCGGCTCGCTTCGAGAACGAACTGGTGAANGCCGANTGGGAGANCGCCCCGAACGGTGCCGAGCTCGGCGCNACNTTNCGNGGTTTCAACCATCATCCCGACCTCGGNTGGTCGTGGGAGGTCGTGTGCGTCATCAATCGCTATGAGGAGGGCCGGCTCTTCGGCTGGTCGGCNGGCGAGGGCGAGAGCGCGGCCGCCCAGTGGTGGTTCACCGTTGCGGNCGAGGGCGACCGCACNCGCCTGTGGTTCCACTCGACGATGGGGCCCGGCCCATCCGGGCTGACTCCAGCGATCGAAGCCAAGCGCGGCCGCGAGGATGACATCGTCGCCAATCGGCTCAAGGACTGGGCTGCGAACATGGCCCGCACCGTGGAAGGCATCAAGGGCCTGGCGGAGAGCTGAACGTCGCAGAAGGCAACGACGCCCGGACATCTGACGTTATGAGGAGTGTGAGCTCGCCTGATTCATCGCAGGCGCATCGGCGCGGGCCGAGGCAACTCCGGCGCCGACGATTAGCAACGCCCACGGCGAAAAGTCGCCCGGGGTCGGACGCACGACCGCCACCACCCCGATGAACCCGAAGGCGATCAACCCGTAGCGCTGCGCACTCACCTGTTCCCCGAGGCGGCGCGACGCAACGAGCGTGACCGCAAACGGGACCAGCATCAGAATCGTCTGGGCGTTGGCGAACTCCAGGCGGACGATCCCCGCAAAAAAGCACGCCGTCGCAACAACCTCTGCACTGACTCGAAGCCGAGCAGGTGCATCGGCACGGAGATCGCGGACGCGATGGCCGGCTCGGTGTGCCCAGACGGCGAGGACGACGCTCATCAGGCAACCGCGGAGGAACAGCGACTGGTACACGTCGAGTCCCCGCTCAGTGGCTTCGCGCACGAGACCGTCGTTGATCACATACGCGAGCGATCCTCCCGTCATCAGGGCGACCCCTTGCGCGTTGGGGCTCAGCCGGCGGTTCATGCCCAGTGGTCGAGACGAGATCCCGGGGTGACCTCCCCCGGGGCGGTCATCAAGCGACACCGCCGTCGTAGTCGGGGCCGATCGGAACCCCGTCGACAACCTGGTCGAGATATTCGGTCATGCCCAT
>PABW01000040.1 GCA_002699625.1 Acidimicrobiaceae bacterium
CGGCCCCATCGGCCCCATCGGCCCCATCGGCCCCATCGGCCCCATCGGCCCCATCGGCCCCATCGGCCCTGGCATCTAAACACCAACCAAACCAACCAACCCACCCCCAACCCCGAGACGGAAGCGGCCCCGCCGCTTCCGTCTCCGCGTCCAAGGTCAGCGCCTTGCTCGCCACACGCTGGATCGAGGCGACGGCGGTGCACGCCTCCAACCCTGGAGTTCCGGACGGCTACGATCCCGGCGATGAGCGAATGGACCGTTTCCGTGACCCGAGAGATCGCGGCCGATTCCGGCGCGATCTACGACCTGATCGCCGATATCACCCGGATGGGTGAGTGGTCGCCCGAGAACACGGCATGCACGTGGAAGGACGGATTCGACAACCCGGTCGTTGGGGCCGAGTGGGTCGGCGAGAACGTCAACGGTGAGTTCGAGTGGCAGACCGAGGGCCGCATTACCGAAGCCGAACGCGGACAGGTTTTCGCCTTCGACGCCAAGGTCGGCGACTTCGTCTTCTCGAAGTGGCGCTACGAGTTCGAGCCGATCGACAGCGGCACACGGGTCTCCGAGCACACGCTCGACCTGCGGCCCGAGAATGTCAAGGCGATGGGTCCGAAGATGTCGGGGATCGAGGACCGGAACGCACGGAACCGGGAGACCATGGAGGCCACCCTCGCCGCGCTCGCCCTCGCTGCGGAGCGATGATCCACCGCTGAGTGCTCAGAGCGCCAGGGTCGTGCCGCCGTCGACCTTGAGAATCGTGCCGCTCATGTAGGTGTTGGTCACGCACGCCATCACGGCCATTGCACAATCTTCTGGCGTTGCCGACCGCCCGGCCGGCGAGATCGCGGCGATGCTCGTGTGGAGGTCACTCCACTCGGAGGTCCATGGCGTGGCGACCAAGCCAGGGGCGACGGCGTTGCACCGGACCGGACCGTGGAACTTGGCCAGGTCCTCAGTGAGTGCGTTGAGCGCGGCTTTGGCCATGCCGTACGCAAGTGACGACCCCATCGGCCGCAGACCGGCGATAGAGGTGACGTTGACGATGCAACCCTCGGTTTTCTTCAGGTACGGCATCGCGGCCTTGCACATCCACCAGGTGCCGTAGACATTGACCTCGATCGTCTTGAAGAGGATCTCGTTGGTGAGCGCAGCGTGATCGGCGTGATCGACCCGGGTAGTCCAGCCGGCGTTGTTGACGAGGATGTCGAGTCTGCCGAAACGTTCGATCGTGCCCTCGACGAGCGCCTGACACTGTGTCTCGTCAGAGATGTCGCCCTGGATGTAGTGACCGTCGGTCGCCAGCGCCAACGCGACAGCCTGACCAGCCTCGACCGACGACGACGAGTTCACGACGACGTTCGCCCCCTCGGCGGCGAGGGCATGAGCCGACGCCTCGCCGATGCCACTCGAGGAGCCTGTGACCAGTGCAACCTTGCCGTCCAACGAACCCATGACCCTGCCTCCTGTGGCGACGAACGCTGCGAACCGTACACCCTCGGAATTTCTCGGCCCGCCGAGTTTCAGTCGGACGCGCCGGGCGCTCCACACCAGTCGAACCAGGTCGCCGATGCGCCGGGGATAAGGCCGAGGGCGCCCTTCAGCCGAAGTACACGAGCGGCTGATTCAGCAATCCGATCGGCGAACGCAGCGTCGACACTGGCTTCGGCGACGAGCCCAGCGACGATGTCCGCCGCATCATCGACCCCAACGAAGAGTGCGAGATCGGCACCCGCACGAAGTGCGGCGATCGCTCGTTGAGCCGGGGTGAGGTCGCTGCCGACCCCTCGCATGACGTGCATGTCGTCGGTGACGATGACACCGTCGTACGCGAGGTCGGCGCGAAGCCACGAGGTGATCACGCCGGAGAGGCTGGCCGGAGTGCCGTTGTCGACGCCCTCATAGCGGATGTGACCGGTCATCACCAGAGGCGCCCTGGTCTCGATGTAGGGCAGTGCACCGAACGAGGCCCAGGCGTCGGGATCATTGGTCGAGAACGAGTCGAGTCGATGAGGGTCCTCCACCGTCGACCCCTGGTTGGGGAAATGCTTGAGCGCGGCGGCGACACCAGCGGCACAGTGGCCTTCGACCATCGTGCCGGTGATCGCAGCGACGACCGCCGGGTCAGCACCGAACGAGCGTCCCTGGCGGTCCATGTAGGTGCCAAGCTCCGCGTCGACATCGGCAACGACACCAAAGTTGACGTGTACGCCAATCGATGCCAATTCAGTGGCGAAGGCTTCGACGGCTGGAGCCAGGGCGATCGAGGTGGTGCCGGGGTCGGCCACGTGATTGGTCTCGAGCGTGGCTGGGCTCGGCAACGGCGTCAACGGCACCTTCAGCACGCGGCTGCCGGCCTCGGCGTCGGTCGCAATGAGCGGCGGTGTCGGGCAGGCGGCCGATGCCGTCGCAATCGCCGTGACGGCATCGGTCGCGGCGTCGATCGAGCCTCTCGGTGACCAATTGCCGGTAGTGCCGGCCACGAAGACGCCTCCGACACACGTCGTGCCGAGTTCCTCTGCGATCCGAAGCTCAACCTCGGGACCTCCGGCGCCAAACATCAGCACCTCTCGTACCTGGCCTTCGAGCCCGAGTCGATCGAGTTCCATCGCGATTCGCTCGACGTCAGGTCGAGCGGTCGTGGTTGTTGTGGTGGTGGTGGTCGTTGTCGTCGTCGTTGTCGTGGTTGTGGTGGTGGACGAGGTCGTGGTGGTGGTCGACGCTGGGGCCTCGGCTGAGCGGTCGGCGATCAGCCCGGCGACGACGATCGTGGTGACGGACACGACGATGACGATCGCAGCGATCGCGACAACGTTCCTTCGGACCATCGGACCATGCTGCCCGCCGGAGAGCCACTTGCGGCGACACCCGCCTCGATCCCGAGTCAACGATTTAGCCGCTGGCAGACAATGTATCAGAAAAGTATTTAAATCCGAGTGGTTGTGTCACCTTTTGCTGGATACCGTCTCGGCCATGCCCGATAGCTGGAAGTTCGAGACCGCCCAGATCCACGCCGGACAGGAGCCCGATGGCGCCACCAACGCCCGAGCCGTGCCGATCTACCAAACCACGTCGTTCACGTTCAACAGCACTGAGCACGCAGCGAACCTCTTCGCCCTCGCCGAGATGGGCAACATCTACACCCGGATCATGAACCCGACCCAGGGCGTCTTCGAGNCNCGGATGTCGGCNCTCGANGGCGGCACCGAGACNGCCGTCGGNATTCCCGGNGCNCTCGCCGTNNCNTCCGGNCAGGCNGCNGAGACGCTTGCNATCTTGACGATCTGCGANNCNGGCGACCACATCGTCGCCTCCGCNGCCCTNTACGGCGGNACCTTCAACCTGCTCCACTACACCCTCNCCAANATGGGCATCNCCGTCTCGTTCNTCGACGATCCCGACGACCTCGATGCCTGGTCGGCGGCNGTGCANGACAACACCAAGGCCTTCTTCGGCGAGACCCTCCCCAACCCGAAGAACAACGTCNTCGACATNGCNGGNATCGCCGNCATCGCNCACCNGCACGGCGTNCCGCTCATCGTCGACAACACCGCCGCCANCCCGTACCTCTGCCGCCCGATCGAGCACGGCGCCGACATCGTCGTGCACTCCGCNACCAANTACATCGGCGGNCACGGCACCTCGATCGGCGGCGTNATCATCGACGGNGGNACNTTCGACTTCGGCAACGGCANNTTCCCGAACTTCACCGAGCCCGANCCGAGCTACCACGGCCTCGCCTACTGGCCNGCCCTCGGGCANGGTGCCTTCATCATCAANGCCCGCGTCCAGATCCTGCGTGACCTCGGCGCCGCCACCACACCGTTCAACNCCTTCATGTTCCTCCAAGGNCTNGAGACCCTCAGCCTNCGGATGGANCGTCACGTNGAGAACGCNCAGAAGGTCGCCGAGTACCTCTCCGGCCGCGACGAGGTCGAATCGGTCAACTACGCCGGCCTGCCCGACAGCCCCTGGCACGAGCGGGCCACCGAACTCTTCGGCGGCANGGGCTACGGCGCCATTCCGTCGTTCGTNCTCAANGGTGGTCTCGACGCCGGGAANGCCTTCGTCGAAGCNCTCGAGTTNCACAGCCACGTCGCCAACATCGGCGANGTNCGNAGTCTGGTGATTCANCCGGCGTCGACCACCCACTCCCAGCTCACCGAGGANGAGCAGGCGACNGCGGGCGTNTCNCCNGGCCTCATCCGACTCAGCGTCGGCATCGANCACATCGACGACATCATCGCCGACCTCGAAAAGGGATTCGCNGCCGTCTAGACCCGGCCGAGCGCTNCNNCGAACGCNGTNGNGCCNCCGNTCAGAAGATCGTGTANCCGCCGTCGACGACGATGGAATCACCGGTGTGGTACGTCGCNGTCGGNTCGGCGAGNAANACNCCGGCGGCCCCCATCTCGTCGGGATCNGCCCACCGNCGAACGGGNGTGCGGCGAAGGGTCGCCTCNCGGAACCGGTCGTTGGCNTAGCCGAACTGGGCCAGTTCGGTGATCGTCCAGCCGGGAAGCAGGGCNTTNACTCGGATCTGGTGGCGGGCGAGGTTCACNGCGAGCGCCCGGCAGAANCCGAGAAGGGCGGTCTTGCTGGTGCCGTAGGCCTCNTTGCCGGCNGCGCCATGGATGGCAGAGGTGGAGGACGTTGCGACAAGNGCACCGCCNTCNCCGTTGTCGATCATGTGGTTGGCGGCGGCNCGGAACAGCAGAAANACNCCGTCGAGGTTGGTNGTCATGACTCGTCGCCANTCGTCGAGCGTNGTGNCGGGGAAACGGGAGCCGTCACCACCGACACCGGCGTTCGCGAACACCGAATCGATGCGACCGCCNGCGAGTTCAACCGACTCNCNGAAGCCGGCATCNACAGCGTTCTCGTCAGCGGCATCGACGACNAGGGCATGGGCCTCCACNCCGAGNGCGCGNAGNTCGGCNTCNGCTTCNGNGTTCTTGTCAGGGTTGCGGCCCCACACGATGAGGTTGGCGCCGGCTCGNGCGCAGGCGCGAGCGATGCCGAGGCCNATGCCGCCATTGCCNCCGGTGATGAGCACGGTGCGTCCGTGGAGATCCGTCATGGGCGGATCGTACGACGTGCGGTCGGNCCACCTCCAGACCCTTCGGGTGGAATCGACTCGNCCGCGGTACGGTCGACCGATGGCCACCGGTCCCCTCGCACTGTCGTTCGTGCGCAGCTATGTCGACATCGANGCCNTGCCGTTCGTCAACGCCGAGGTCGCCCTGGTCGGNCGCAGCAATGTCGGCAAGTCCTCNCTNCTCAATGCNCTCGCCCANCGCAAGAACCTGGCNAAAACATCGAAGACCCCNGGCGCGACCCGNCTCATGAACGCNTTCGAACTGGCACCCGAGAACTCCGGACGNTGGGTGATGGACCTCCCCGGCTACGGCTTCGCCAAGGTCTCCAAGGCCGAGCANCNNAAGTGGGCNACGATGCTCAGCGAGTACATCGAGGAACGNGAAAACCTCGTCTCGGTCNTCTTGTTGATCGACGGNGCGGTCGGCCCGACNTCACTCGATCTNCAGACGGTCGAGTGGCTGCACTCNCTCGATCGTCCGATCACCTATGTCGCCACCAAGGCNGACAAGGTCAANCCGTCGAAGTCGAAGAAGCGTCGCACCGAACTCACCGAGAAGCTCGGTGTCGCCAAGGCGGACGTCACCTGGGTGAGTGCCGAGAAGGGAACCGGGATTCCCGAGCTCCGTCAAACCATCCGTACCCTCCTCGGAGCATCATGACCGAACTCCCGCACCTGCCGTTCGGACGCACCGGCCACACCAGTTCGCGCGTGATCTTCGGCGCGGCCGCGCTAGGGGGTATGAGCCAGCGACGCGCCGACGCGACACTTGAACTGATCACCGAAGCCGGCATCAATCACATCGACACGGCAGCGATGTACGGCGACAGCGAAAAGCGCCTCCACGACTTCCTGCAGAGCCACCGCGACGACGTATTCCTGGCGACGAAGACCCGGGGCCGCACCGCCGACGATGCCCGCGCCGAACTCGAGCGCTCGCTCGAACACATGGGGATCGACACCGTCGATCTGATCCAGCTCCACAGCCTCGTCGAGGAGGACGAGTGGCAAACGGCGTTCCGCAACGGCGGGGCGGTCGCCGCACTCTTCGCCGCCCGTGACGAAGGACTCGTGCGCCATGTCGGCGTCACCGGCCACGGTCTCCGCATCCCAAAGATGCATCTCCGCAGCCTGGCCGAGGCCCCGTTTTCCTCGGTGCTGTTCCCGTGGTCGCACGCCATGACCGAGCAGCCCGAGTACGTGGCCGACGTCGACCGGCTGACGACGCATTGTCATGCCGAGGGCATTGCGTTGCAGACGATCAAGTCGGTCGCCCGCTGCCGCTGGCACGACACCGATCCCCACTTCAGTTGGTACAAGCCGTTGGCACCGGGCGACGCCTTGCGCCGAGCGGTGGAGTTCGTGCTGGCCGACCCACGTCTGTTTCTCAACACCACGAGCGACGCGCGACTGCTCCCGGCGATCATTGAGGCCGCACAGCAATTCGACGGGCGCGCACCCGACGCGGCACTGCTCGCACAGGACCGCGCCGAACACGGAATTATTTCGCTTTTCGACGGCGGGGTGCTGGAAGGCACCCGCTGAGCCGGCCCGCTGCAGCGAGCCGGGATGATCAGTCGATGACCATCTGAGCCATCAGCTCAGCCTTGAGTTCATCGAACGTGTCGAGATCCATCCCGCCGTCGTCGTAGCGACGGTGCAGGTCGGCGACACGCTCCATGATCTCCTCGTTGGAGAGACGCGGACCGGTGTCCTCTTCCATCTCCTCGTCGAGTTCGTCGACGTCATCTGTCTTTTCGAGCCTCTTCTCGCGCTTTTGTGCAGCCTTGGCCTTCTTGGCCATGTCGCGTTGGCGCTTCGCGAAGCTGGATCGACCGGTAGCCATACCTGGTGCCTCCTCGTCTCGAATCGCGGTCACAGTTTGCGACCGGCCTTCGACCGTAGCCGCTCGAGATCCCTTTTCCGCACCTTCACGGAGGCTGATCCACCACGCAGAGCGGTGGCCCTCGCGCGCTGAGACGTTCTCTGTCCGACACGGGGTGGATTGCCGCAGTCGATCTGCACCACACACGGCTCGGGCGGTAACTTCCGCCCATGGATCTTCACCGTAAGCCCGACGTCACCATCCCCGACGGCGCCCCGCCGGCCGAACTCGTGATCGACGACCTCGTCGTCGGCGACGGCATGGAAGCCACCGCCGGAATGCAAGTCACCGTCGATTATGTCGGGGTGAGTTGGTCGACGAAGGCGGAGTTCGATGCCTCGTGGAACCGCAACGACACCTTCTCGTTCGGACTTGGTTCCGGCCAAGTCATCCAGGGTTGGGACCAGGGCGTCCAGGGGATGAAGGTCGGTGGCCGTCGCCGCCTCACCATCCCGCCGGACATGGGATACGGCCAGTTCGGCGCCGGTGGCGTGATCGGGCCCAACGAGACGCTCGTCTTTGTCGTCGACCTGCGCTCGGTGGGCTGAGCACCGTGGCCGGATTCATTGCTGATCCCGACACCTACATCGACGGGCCACCTCATGCGCGCTTCGACGCGCTGCGGCCGACCGAGCCCGTGACGTGGGTCGAGATGGACGACGAACCCGGCTACTGGGCCGTGCTCCGCCATGCCGACGTCGTTCACGTCGCCAAGCACAGCGAGATCTTCAGTGCGACCGAGGGCGGCGTCGTCGTCGAAAACCTCGACCCGGTCGCGCTCGAGACCATGCGCGACATGCTCTTGGCGATGGATCCACCTCGCCACACGGCGTACCGCAAGCCGGTCGCGCCGGAGTTCAAGGCGCGGGTCATCGCCGAACTCGACGGCCGGGTTCGCGAGGTCGTTCGCGGGATCTTCGACCACGCTGACCAATCCGGGCCCGACGTCGAGTTCGTTCACGACGTCTGCGCTCACCTTCCGAGCCAGATCCTCGGCGAGATCATGGGCCTGCCAGCCGAGGACTGGCCCACGATCCATGCCATGGCCGAACGCAATAGTGGCAGCCAGGATCCCGACGTCTCCGACGGCCAAGAACGCGGCTCTGCCAGTATCGAAATGGCGATGTACGCAATGCAGTTCGCCGCCGGCCGACGGGCGTCAGGTCCCCAGGGGGACCTCACCGACGTCCTGCTCGGCGAGGAGTTCGACGGTCACCTGATGACCGACATCGACTTCGCTCGCTTTTTCGTTCAGCTCGTCACTGCAGGCAACGACACCACCCGCACGATGCTCTCGTCGGGGACCCTCGCCCTGCTTGATCACCCCGACCAACTCGCAGCGCTCCAAGCCGATCCGAGCGGGATCCCTCGCGCCGTGGAGGAGATCCTCCGCTGGGCGAACCCGCTCCACTACTTCCGGCGCACGGCGATGATCGACACCGAACTGGGAGGGCAGGCCATCAGCGCCGGCGACAAGGTGGCGATGATCTACACCGCCGCCAACCGCGACCCCGCCGTGTTCGAGGATCCCCACCGGTTCGACACGACCCGAGATCCGAATCCGCACCTGTCGTTCGGGATTGCGACACATTTCTGCCTCGGCGTGCATCTCGCCCGTCTCGAAGGACGAGTGTTCTTCGAGGAAATGTTGCGTCGCTGGCCATCGATCGAGCGGACCGGAGAAGCCACCCGGCAACGGTCGAATCTCAACAACTCCCTGAAATCACTCCCGGTCCACCTCTCATGACGACACCTCCCGGCTGGTACCACGCCCAAGGCGACCCTGAGGGCACAATCCGCTACTGGGACGGCGACGAATGGTCGCCCGCCCCGACCCCGGCACCGCCGGGCTGGCAAGACCCCCACCGCCCGAACAACGACCGGTTCGCCTCCGCAACGGTCCGAGTGTTCGCGTCGATCATCGACGGGATCATCGCCATCGTCGTCGTGATCCCCTTCATGATCGACTACTTCCGCGACATCGTCGACGACGTCGAAGCCGGTGGCGACGGGAGCGGTGTGCCCATCCCGGGCCAACTCGTCGTGATCGGCATCGCCATGTCGGTCGTGTTCTTGTTCATGGTCGCCTTCCTCGGCGGCACGCCGGGCAAATTGATGCTCGGCCTCCGGATCACCCACGAAGACGGTGCCACCACACCGCCAGGGCTGGGCAAGGCGTTGCTCAGGAGCATTCCCGGCTTCCTCGCCGCACTGCCGGTCATCGGCCAAGTCATCGCAATCCTCGTCCCGATCGCTGCCTTGATCATGGTGATCAATGATCGACCGGAGCGTCGGAGCGTCTACGACCGGATCGCAGGCACCCGAGTCGTGCGGAAGGCCTCGCTCCCCGACTGACCCCGTTCAGTCGCGTGGGTGCTTCTGCTTCTTCAGAATACGGGCCCGCTCACCAGCGTCGAGCACGGTCTTGCGGATCCGGATGGTCTCGGGCGTGACCTCGACACACTCGTCGTCAGCAATCGACTCGAGTGCCTGCTCGAGCGAGAAAACCTTTGGTGGCGTGAGGCGAATGGTGTCGTCGGACGACTGTGTGCGGATGTTGGTCTTGGCCTTCTCGCGACAGATGTTGACGTCCATGTCCTCATTGCGAGAGTTCTCCCCGACGACCATGCCCTCATAGACCTGCTCGCCGGGAGCGACATAGAGCGCGGTGCGCTCCTGCAGCGACTGGATGGCGTAGCCGGTCGACTGGCCGATGCGGTCGGCAACCACGCTGCCTCGATCTCGGGTGCGGATCTCGCCCGCCCACGGGGTCCAGCCCTCGAAGACGTGGTGGAGCATGCCGGTGCCGCGGGTCTCGGTAAGAAACTCCGTTCGGAAACCGATCAACGCACGGGCGGGAACGACATAGTCGAGCCGGACCCAACCGGTGCCGTGGTTCGACATGTTCTCCATCGTGGCCTTGCGAGCACCGAGGAGTTGGGTCACGGCACCAACGTGCTCCTCCGGCACGTCGACGGTGAGCCGCTCGGTCGGCTCGTGAAGCGTGCCGTCGATCTCCTGGGTCAGCACCTCGGGCTTGCCGATCGTGAGCTCGAAGCCCTCACGCCGCATCGTCTCGACGAGGACAGCCAGCTGCAGCTCACCACGACCCTGGACTTCCCAGGCATCGGGACGCTCGGTCGTCAACACCCGGATCGACACATTGCCGATGAGTTCCGCGTCGAGACGGCTCTTGATGAGACGGGCGGTGAGCTTCTCACCCTCCTTACCGGCGAGTGGCGAGGTGTTGGTGCCGATCGTCATCGACAGGGTCGGTTCGTCGACGGTGATCGTCGGGAACGGACGCGGATCCTCACGATCGGCCAGCGTGTCGCCAATGGTGACATCCTCGATGCCGGAGACGCCGATGAGTTCGCCCGGCCCGGCCTCGTCGACATCGACCTGGTCGAGTGCCTCGGTGACGGTGAGCGTGCCGACACGGGCGGACTCGATCGAACCGTCCTCTCGGCACCAGGCGATCGCCTGACCTTTCCGGATCGTGCCGTGCTCGACCCGGCACACGGCGAGACGCCCGACGTACGGCGAGGCGTCGAGATTCGTGACCCAGGCCCGCATCGGGTGATCAGGATCGTGCTGTGGAGCGGGAACGGTGTCGAGCAGTGTGCGAAAGAGCGGCTCCATGTCGGTGCCCGGAACATCGGCATCGAGCGTTGCCTTGCCCTCGCGAGCGATCGTGTAGACGATCGGGAAATCGATGGCGGACTCGTCGGCATCCAGATCGAGGAACAGTTCGTACACCTCGTCGACCACCTCGGCGATCCGGGCGTCGGGCCGGTCGATCTTGTTGATGACGAGGATGACCGGGAGTTCCAGCGACAAGGCCTTGCGCAGCACAAAACGGGTCTGCGGCAGCGGCCCTTCACTGGCATCGACGAGCAGGACGACGGCGTCGACCATGGTGAGCGCCCGTTCGACCTCACCGCCGAAGTCGGCGTGGCCTGGGGTGTCGACAATGTTGATCTTGTGATCGCCGTACCGGACCGCCGTGTTCTTGGCGAGAATCGTGATGCCCTTCTCACGTTCGAGGTCCATCGAGTCCATGACGCGGTCCTGGAGCTCGGCCCCCTCCCGGAAGGCGCCGGCCTGTCGAAGGAGGGCATCGACGAGCGTCGTCTTGCCATGGTCGACGTGGGCGATCATCGCCACGTTCCGCAGGTCGTCGCGAGAGATCACGGGGAGGAGGCTACCGAGACGTGTCAGCCTCACCTCGTTGGATGTAGCCCGTGAGGCCGCTGCGCTGGCGCGCAATCTTCTGCCGAGCCTCGGTCCGCCAGCGGCGGCGGCTTTCGCTCATCCCTCGCCGAGCTACTCGGTGATGGTCGACAAGCCACCACCGACGGGCACGACCGCACCGGTGACGTAGGCACCTGCCGCCGAAGCGAGATAGATCGCCACACCGGCCATGTCGTCGGGCATGCCGATCCGTCCCATCGGGACGCCACTCGCGATTGCGGCCCGCGAGTTCGGGTCGTTGAGCGCAAAGGCCATCATGTTCGAGTCGAACGGACCCGGCGCGATGGCGTTCACCGTGATGTGATCCGACGCCAACTCCTTGCCGAGGTGGCGAGTGAGCATGTGCACCGCTGCCTTGGACGACGAGTACGAGAAGGTGTCCATGCCGGGCGGAGTGAGGCCATTCACCGATCCGGTGTTGATGATGCGGCTCGGATCCTCGGCGCTGGCACCCGCCCGAAGCAACGGCAGCAGCTTCTGCGTGAGGAAGAACACGCCACGCACGTTGACATTCATCACCTTGTCCCAGCCGCCGGGCGAGAACGACTCGATCGGCTCGCCCCAGGAAGCACCGGCGTTGTTGCAGAGGATGTCGAGTCGGTCCCAGCGCTGAGCCACCTCGGCGGAGAGGTGCTCGAGTCCCTCGTCGGTCGACAGATCCGCCGGGATGCCCTCGATGTTGCCCTTCGCCGACAGCGCCTCGACCGCTTCGGCGACCTGGGCCTCCTTGCGGGCCGAGATGATGACGTCGGCCCCTGCGTCGAGCAGGCCGTCGGCGATCATGTAGCCGATGCCACGGCTACCACCGGTGACGACGGCACGCTTGCCCTCGAGCCCGAACAGTGCTTGCAGTCGACCGGCGTCCATCAGCCCTCCCTAGACGAAGCGCCGATGATGGCACCATCAGACCGAGGGCGCCACCCCGTCGAGCATCGCGCCCAGCCAGCCGGCCGTCAGGTGCGAGCGGACCCCATCATCATCAGGCCGATTTCCTGCACGGTGGCGTGAGCCCGGTCGACGGTGCCCATTTCCTTGCCATCGAGCAAGACCAACACCCGGTCGGAAAGCTGGAGGACCTCGTCGAGGTCTTCGCTGATCAGCAGGATGGCCTTGCCATCGGCTCGCTGCTGGAGCAACTGGGCGTGGATGTATTCGGCCGCGCCGATGTCGACGCCTCTCGTCGGCTGCGCCACCATGAAGACGTCGGCGCCCGAGCTGAACTCGCGGGCGATCACGACCTTCTGGATATTGCCCCCCGACAACGACCGGGTCGGCGTGTCGAGCGTGGGAGTCTTGACCGAGTAACGGTCGACGAGATCGGCGGACCGGCTCTCGATCGCCTGGCGCTGCAGAAGCCCGCGACGCGACAGCGGCTCAGTCGGGAAGTCGACGAGGACCAGGTTCTCTGCGACAGTGAAGTCGCCGATTGCACCGTCGCGCATGCGCTCCTCGGGCACGTACGCAAGCCCAAGTTGTCGAACCTCGCGCGGCGAGGCGTCCCGAGCCGAGTGGCCGTCGATACGGACCTCACCCGAGTCGGCGTCTCGCAGGCCGAAGATCGCCTCGGCCAGCTCACGCTGCCCGTTACCCGACACGCCGGCAACGCCAAGAATTTCGCCAGCCCGCGCCGTGAACGAGAGATCGTCGACCGCAACCGTTCCCCGGTCGCCGGTGACCGTGAGGTTGGAGACCTCGAGCCGTGCCTCACCGTGCGCCTGCGCCGGAACGTCGCGCTGCAGGGACACCAGACGACCGACCATCAGCTCAGCGAGCGATTCGCGGGTCGAGTCGGCCGGCACGGTCCTCCCCGACACTTTGCCATCGCGTAGCACCGTGATGTCGTCGCTGATTTCCATCACCTCATGGAGCTTGTGGGAGATGAAGATCAACCCCTTGTCGTCGGCGGTCAGCTGCCGGAGCGTCGCGAAAAGCTCGTCGACTTCAGGAGGCGTCAGCACCGCTGTCGGCTCATCAAGAACGAGCAGCTGCGCGTCTCGGTAAAGCGCCTTCAGGATCTCGGCCCGCTGCCGCTCTCCCACCGCAAGCTGCCAGATCTGCGCGTCTGGATCGACGTGCAGGCCATACTGCTCCGAAACCTCAGCTAGGCGGCGCCGGATCGGCCGCATGTCGGCGAGCCCTCGCCGGCCACCCAAACCGAGCGCGACATTCTCGGCGACGGTGAGTGTCGGCACGAGCATGAAGTGCTGATGGATCATCCCGATGCCGCGCTCAATCGCGTCGTGGGGCGACGTGATCTCAACCGCCTCACCGTTCAGGAAGATCTCCCCCTCATCGGGCTGGTACAGCCCGTAGAGGATCTTCATGAGTGTGCTTTTGCCCGCCCCGTTCTCGCCGAGGAGGGTGTGGACCCGACCCGGCAGCACCGAGAGATCGACGTTGTCGTTTGCGACAACGCCGGGGAATCGCTTCGTGATCCCCGTCATCTCGAGCATCGGTGCCACCGGGTCGGTCTCCATCAGGATCAGCCGACGCCGGTGGCGATCGAACCGTCGGCGATGGCAGCTGCGGTTGCCTCGGCCGCCGCCTTCACGTCGCCGTCGAGGCCGTAGGCATCGTTGAACTCGATCTCAAGGCCGCCATTGGCGAGCGTTGCGATCATCACCGAGCCCGCCTCACCGGCCTCCATGGCGGCGACGATGCCGTCGAGGATGACCTCCCAGTGATACACCTGCGAGGCGACGACGATGTCTTCGCCCAGGGCGGTCTGGTTCGACTGGGTGCCAAACCAGGCGACTCCCTCTTCCTGGGCCACGCCGGTGGCGCCGACCACCATCTGGGCGGTGCCGGTCAAGACATCCGCTCCGTTGGCGATGTGCGAGGTCGCAGCCTCAGCCGCAAGCGCCACATCACTGAACGACTCGATGTAGTTGACGTTCACCTCGATGTCAGAGTTCACCGAAGCGACACCGGCTGCGAAACCATCGACGTAGAGCTTCGCGTCGCCGACCTCAATCGGGCCGACAACGCCAATCACGCCCGACTCGTTGAGCGCAGCAGCGACGGTGCCGTTGACGAAACCGCCCTCATCGGAACGCACGGTGTAGGCAAAGACGTTGTCGAGACCGAAGTTGTCGGCCGCTGTTCCCCACGCGAACGTCACGTCCGGATAGTCGGGGGCGATCTCCTGGAGCGGACCGCCGTACTGCGAGCCGTGAGCGATCACTAGATCGAAGCCATCTTCGGCGTAGCCGCGGATTGCGGCCGCTGCGTCCTCGACGATGAAGGTGCCATCGGTGATGTCCACGTCGACGTCAGTCGACATATTGGCGACGCCGTCGACCATCGATTGGCTGAACGCCAGGTCGTTGCTCGCCGACGGAGCAACGATCGCCACGCGGAGCGGGCCGTCGGCGGACGCGCCGCCGCCTGCCTCGGTTTCGTCGTCGTCACCGCAACTCGCGGTCAGCATGGCGAAGGCTGCGAGCAATGCGAGCAGCCACGCCCATCGTTTGTTATTCATTGTTACCCCTCCTCGGGATCGGCTGACGGTTCCGCCAGATCGGTTGAGCGATCGGTCCTCATGCGGATCGATCGAACGGCTTGGTCAACGCAGCCGGTTGTCCAAACCGGCGGCTGACGAGAACGAGTACGACAATGGTGAGCACGGCCGGCGCCATCGAGGTGAGACTGGCCGTGCCCCCCTCGACGATGCCAAGGGTCTTCCACTGGAGCACGGTGGCTGAGACGATGCCGAAGAGCAGTGACCCGGCAAGCACACCGAAGGCACGCCATGCCCCGAAGTAGACGAGGGCGATGGCGATGAACCCACGGCCACTGGTGAGGTTCTGCTGGAAGTTGCCGACCTCAAGCGCAAGCGCAGCGCCAGCGAGGCCAGCCATCGTATTGCCGATGAGGATGGTGCAGGTGCGAACCCGGCTGACGCTTACGCCGAGCGTGTCGGCCGCCTCGGGGGTCTCGCCGACAGCGCGGATGTTCAGGCCGAACGTCGTGCGCTGAACCATGAACCATGTGACCGGCACGAGCAGAAACGCGGTGTAGACGAGTGGGTTGTGCTGAAAGAGGATCTCACCGAGATGCGGAATCTCAGACAAAAGCGGGATGTCCCAGTCGGTGAGGCCTTTGATCGACACCGGTGTCCCGACCTGCTTCTGAAAGAGCAGGTCGGACAGGCCAAGGCCGAAGAGGAAGATTCCGATACCGCTGATGCCCTGCTCGGCGCGCATGCCGACAGTCATCACCGCATACACGATGCCCATGAGGAAACCAGCCACGATCGCGGCACCGACCCCGGCCAAGGCGCTGCCGGTCTCGAGCGCCGTGTAGTAGGCGGCGTACGCGCCGATGAGCATCACGCCCTCGACGCCGAGGTTGAGCACACCCGACCGCTGACCGACCGACTCGCCCAGAGAGGCAAGCAGGAAGGGCGTAGCGAGGCGAATACCCGACGCCAGGGTGGTGACCAGAACGGAGATGGTGAAGAACTCGCTCATGTCGCTTCCTCACCGACCGCGGTAGCCCGCTCGATCCACTCGGCGATGTGACTGCGCCACCTGAGGGAGCCCACGACGAACACGACAACCACGCCGTTGATCGCGAGGATGAGTGCGGCGGGGACCTGAAGTTCGCGTTGCATCTCGATGCCGCCGGTCAACATCCCCCCGAACAGGAACGAGGCCGGCACGGTGGCGAGCGGGTGCAGGCCGCCGAACAGCGCCGCAACGATGCCGTTGAATCCGGCGTTCTGCGTGAATGCGGCGGCGCCGCCTTCACCGATCAGGCGGTGCGATTGGCTACCGAACACGAGGACTGCGCCTGCGATACCGGCACATGCCCCACTGATGGCGAGGGCGCGGACGACGCTGCGCTTCACGGCGAGACCGGCGTACCGCGCCGCATCGGGGTTGTGGCCCACCGCCCGAAGCCGCATGCCGGCAACACTGCGGAAGAGGAGGTAGTAGCCAAGCACCGCAACGCCGATCGCGATCAGCACACCAAGATGGAGCCGAGTCCCACCAGGCAGCAGCGGGAGGTCAGCGTTCTCGCTGAGCCGCTTCGTCTGCTGGATCTTGATCGCGCCCTCTTCGATCAGCAGGTCTTGCAGCAGGAAGCTCATGAGCTGCGCGGCGATGATGTTCATCATGATCGTGCTCAGGATCTCATTCACCCCGGCGTAGGCCTTGAGGGCGCCGGGGATCGCACCCCAGATGCCGCCACCGATCGCCCCGGCGATGAGCACGAGCGGAATAAGGATCACCGACGGGAGTCCCGGTACCGCAAGCGCAACGAGCGTCGCGACGATCGCTCCGGCGATGATCTGACCCTCGCCGCCGATATTTATGACACCGGCGCGAAACGCCACACAGATACCGACACCCACCAACAACAGCGGCATGGCTTTGATCGCCGTGTCTGCAACATTGTCGGTGCCGCCGACGGCTCCGCTGAACATGGCGCGGTAGCCGTCGAGAGGGTTGGCGCCAAGGGCGAGAAGCATGATCGCGCCGACGGCGAGGGCGGCGACCACAGCCCCGAGCGGCACGATCAGGCCGACGGTCGCACCGACGTTGAGACGACCATTGCGGCCCGAGGACGCCTGCGGCCCCGGTTCAGCGGCGTTCGCCCCGTTCCCTCCATTCGACATTCTGCAGACAATGGCACCGCTGGTGGAGCGAGGCCAGCACAAACAAGACTCCTGTCAGAATTTCGCGGGCTACTTCAAGTCCTCGCCGTACATCTCGCCGAGCGGATCGGCGAGTAGTTCGAGACGTTCGCCATCGGGCCCGTTGAAGTAGATCGACGACTCGTGTTCGAACACGATCTCGACGCCGGCGTCGTGCAACTTCTGCTTGAGGTACGCCTGCTTCTCGGGCGTGACCGAGATCGCAAGGTGATGCATCGATCCGAGCACCTCGGCGTACGGGCCGAGGTCGAGTCCGGGGAAATCGAAAAAGGCGAGGAGGTTGCCGTTGCCGATGTCGAAGAAGAAGTGGGTGCTGCCCGTGTAGTCGCGGTTCTCGAAGAGTTCCATCAACGGGAATTCGAGCAGGTCCTGGTAGAACGCGATCGTCTGCTCGACGTCGGAGGAGAGCAGGGCGAGATGGTGGACGCCGCGAGCGGAACTCGCCGGGCGGTGCTCGTGGAGGTGCCGGGCGCGGAGGCGGTCCCATTCGTCGGAGCGGTCGACGTCGTCGCCGTGGTCGGTGATGGCGGAGAAACGAGGGACGCTGGTGTCGGCCATGGCGTCATTATTTCAGATTTGAACTATGCGGCCAACGCGTGGTCAGCGGATCCTCGCCATGCGTCGATACTGCGCCTGCAGGCTGCGCTCGAACCCGTCGTCGGTTCGGGCGATGATGCCCGTGACCATGCCGAACACGAAACCGGCGACGTGCGCGACCCAGGCGATCCCGGCGTCGTTGCCGATGAAGAACTGACTGATCAGCCAGAACGCCAGCAGCACGAGGGCGGGAATTCGAGGCCACACCGGGATGAACGCAAGGAAGATCACCGTGCGGACCCGGGCCCACGGGAACCACACGAGGTAGGCCCCCATGACACCGGCCACCGCCCCCGATGCCCCGACGAGCGGCACCGTCGAGTCGACCTGGGCGAGCACGTGGGCGGCGGTCGCGACCACGCCGGAGATGAGGTAGAGGAGCAGGAACGAAAAACGCCCCATCTGGTCTTCGACGTTGTTGCCGAAGATCCAGAGGAAAAGCATGTTGCCGAAGAGGTGAAGCCAGCCGGCGTGCAGAAACATCGAGACGAGCACCGACAGCCAGATGTTTTTGTCGGCAAACGGGCTGATACCTCCACTGCCGAGTCGATCGATGCATGCCTCCGTGTCTCCGCCCTGGACCGTGGCGGCGATCTCAGCAGCGGTCAGTGGACGCCCCTCACTGAGTTCGCACGGGATCGCGGCCCACTCGTAGGTGAAACGAATGTCCTCGATTGTCTCCTGCTCTGACGGGAGATCGAAGCTCTTGGTCGCTGATGGCTGAACCCACACGAAGACGAACACACAGATCAGGATCATCAACCCGGTCACATACGGCGTGCGCAGTGTCGGGTTCTCGTCCTTCACCGGAATCACGAAACCGTCTCCCAGGCCCAGCGGCGAGCGGCGTCAGCGCCGAAGATCCGAACCTCAGTACCGTCGGCGGTGAACATCGCCTCGGGCGGGTCGATCTCGGTGTCGGCTCGGCGGGTGAGCCGAATCTTGGCGGGCGAACGCTCGACGCCGTAGTGGTCGGCGCCGTGGTGGGACACGAAGCCCTCCAACCGATCGAGGCAGCCCAGCTCAAAGAACAGTTCGGCGACAACCTCGAGTGCGTAGGGCGCATTGAAGATGCCGGCCGCGACCTTTTCCGCCTCCTTCTTGCTCAGAGGATGGGGGGCCGAGTCGGTACCGAAGAAGAACGACGGGTTGCCTGATGTCGCCGCCTCGGCAATTGCCATGCGCTCCTCACGGGAATTGATCACCGGCTTGCAGTACAGGTGCGGTCGCATGCCGTTNGCGAGCAGATCAGAGCGGTCGCAGGTGAGGTGATGCGGCGTGATCGATCCACCGACCTGGGGGTGGTCTTTCACGATGTCGAGTCCGGCCCTCGTCGAGATGTGCTCGACGGTGACCCGCAGCTCCGGAATCTGTTCGACGACTGGCAGCAGTTGCTTTTCGATGAAGTCAGCCTCCCGATCGAAGATGTCGAGGCTGGGGTCGGTCGACTCGGCGTGCACAAGCAGCGGGATCCCCGCCCCCGCCATCGCTTCGAGCACAGNGCTGAACGCAAGCAGATCGTTGCCACCGGCAGCGCTGTTGGTGGTGGCCCCGGCCGGGTAGTACTTCGCGCCGAAGACGACGCCGTCGGCGGCCCCGGCGAGCAGGTCGNCGACGACAATCTGGTCATTGAGATACAGCACCATCATCGGTGTGAAGTCGCGACGAGCATCGGGGCCGGCGGCCGCCAAGACGCGCTCTCGGTACGCGGCGGCCGCCTGCGTCGAGGTCACGGGCGGGGTGATGTTGGGCATCACGACGGCGTGACGGAACACNTTGGCCGTGTAGGGGGTAACAGCGCTGAGCATCTCGTCGTCGCGAAGGTGGACGTGCCAGTCGTCCGGTGCGGCGATCTCAAGCATGACGATGTCGTCGGTCATGCGCCGTACTGCTCCCGGTAGGCGTGGATGCGTTCGAGCATGCCGTCGTCGAGCACGACGACGCCGTCGACCTCTCGGTTGTGGAGNTGNNCGACGATGTCGTCGAGGGTGACGATGGCTCGCGTCGTCATCGAGAAGTCCTGGGCAACCTGGGCGAGTGCCGANCGGTNGCCTGTGCCGCGTTCCTGCCGATCGGCGGAGACGATGAGGCCGACGATGTCGACGTCGGCGTGGGCCTGCAGGATCGGCACTGTCTCGCGGATCGACGTTCCTGCGGTGGTGACATCCTCGACGATGAGTACCCGATCCCCGTTGGACGGCAGCGCCCCGACAAGAACACCGCCTTCGCCATGGTCTTTGGCCTCTTTGCGATTGAACAGGTAGCCGATGNCGCGTCCACGAGCGGCNAGGCCGATCGAGGCGGTGGCGACGAGCGGGATGCCCTTGTAGGCGGGACCAAAGAGGATGTCGACATCGTCAGGCCACGACTCATCGATCGCAGCGGCGTAGAACTCACCGAGCTGCGCAAGTTGTTCGCCGGTGCGATAGCGNCCCGTATTGATGAAGAACGGGGTCCGGCGGCCGGACTTCGTGGTGANGTCGCCGAACGTCAATACATCGGACCGAACCATGAACTCGATGAAGTCGCGCTTGTACTGCTGCACGGTTCGCAACCTAGCCGCAGTCAGCGCCGACCATCGGCGTGCGGGCAGTGGTGTCGGGCNANCCAGGGGTTCGTGCCGGGCCGNACCGGGCGATCTGCCAAANNNGCGTAGGGTCCGCTCGGATGCGGATCGCGACGTGGAACATCAACTCGATCCGCACCCGGGTCGATCAGGTCGTTGCGTGGTCGACCGACCGGGCGGCCGACGTGGTGCTTTTGCAGGAAACCAAGTGCGGTAACGACGACTTTCCGTTCGATGCCTTCACCGAGGCGGGCTACGACGTCGTTCACTACGGCGTNGACCACTGGAACGGNGTTGCGATCGCCAGTCGGGTCGGCATCGACGATGTGCAACGGGGTTTCAGTGGCTCNGTCTCGGCCCCGTTCGATGAGCCCCGCCTCNTCGCCGCGACCTGCGGAGGTATCCGGTGCTGGTCGGTCTACGTTCCCAACGGACGCGCGCTCGACGANCCGCACTACCTCTACAAACTCGTGTGGCTCGAACGCCTCCGCGGTGAACTGCAGCAGCACCGCACCGCCGAGGGGCGCTCGATCGTGGCCGGCGACGTCAACGTCGCNCCCGCTGATCGTGATGTCTATGACCCGACGCGGTGGCGACGACGCACNCANGCCAGCCCACCCGAACGCGACGCCNTCCGACGGCTGCTCGAACTCGGNCTCATCGACNTTGCCCGCGATCACCACCCCGACACGCCTGAGTTCACGTGGTGGAACTATCGGCCCGGTCAGTTCGACAAGGACCACGGACTTCGCATCGACCTCGCCCTCTGCTCGTCGGTCGTCGCCGATGTCGCTACCGGCGTGTGGGTCGACCGAACGGCACGCGCCCACGAGCGGCCCTCAGACCACGCACCNCTTGTCGTCGATCTCCTCCTCTGAGCCGAAAACACGACCCAGGGCGACGCCATNGGTGGTGATGACCATCGGTTTCGATCTCCTCNGGCGTGCCNCCTAAGCTGCGGACATGCGACGCCTTCTCGCGNNTCTCTTCCTCGNCNTGCTCACATCGGCCTGTGGNGGTGACGACGGGTCCACCACCTCCGAGGGG
>PABW01000021.1 GCA_002699625.1 Acidimicrobiaceae bacterium
CGCCCCTCGAGCGAGGCGACGCCGACGCCGCGATGGCGGCAGCCGACATCGTGATCGAACGCGAATTCGACTGCGCTCACGTCCACCAGGGCTACATCGAGCCTCATGCCTGTGTTGTCGACACCGGCGCCGATGGCAAGGCCAACGTGTGGGCTTCGTCGCAGGGCCACTTCATGGTTCGTGCGATCACCGCTGCGGTGCTCGGCTGGGAGACCAGCCGGATCAAGGTCACGCCGGCCGAGATCGGCGGCGGCTTCGGCGGGAAGACCACGGTGTACCTCGAACCGGTTGCCGCCCGCCTGAGCGAGAAGGCCGGCCGTCCGGTCAAGCTGGTGATGAGCCGCGAAGAGGTGCTTCGCTCGTCGGGCCCGGCGCCCGGCGCCAAGCTCCGCATCAAGATCGGTGCCACCAGCGACGGTGAGCTCACCGCCATCGACGGCTGGATGGCCTACCAGATCGGTGCCTACGGCGACTTCGCCGGCATGGTCGGTGCGATGTCGGTGGCGAGCTACAAGTTCCCCAACCTCAAGCTCGAGTCGTGGGGCGTGCTCTCCAACACGCCGAAGACCGCCGCCTATCGCGCGCCGTCGGCCCCGCACGCCGCCTTTGCCATTGAGTCGGTCATCGACGACATCGCAAGCGAGCTCGGCATGGACCCGATCGAACTGCGACTCAAGAATGCCGCAGTCGAGGGTGACCTCACGGCGATGGGCATGCCCCATCCGCGTATCGGCCTCGTCGAATGCCTCGAAGCGCTCAAGGCCAGCGATCACTACCAGTCCGATCCGGCCGAGGGTGCCGCTCGCGGTGTCGCCGTCGGGTTCTGGTTCAACATCGGCGAGCAGTCGTCGGCGACGGTCAACCTTAACGAGGACGGCACCGCCACCGTCATCACCGGCAGCCCCGACATCGGCGGCTCTCGCGCCTCGATGGCCCTCATGGCCGCCGAGGAGCTGGGAATCGACGTCTACTCGATCACCCCGGTCGTCGCCGACACCGAAGCCGTCGGCTTCACCGATGTCACGGAGGGCTCCCGCGCCACCTTTGCTACCGGCAAGGCGGTCGTCGAGGCCTGCCGCGAGCTCAAGGTCGAGCTGTGCCGTCGCGCTGCGCAGACCATGGGGGTTGACGAAGCCGAGGTCGAATGGGTTGACGGCGCGGCCGTATCGTCGAGCCACGGCGGTGAGCCGCTCACGCTCGCTGCGATCACGGCCCAGGCGAAGCGCACCGGTGGCCCGCTCACCGCAACGGCATCGCTCAATGCCGCCGGCGCCGGTCCATCGTTCGCCGTGCACTGTGCCGATCTGAAGGTCGACGAGGAGACCGGGCAGACCGCGATCGTCCGCTACACCGCCGTGCAGGATGCCGGCACCGCCATCCACCCAAGCTATGTCGAGGGCCAGATGCAGGGCGGCTCGGTGCAGGGCATCGGCTGGGCGCTCAACGAGGAGTACATCTTCTCGAGCGACGGCGTGCTCATGAACCCGGGCTTCCTCGACTATCGGATTCCGGTGGCATCGGATTTGCCGATGATCGAGACGATCATCGTCGAGGTTCCGAACCCGTCGCATCCCTATGGCGTTCGTGGTGTCGGTGAGACCGGCATCGTCCCGCCGATGGCGACGATCGGCAACGCCATCAAGGCCGCAACGGGTGTCCGCATGACCTCGTTGCCGATGTCGCCGCCCAAGGTGCTGAAGGCGCTCGGCGACGCCCGCTGAGCCGAGTCCGGAACCACCGTGGCCACCGTCCACCTGATGACCCAACACCGCCCGCTTGCGGGTGGTGAAGCGGTCGTCGAGGCCGACGGGGCCACGGTCGGTCAGATCATCGACGATCTCGACCGTCGGTTTCCGGGGCTCGGTGATGCGCTGCGTGCCGGTTCCTCTGCCGGCATCGATGGCGAGATCCACGCTGAACCCGAGTTCGTGCAGGTGCAGCCCGACACGGTCGTCTATTTCGTCGCCCCGCTCACCGGGGGCTGAGGCGGAGCGCGGAGCGGTCGTGGGTCGGACTCGGGACCGGCAGTGTCGGAACCCTCGGCGGATCGACCTGAATCCGCACCGCTGGTCAGGCCCGTACTAGAGCCATGGCCGGCGATGGAGCCGATGGCGGGGCACAAGCCGACGTCGAGGTACTCGAGATCGATCTCGAGTGGCATCGCGCGCCCGACGCACCGATCCGCACCGAAGCTGCGACGCCCGCCTCGTCGTCGAATCGGCGTCTCGATCCGCGTTGGCTGATCGGAGCGGCGGTGTTGGCGTACCTGCTGTGGTTGTTCGGTCTCGGCGGCGACGACTCCGGCGGAGGATCGGCGGCGCCGGATGCTCGCACCCCGGTGACCACACCCGTAGCCGATGAGCGCCTCGGTGTGGGTGCCGAGACGCCACTCGACATCGCCGCCGACATCGCGGCACTGACCGACCTCGAGAAGAGCAGCAGCTATCTGGAGGTGATGGTCGACGCCGACGGCAACGATCTCTACACCCACATCCGGCCGCTCGACGCCGTGCGCGGAGGGCCCCGCTTTGCGTTCGTCGGGGCCGACGGCCATCCGATCGTCGTCGACACGGCGTCGGGTTCGCTGACCTCGGTAACCGAGGAGACCTCACTGACCGATTTCGGGGGTGAAGTCGGATCTCTTGCACTGCTGCGCGACGGACTCGGCGTAATCGGGTTCGATCCTGACCGACTCGACCTCGCCGTTCGTGTGGCGTCGGGTTCGGTGGTGGTCGAACGGCACACCGGTGACCATGTGGTGGTCGCCCGCACCATCACGGGGATCGAGTTCGGCGAGTACGTCACCGGAGAGAATCGGCCCCGCACCGAGGTGCCGTTGCCCTCGAGTCTCGAGGTCATCGCCGGTGTGGGTGTCTTCATCCAGCCCGACNCNGGCGGCACCTACGAGGTCACCGGNGGCGGCCTCGTCNNGGTGTCGAGCCACGANGTCGTGACCACCAACGGCACTCGCCGACTCGAGCNTCGACANGNGNCAACCGGGATCGAGAACTGGATCGTCGACGCNGACNGCCGTGCGTGGGTGCTCGATGGCTTCGATGTCGGNGGNGATGTCGCCATGAGCCCCGACGGNCAGTGGCTCTACCTCAGTCGCGGTACTGCGCTCGACGACGTGCCGATCCTCTACGGGGTCGAGTCCGGCGAGATCGTCACGCTNGACTCNCGCAAGGACGGCCTCCGGGCGGTCTGGTCGCCCGACAGCGACTTCCTCGCCGGCCTCGATCTNGAGCGTGAGTGCCTCTGGATGGACTTCGTCAACGGCCTGACCGGNTGNGTCTCGATGNATCGNCTGTCGATCCCGGCGGACNCGGATTCCTCGCTCGTCGTCTACTGACAATCGTTCAGGNNTCTTCGNGCNGCCNAGGGCTAGATTCNCCCGATGCTCGACACGACGATCGACCAGGTCGCGCTGCGCGCCGGCCGNCTCGCCCGACTTCGNTCGGAGATGGCAGCGCGCGACGTCGCAGCCGTCCTGCTGACCGACCCGGTCAACATCCGCTACGCCAGCGGTGCCCGCAATATGCAGATCTTCACCGCCCGGAANCCGGCGCGGTACCTCTTCGTCACCNTCGACGGCCCGGTCGTGCTCTACGAGTTCACCGGCGCGCTGCATCTCGCCGACGGGCTGGANACCATCACCGAGGTCCGCCACGCCACCACGGCATCCTTCGTCGCNGCCGGTGAGGCNATCGCCGATGTGGAGCGNCGCTGGGCCGGCGAGATTCGCGACCTCGTTGCGGAGACGGTCGGNCTCGAGGCAACGGTCGGNGTCGAGCGGGTCAATGCNGGNGCCGCGATCGCGCTNGCANACCTCGGNCTCAACCTCGTCGANCCGCAGGAGGCCGTCGAGCGNGCCCGGGCGATCAANACCCCNGACGAGGTNGCNTGTCAGATCGAGTCGATNCGGGCGACCGAGCGGGCCATGGCGGCNATGGAAGCCGAGATCCGGCCGGGNCGNTCGGAGAACGAGCTGTGGTCGGTGTTNCATCAGCANGTGATCGCNCAGGGTGGCGACTACATCGAGACCCGNCTGTTGTCGTCGGGTGANCACACGAACCCGTGGTTCCAGGAGACGAGCGCGAAGGTGATCGGCNNAAACGAACTGATCGCGTTCGACACCGACGTCGTNGGNTGCCACGGCTACTACGCCGACTACTCACGCACCTTTCACGCCGGTCCNGACGANCCGTCGGCCGAACAGCGTGAGCTCTACCGGATCGCNCACGAACAGGTTCATCACAACCTGTCGATCATCGAGCCGGGTCTGACGTTCGCGGGGTACAGCGAGAAGGCATGGGATCTNCCNGAGCGTTANGCCNCGCACCGCTACTACCTCTCGGCNCATGGTGTGGGAATGACGGGGGAGTACCCGTACCTCTACCACGCGCAGGATTTCGGCTCGNTCGGCTACGACGGNGTGATNGAGCCNGGGATGACCCTCTGCGTCGAAAGTTTCATCGGTGGCCCCGACACCCGAGAGGGCGTGAAGCTCGAGCAGCAGCTCCTTGTCACCGAGACCNGCACCGAGNTGCTCTCGCNCTATCCCTTCGACGATCGCCTCCTCGGNTGACCATCGCNCTCGGGCTCTGGTTCGCGTTCGGGGTCGGTGTCGCNGACTACCACGGCGGCTTCATCNCCAAGCGGGCCACNGCNCTTGCGACCGTCGCCACNGCGCTGGTCGCCGGCGGCGCCGTGATGGCGGCACTGCTCGTCTTCGTCGTCGACAGCACCGTCTCCGGAGGGGACCTGCTNCTCGGCGCNTGNTCTGGTTCGTTCATCGGCTTCGCGTTGGCGTCGCTCTACCACGGCATGNCGGCNTCGTCGGCGGCGGTGGTCGCCCCGATCGCCGCCACCCTNGCCTCGCTCGTGCCCTTCGTGTGGGGNCTCGCCACCGGCGGTTCNCTCCCTGCGCTCGGTGTTGTCGGCGCNGTGATCGNCTTCGCCGGTCTCGCACTCTCGACCGTGTCGCCGGAGTTGGGCGACCGGGTGCGGGTTGGTGTCGTGTGGGGACTGATCTCGGGCCTCTGCTTCGGTGCGTCGCTCACCTTTCTTGGGGAGACAGGCGAGAGCTCGGGGCTCTGGCCGGCCCTCGTGCAACGCTGCACCGCCTTCGTCGCGCTCGCCGCCGCAGCAACCGTCCAGCGTCAGTCGGTCTTCGTTCCCGCACAGTTGCGCTCCCGCGCCGCCTTTTCGGGGGCACTCGGGGCCTCGGCCATTGCGGCCTTCACGGTCGGTGCGCAGCGCGGCTCGCTCGCCGAGATCGCTGCCATTACCGCCCTTGCCCCGACGATCACGGCGGTGATGTCGACCGTGTTCGACGACCACGTCATGCGCTGGTGGCAGGTCCTCGGTGCGATCATCTGTGCTGCCGGCGTTGCGGTGATCGGGGTGGCGTGATGGGTGTGCTTTTCGGGTCGCTGACCTCGCTCTTCATCGGCCTGTCCGACCTCTNCCTCGTNTCGATCACGAAGCGGTCCCACATCGTGACCGTGGTNGTGATGGCGTTCGTCTCGGCGGGCCTGGTCGNGCTCGTGGGCACGGTCTTCATCGCCGGNGACCTCACCGGCCGCGACATGGNGTTGGGCGCTGGGTCCGGTGTNCTCATGGCGTTCGCCCTGGTCTTCTACTTCACCGGGATCCAGCGGTCGTCGGTTGGCATCGTGGCGCCGTTGATCGCGCTGCAGATCGCGCTGTGGCCNCTCTTNTACGANGTCNTCGACGGGGCCCGGCCGTCCGNNCTCGTNTGGGTCGGTGTCGGTGTCGCCATCGTCTCGNTGCTGTTGACCACGATCTCTCNCGACCTNGGNGATCGNGTCTGGGTNGGCCTTCGTTGGGGCCTGATGGCCGGCACCCTCTACGGCATCGGNACGCTCCTGGGNGGGTTGACCAGCGAAGCGTCGGGCATGTGGTCGGTCGTGGCCAACCGGTTCTCGAGCCTGATCGTCGCCGTGATCGTCGCGGCGATCATGGGGCTGCCGGTGCTCNTNCCTCGTCGCGACCTGCCGGCCGGTGCGGTGGGCGGTGTCTTCGGNGGCTTNGCGCTGCTGNGTTACGTNTACGGCACCCAGCGCTACGANCTCGCCATNGTCGGGGTNACCGGNTCGCTNTTCCCNGCCGTGAGCGCCTACCTGATGTACCGCTTCCTCGGGCATCCGCTNCGNTGGTGGCAGGGNGTCGGGATCGCNGGCGTGCTTNCCGGCACATCNCTGATCGCNCTCGGNTAGCCGGGTGGTCAGGNCGCNGCGGTTTTTCGCGGTTTGGTCNTGGTGACCACCGGGTACANCGCAGCGGCGACGAGTGAGAGCGCCAGCACGGCCGCCCAGTGGCTGAGTGCGTGATAGCTGCTGGCCTCGACGATCACGCCGGAGAGCAGCCCACCGGTTGCGCCGCTGGCGACCATCGTGAAGTCGGCCGCGCCCTGCACCGAAGCGCGTTCTGATGCTGAGAACGCCGAGGTGAGCAGTGCACTGCCGGAGATCATAGCGAACGACCAGCCGACACCGACGAGCAACAGACCGACGAACACGCCGAGGCTGTCCTCCGGATCGGTGTGGGAGGCCATCTCGGCACCGAGGAAAAGGATCAGGCCTGCCGCACCGACCATCAGCACGACTGGCAGACGGTCGACGAGCCAGCCGACGAGCGGCGAAAAGAAGTACATGCCGACGATGTGAAGCGAGATCACGAGGCCGATCACGCGAGTCTCGTGAGCCCCTTCGTCCATGTGGAGCGGTGTGACGGTCATAACCGCAACCATGACGCCCTGGCCGACCGCCATGGCGAACACGGCGATCGCGGCGAGGCGGTGGGTCACGAGCTTGCCGAACGATTCGGCCAGCGACGGCTTGTCGCGCTGCTCGGCCCCGGCACCGTCGAGTTGCTGGGAGAGCAGCAGCGGGTCGGGCCGAAGTTGTCGATCGACCACGACGACGGCGATCGCGAACACGATGATCGCCATCATGAAGGGTCCGGCGAGCTCGTCGAGGCCGAGGAGGTCGGCGGCGATCCAGCCGGTTCCGCCGAGCGCAACCGTTGGGCCGAGCACCGAACCGATCGATCCCGCCCAGACGACGATGCCGATCTCTCGGGCCCGATTGGTCTCCTCTGCGAGGTCGGCGGCGGCGTAGCGGGCAGCGAGGTTGGCGGCCTGCCCGGTACCGATGCCGAGCACCCCGATCAGCAGGAGGGGGTAGACCTCGGTGACGACCGCGAGGAAGGCGAAGAACGCGCCGAGTGCGCCGATGATCCACGCTCGAAGGAGGCCGGGGCGTCGCCCGTACTCCGCCATGTAGCGGCCGAGCGGCACCGCCGTGATCGCCCCGCCGATCGAGATCATCGATGCGGCAAAGGTCGCGAGTGTGTCGCTGCCGGTGATGTCCTCGGCGACAAGGCTGGTTGCCGCGAAACTCGCCGACGTGCCCATGCCAGCGGGCAGCACCGAGCCGATCAGTGCCCAGCGCGTCCGTCGGCGGATCTCGGGAAGCTCGGCGATCGGATCGGTCATCAGCAGGGAGCCTGCCATACTCCCGTCATGGAGCCGGTACGGGTGTGGCGTTCACCGAAGGTCGATGTGCGAGAGAGTCATCTCGGTGGCCTCGCCGTGTTCGCGAACGCGCCGATTGCGAAGGACGAGCCGGTGGCGGTCAAGGTCGGCCATGTCGTCGGCTTCGACGAAGTCCAACGACTCACTGCGGAGATCGGCGACTTCAGTCTGCAGATCGGGGAAGGGCTCTTCTTGAGCCCTTGTCACGCCGACGAATACGACGACATGGTGGTGCACATCAACCACTCGTGCGACGCCAACGTCGGTTTCTGCGGCAATGTCACCTATGTGGCCGTGCGCGACATCGAGGCCGGGGAGGAGCTCTGCCACGACTATGCGATGGCCCGCGTCGAGCCGTATCGCCTCGACTGTTTGTGCGGCACCGATGTCTGCCGCGGGGTGGTCACCGAAACCGACTGGCAGCGCCCCGATGTGCAGGCGCGCTACGCCGGCTACGTCATGCCGCACGTCCAGGCCCGGATCGACGCCGGGTGACCGAATCGCGGTCGACGCCTGCGGGCATCGCCGCTGCGATCGTGGCGGTTGTGTGCTGGTCCGCTGGCAACGTGATGGTGGTGGAGGCGCCGATGTCGGGGCTCCAGATCGCCTTTTGGCGCATCGCGCTCGGCGCCGCCGTCTTTTCGACGATCGTCTACGTTTCCGGCCGCCGGATCACCGCCGCCATGCTCCGTGCCGTCGCCCCCGCCGGCGTGGTGATCAGCATCGAGATCGCCATCTTCTTCGTGGCATTGCGCGGCACCACCGTGGCGAACGCAGCGGTCATCTCGAATCTCACCCCGCTGGTTCTGCTCGGTGTCGCGTCCCGAGCGTTTCACGAGAAGGTCACCGGCCTGCTTGTCGCCATCACCGGTGTCGCCACGATCGGTGTGGCGCTCGTGCTCTTCGGTTCCTCGCAACACACGACGTGGCAGCCGCGGGGTGATGTCCTCGCCTTCGTCTCGATGTTCTTCTTCGCTGCGTACTTCGCCTTCGCCAAGAAGGGACGGGCGACGGTGCCGATCCTCGAGTTTCAGGCGTGCCTCTGGATCGTCGGGTCGGTCACCTTGTTGCCGGTGGCGATCGTCGACGCCGGCGGCCTCGACGTTCCCGATGCCACCCAATGGCTCTGGCTCGCTGCGCTGCTCGCCGTGCCCGGGACCGGGCACATGCTGATGAACTGGGCGCACGCCCATGTGCGCCTCGTGATCGCCTCGATGCTCAACCTCTCCGTGCCGGCGCTCTCGACCGCCGGTGCCTTCCTGTTCCTGGACGAGGACGTCAACGCCGTGCAGGTACTGGGGGTCGTGATCGTGATCAGCGGGCTCGCGTTCGTGGTGCGCCGCGAGGCGGAGCTGCGCACGGGCTGACTGTGCCCGCTGAGTGCTGACGAAACGTCGTGTCGCGTGCGATAGTGACCTGACTTCGTCCGTCTTTGGGAGGGTAGATGGCCATTGCCGAGGTTCCGCGTTTCGTTCGTGCCGATGGCCCCGACAAGGTGACCGGGAGCGGTCGCTATGCCGCCGACATCAATCTGACCGGCCAGCTGGTGGCCAAGTTCCGCTATGCCGGCGTCTCGCATGCCCGCATCACGAAGCTCGACACGAGTGCGGCATCGGCGATGCCCGGCGTCTTCGCCGTGTTGACCGCCGCCGACGTGCCCGACGTGATCTACAGCCCGGTCGTGCCCGACCGGCGGCTGTTCGCAAAGGACGTCGTCCGGTTCGAGGGCGAACTGTTGGCTGCCGTCGCCGCGGTCGACACCGCCACGGCACAGGCCGCAGTCGACGCGATCGTGGTTGAGTACGAGGACCTTCCGATCGTCGATGATCTCGAGGCGGCGATGGCCGACGGATCTCCTCTCGTTCACCAGGACTGGGAGTCCTACGCCGTCACCGGCGACACCGTGCAGCGACCCAACGTTGCGTCGTTCTCCTCGATCGAAAAGGGCGATGTCGACGCCGCGATGGCGAGCGCCGACCATGTCGTCACGAGCCGCTATGTGGCCGACGGCTCTCACGCTCTCCCGATCGAACCCCGGGCCGTCGTCGCCCAGTGGGAGGGCGAGAAGGTCACGATCTGGTCCTCGACCCAGGTGCCCTTCGACGCTCGGGCGGGGGTCTGCGAGACGCTGCAGATGCCGGCAAGCAGGGTTAGGGTGATCGTGCCTCACCTGGGTGGGGGATTCGGGGGCAAGTGCGGGTTCCACTTCGAGGCTCACGTCGCTGCGCTCGCCAAGGCGGCCCGTCGCCCCGTGAAGCTCGTCTTTTCGCGGCAGGAGGAGATGGTTGCGCCAGATCGTCGTCGCGAAGGAATGATTGTCGACATCACCTCCGGAGTGAAGGCCGACGGCACGCTCGTGGCCCGCACCGGATGGATCGCCATCGACAACGGCGCCTACACCGCCGATGCGGCCTTCTTTCCGCAGCTGGCCGCAATGCATGTCGCCGGTCCGTACGCGATGGAGGCCGTGAAGATCGAAGCATCGCTCGTCTACACCAACCATCAGCCGTCGGGGTCGGTGCGGGCACCGACAGCGCCTCAGGCCTGTTGGGCGCTCGAGTCCCACACCGACGAACTCGCCGCCGTGGTCGGCATGGATCCGGTCGAGTTTCGGCGAGCCAACATCGTCGACGAGGGGATCGAGGGTGCCGCCGGTCAGGTGTACGGCGAGATCGGACTCCGCCGCTGTCTCGATGCTGCCGTCGGGGCCTCGGCCTACGGCGACGACCTGCCTGACGACGAGGCCGTCGGCGTCGCGATCTCGTGGTGGCCGAGCTTCCCCGGTCCGTCCGGTGCGTACATCAAGATCGACAGCGACGGCTCCGGCATGATCATCACCGGTGCCCAAGAGTGCGGTACCGGTTCGGTCATGACCCTCCGGATGCTGGCGGCGAAGGAGCTGGGGATGGAGCCCGAGGATTTCCAGCTCGTCTATCAGGACACGTCGGCGGCTCCGTACGACACGGGCGCCACCGGTTCGCAGACCATGCTCAACAACGGCCGCGCCGTCGTCGAAGGTGCTCGTGAGGTTGCGGCGCAGCTGCGCGATCTTGCCGCTGATCAACTCGAAGCGGCTCCTGACGACATCGTGCTCGCCTCGGGGAAGGCATCTGTCTCCGGTTCGCCCGACAAGGCCGTGTCGATCGTCGAGCTGGCCGGGGTTGCCGCCGAAGGCGAGATGTTGATCGGGAAAGGTTCCGGCACGCCACCGGAATATCCGTCAGTGTCGGCGATGTGTGTCGGCGACCAAGGCCTCGCCGGCTGGGCGGGCCCCCAGTTCGCCTGCCATGCCGTTCATGTCCGGCTCGACCGCGAGACCGGCGTGGTTCGGGTTCTCGATGTNTCGGCCGCCCACGANTCCGGAACCATCATCAATCCCNTTGCTGCGCACGGCCAGGTNGAGGGTGGGATCATGATGGGCGTCGGTCAGGCGCTCACTGAGGGCACCCNGTACGGCGACGACGCAAAGCAGCGCAACACGGGTCTGCTCGAGTACAAGCTGCAGACTGCGGCCGACGCACCAACGATTCGCACCGAGTTCATCGAGATCCCGGATCCGAACGCCGGGCCGTACGGGGCCAAGGGTTTGGCCGAGGCCCCGAACGTCCCGACCGCCGCGGCGATCGCCAACGGTGTTGCGAAGCTGGTGGGCACGCCCGTGCGTCAGCTGCCGATGACCGCCGAACGGGTCTGGATGACGAGCGAAGGGATGTCGTCGTGAGCTTTACCATCGCCACCACCGTCGATGAGGCGCTCGTCGCTCTCGGTGCGGGGGCTCGACCGNTCGCCGGGGGCACAGATCTGGTTGTCGGAGCACGGCACGGCAAGGCGGCACTCCCCGCCGATCTCGTCGCCATCGATCGCATCGACGAACTGGGCGGTGTTGAACTCGACAGCGCCGGGGTGCGGGTTGGCGCCTTGATGTCGCATGCCGAACTGATGACCGATCCGGTCATCGTTGGGTCGTACACCGCGNTCGCCGATGCGTCGGCGCTCGTTGGTTCGCCGTCGACCCGCCATGTCGGCACGCTTGGCGGCAACGTGATGAACGGTTCGCCGGCGATGGACACCGGCGCTCCGCTGACGGTGCTGGGGGCGACCGCCGAACTGCGGTCGGTGAACGGGAGCCGCNCGNTGTCGCTCGATGAGCTNTGGGCCGGTCCGGGCCGCACGACGGCCGATCCCGGCGAACTCTTGGTCGCTCTGCACCTTCCGCCGGCTCAGGACCGATGCGGCAGTGCCTATGTCCGCCTCGAATACCGGCGGGCGATGGAGATTGCGGTCGTCGGTGCGGCGGCTGCGGTGACACTCGCTGCCGACGGCACCATNGCCTCGGCGGCGGTCGCNCTCGCCGCAGTGGCTCCGACGATTCTCTCGGTCGATGGCGTCGACGAGGCGTTGGTCGGTTGCGTTCCGGCCGACGNAGGCCCGGTGGCCGCAGCGCTCGCCTCCGAACAGGCCGCGCCGATCAGCGACNTACGGGCGAGTGATCGCTATCGACGGCATTGCATCGGTGTGATGGCCAAGCGTGCCGTCGATGCCGCCGCCCGCCGAGCCGACGGCGAATCGATCGCCGTCCCTGTCAACCGTTCCGTCGGTATCGGAGCAGCCTGATGATCACCAGCTATGAACTCGATGTCAACGGGGTCACGTATCCCGTCACCGCCGACCAGGGGAAGAACCTCCTGTCGGTGATCCGGGAAAATGTCGGTCTCACCGGCACCAAGGAAGGATGCGACGACTGTGAGTGCGGCGCATGCATGGTGTTGCTCGATGGGCAGCCCGTGAACTCGTGCAGCTATCTCGCCGTNCAGGCGCAGGGGCGCCAGGTCACCACGATCGAGGGGGTGATGGACGGTCCGGAGATGCACGCCCTCCAGCGCAACCTCTTGGAGGCAGGTGGCGTGCAGTGCGGGTTCTGCACGCCTGGCATGATCATGTCGGCCAAGGCGCTGCTCGAACGTGACGAGCACCCGGAATTGGACGCGGTCCGCATCGGTCTGAGCGGAAACCTGTGTCGATGCACGGGCTATGCGAAGATCCTNGCGGCCGTTGAAGCCACGGCGGTCGAGCTGAACACCTGAGCAGCGCTNGAGGCGNAAAGGAGTTGCGATGCGGCGGCGNGAACTCGTTCTGATCGGCATCATCATNTTGTTGGTCGGTGTCATCGCCGGCTTGGGNCTCGGTGCNCTCTCCGACGACGAGACGACCGGTGCGGGGTCGGACGTNGCGACCTCCGCCGATACCAACCCTTCTGAACAGGAAGCGGAAAGCGAGGACACAGCGGTCACGCCTGCGTCGGCGGGACCGACGACCACCTCCACGGCCCCGACGACTACCACGACCACCACGACGCCGCCGCCGTTGGTCCAAGAGGTTGCGAATGTGCCAGAGCAGACCGTGCTCGGGCTGCCGTTGGATTCGCTTCTCGACGAGGTCGAGTACGCAATGTTCGAAGTCTTCGGTGCGCCTGACAGCGACACCGNTTGGATCGAAGGGTGTCCTTTCNACGGCCCAGCCAGGGGAGCTCAATGAGCGCGCAATGCGATGGGACGGGCTCCTGCTGAACTTCCGNAGCCGGGGCGGTGTGGAGACGCTGATCAACTGGAGTTGGCGCCCAGGTTCCGCGATCCCGACTGGATCGCTCCCGGTGGACCCTCAGCCCGACGAGTGGGTCATCACGCTGCACGACGGTGTTGACGTCGACATGAGCCTTTCCCNGATTGGNGCCGAGGTCGGGATACCGGCGGTCATCAACGATTTTGGGTACCCGGCGGTGCAGCAGCGTGGCGCCTGGACCTACCTGGCGCTTGAGAGTGTCGACGAGCCGCCGTTCGAGGTCATGGCCCGTTTCCTGATCTGCGATTGATCCGGGCCAGGCGGTCGAGTCGCCCGTGGCGCTTGACCTGATGTCATGGATCTTGCAGTTGCGATGACAGCATGTCATTATCCGCANCGTGGGAGCACCGACGACTGACAGCAGTGTCCGACTGGACGTCGAGTCGTTGCGCGTTTTTCGGCACTTGGTCGCCGCCGAGGGCTTCACCGCAGCGGCCGAGCGTCTCGGCGTNACCCAGTCAGCGGTGAGTCACAAGATCCGTCGGCTCGAGGAGCGCATCGGCCGAGACCTCTTGCGGCGCGATGGGCAGAGCTTCGTGCTCACCCCCGACGGGCGAGACTTGTTGGCNCACGCCGAGGCGATCGTCGAGGCCCATGATCGGGCNGTCGATGCCCTTCANCGCTCGAGCGTGAGCGGCACCGTTCGTCTTGGCTGNAACGAAGAAGTCGCCGCCACCCAGCTCGCTGAGGTGGCGAGCCGATTCGGTCGGACCCATCCGGAGATCGCACTCGAGGTTCGCGTCCGCGATTCCGCCGTCGTCGCCGACCGGCTCGATGCCGGTGAGATCGACGTGGCACTGCTCCAGGTACTCGACACCGGCGATGCTGTTCGCCCGGCCGACGACGTGTGGCGCCGCGATGAGCTCACGGTCGTGCAGGCGGCCGACGCCGACTTCGACGGTGTCGACGAGGTTCCGCTCATCTCCTTCGGGCCGCAGTGTCTGTACGAACCATGGTTCGCCTCGGCGATGGCCGATGCCGGCCGCTCGTACCGAAGGGTCATGGAATGCCCGTCGATCCAGGGTGTCCAAGCGGCCGTCACCGCCGGCCTCGGTGTCGCGGTACTCAACACGCCGCACATCACCGACGGGATGCGGCCGTGGACTGGTCTTGGCGGGTTGGCGCTCCCTCCCGTCGCTTTCGTGCTCCGTTCGGTCGTCGCCCCGGGCACCGACGATGCCGTCGACGCCCTTCGTTCCCATCTCTCGACCACTCTCGAAGCGGGGGACCCCTCATGACCGATACCACCGCACCAGCGCGCGCTGGTCGTCGCGGTCGCGGCGCCCGCCGCGATGCTCGAACCGCCTACACCCAGCGCTATCTCCCCGAAATGGAGCGGGGCATTCCGTACATGGATGCGCTGTTGCCCGAACAGGTCGACATCGTGCACGACCGGACGATGCGCTTGCTCGAGAGCACCGGCATCGAGTTCCGCGACGATGAATCGATCGAGATGTGGCGCCAGGCCGGGTCGGGTGGCGGTGTGTCGATCGACGGCTATCGCCTGCGCATCGATCGCGAGTTCCTCATGGAGCTCGTCGCCTCGGCGCCGAGCGAATACACGATGGTCGGCCGCGACCCGGCGCGCAGCGTGACCCTCGGCGGCCGCAAGAGCATCTTCACACCTGCGTACGGCGCACCGTTCGTTCGCGATCTCGATGGCAACCGTCGCAACGCCACGCTCGACGACTTCCACAATTTCGCCAAAATCGCTCAGATGACCCCGGCGATGCAGATGGCAGGGGGTGTGCTCTGCGAGCCGATGGACATCGCAGTACCGCATCGACATCTGCACATGACCTACTCGTTGATGAAGCACTCGACGAAGCCCTTCATGGGTGCGGTCACCAGTCGGGAGCGGGCCGAAGACTCCCTGACGATGGCGCAGATGCTGTTCGGTGAGGAGTTCGTCGACCAGAACACGGTGATGACGTGCCTGGCCAACGGCAACTCGCCGCTCGTCTGGGACTCGACCATGCTCGACGCCGTCAAGGTCTACAGCGGCGCCAATCAGGCGATGTTGTTCTCGCCGTTCGTACTCGGCGGGGCGTCGACACCAGCGTCGACGATCGGCTCGGTCGTGCAGATCAACGCCGAGGCGCTCGCCGGTGTTGCGTTCAGCCAGATCGTTCGGCCCGGTGCGCCAGCGGTCTATGGCCAGTGGCTCGCCACCGTGTCGATGAAGTCGGGCGCCCCGATGGCCGGCACCCCCGACATCGACCATATGAATCTGCTGGTCGGCCAACTCGCCCGCCGCTACGAGCTGCCGTGGCGTTGCTCGGGCATGTGCACGGCATCGAAGGCCTTCGATGCCCAGGCCGGGTACGAGGCCGCCCGCAACATGTTCGGCGTGGCGCTTGCCGGCGCGAACTTTGTGCTCTCGACCACGGGGTACATGGAGTCGGCGCTGTGTCAGAGCTACGCCAAGGCGGTGGTCGACGGTGAGCAGGCCGAGATGTTCCGCCGCTTCGTCGAGGGCATCGACTTCGACGAGCTCGACGGTGCTCTTGCGGCGATGGGTGAGGTTGAGCCCGGCGGCCACTTCCTCGGCACTGCCCACACGCTTGCCAATTTCGAGTCTGCGTTCGTCATGCCCGAGTTGATGGACAGCGACGGCTACGAGCAGTGGCTCGCCGCCGGGGCCGAGGACACCGAGGCACGCGGCACGAAGAAGGCGAGCCAGATGCTCGCCGACTATGTCGAACCCGAACTGCCTGACGATGTCGACGAAGCGCTGCGCGACTTCATCGAACGCCGGGTCCGTGAGATTCCGGAGACCCTGGAGTAACCATGACCACGCCTCTGCTGCACGGTGTGTGTGCGGCGATGACCTCGCCGTTCGACGACACCGGTGAACATCTCGACGAGGGTCGCCTGCGCGACCACATCGAGAGCCTGATCGATGCCGGCGTGCACGGTCTCGTGCTGTGTGCCGGCACGGGCGAGTTCGCGTTCCTGTCCGACGACGAAAAGGATCGCATCATCTCGCTCGGATGCGAGATCGTCGACGGTCGTATCCCGGTGGTTGCGCAGACCTCGGCGATCACCACCACCGACGCGATCGAACGCACGCGCCGGGCCGCTGATCACGGGGCGGCGGCCGCGATGGTGTTGCCGCCGTACTTCGAGGGGCCGTTCGAACGCGGGGTGCTCTTCCACTACGAGAAGCTTGCCAAAGCGATCGACATCCCGATCGTGCTGTACAACATCCCGGTCAACAGCGGCTTCGACATCCATCCCGACCTGTACCGCCAGCTCATGGCGATGGAGAACATTGACTACATCAAGGACTCCACGGGCGATCTGATCCGCCTCCAGAAGCTGATCGGTATCGGCGGCCATGTGCTCGCCGGCGCCGACCCGTTGGCTCCGTACGCCGCCATGTCGGGTGCAGCAGGCTGGATCTGGGGTGCGGCCAACGTCATGCCGCACGAGTGCGTGCAGCTCTGGAACCTGGTGCAGTCCGGTGATCACGCCGGTGCGCTCAGGCTCTGGGAGCAGATGCTCCCGGCGAACATGTTCTTCTGGGAGAACAATGTTGACGCTGAGTACAACTCCGCAGTCAAGACGGCCACCAACATGGTCGGTCGAGCCGTCGGCCCATGCCGTCGCCCGGTCATGCCGATGACCCGCCAGGGTCGGGTCGCGTTGCAGACCGCCCTGTCGACCTTGCCGGTCAACGGCACCAATCGGGACACGCTCGTGTTCCGCGAGTGGGACGACGAAAAGGACTGGCTGGTCCAGATGACACACAATTCCGGCGTGAGCCGAGCGACGAACTCCGGCCGTGCCGGAGGCAAGTGAAAGGCGCGAGATGACCCTCCAGTTCGACCCGGCGGCGCTTGCCGCATCCGTCACACCGCCAACGCGAATGATGATCGGTGGCCGTTCTGTCGAGTCCGCCAGTGGCGCCACGTTCGCGACATTGAACCCGGCGACGGGCGAAGAGCTCGCCCAGGTCGCCGAGGGTGTACAGGAAGACATCGATCGTGCGGTCGCGGCGGCACGCGACGCCTTCGACAACGGCCCATGGGGTCGGATGGCGCCGGCTGATCGGCGCAACCTGCTCAAGCGGTTCGCCCTGTTGATCGAGGCCCATGCCGACGAGCTCGCGGTGATGGAGACGCTCGAAGCCGGCAAGCCGATCTTCGACTCGTCCACCATCGATCTGCCCGAAACCGTTGCGTGTCTGATGTGGCATGCCGAGCTTGCGGACAAGGTCTACGACCTGGCCACGCCTTCGGGACCTGGTGTCGTGTCCACAGTGGTGCGCGAGCCGATCGGTGTGGTCGGTGCCGTGCTGCCGTGGAACTACCCCCTGATGATGGCCGCCTGGAAGATCGGTCCAGCCCTCGCCGCCGGTAACACGATGGTGCTAAAGCCGGCGGAACAGACCTCGATGTCGACCATCCGTACCGCCGAGCTCGCCACTGAAGCCGGACTGCCCGACGGTGTGCTCAATGTCGTCCCCGGGTTCGGCGAGACTGCGGGAGCGGCCCTCGGCCTCCACCCGCAGGTCGACTGCGTCGGCTTCACTGGTTCGACCGAGGTTGGCCGCATGTTCCTGCGCTACTCGGCTGATTCGAACCTCAAACGGGTGCTGCTCGAGTGCGGTGGCAAGTCGCCCATGGTGGTCATGGGTGATGCCGAAGATCTCGACAAGGTCGCTGCGAACGCGTGCGAGTCGATCTTCTGGAACGCCGGCCAGAACTGCTCGTCGAACTCTCGTCTGCTGTTGCATGAGTCGATTGCGGACGAGACCCTCGACCGGATCGACGAGGCCATGCACGAGTGGGTGCTCGGTGATCCACTCGATCCCGAGACTCGCATGGGGGCCATCATCGAGCCCTCCCATATGGAGAAGATCCTCTCGAACATCGAGAAGGCCAAGGATGAGGGTGCCACCCTGCGCTGCGGCGGCAACCAGACCCGTGCCGAGTCCGGCGGCTGGTTCGTCGAGCCGACGATCTTTACTGACGCCACCCCCGACATGACCGTTGCTCGTGACGAGGTCTTCGGTCCGGTGCTGTCGGTGTCGACCTTCACCCACGCTGACGAGGGCATCGCCATGGCCAACGACACCGACTACGGCCTCCACGCCTCGGTGTTCACCTCGAACGTGCGAAGCGCGCATCTTGCGAGTCGCATGCTCCGGGCCGGCACCGTGTCCGTCAACTGCTATTCCGAGGGCGACATGACCACCCCGTTCGGCGGCTACGGCCTGTCGGGATTCGGTGGCCGTGACAATGGCGTCCATGCCCACGAGCAGTACACCGAGACCAAGACGATCTGGCTCGATCTGAGCTGAACTCCGACCGCTCCGACATCTCCTGAGGCCGATGCCCCCTGTTTCCCTGCTTCCCCGCTACGACCAGCAGAACGGCTGGTTGGAGATCCTCGGGCCCCAACCCGAGCCGACTGTGCTCACCGGTGACCTCGTCGTCGACCATGTCGTCATCGGTGCCGGCTACGGCGGCCTCGCGGTCGCCCGGCGACTCGCAGAGCTCGATCCCGCCGCCGAGATTGCGCTGGTCGAGGCCGACCGCATCGGCAACAACGCCGCCGGCCGCTGCTCGGGCTTCATCATCGACCACGCCCACAACATCCGTTCGAAGGGGTTCAAGGAGGACACCGAGAACGCCAAGCGGCAGATCGCGCTCAACCGGGCCGGCATTGACTGGCTTGAGGAGATCGTCACTGCGAACGGCATTGACTGCGACTGGCAGCGGGTCGGCAAGACCCACGCTGCTGGAGGCGAGAAGGGCGCCAGGGTCCTGCAAGGCTTCGCCGAGTCACTCGATGCAATCGACGAGCAGTACGAGACGCTCGACGCTGAACAGCTCAAGGCGAAGTTCGGCACCGGCTTCTACCAGTACGGCATCCACTGCCCGCACAGTGTGATCGCGCAGCCGGCCCAGCTGGCGATCGGCCTCGCGGAGAGCCTTCCCGAGAACGTTCGGGTGTTCGAAAACTCCACGGTCAGCGACTTCGAACTCGGCCCACCCCACGTGTTGCGCACCGAGCGCGGCACGCTCACCACCCCGTCGCTCGTGATCGCTGCCAACGGCTTCGGTGAGGGATTCGGCCTGTTCAAGAACCGCCTCCTGCCGCTCATCACATGGGCATCGATGACCCGTCCGATGACCGCTGACGAGGTCGAGGCGCTCGGTGGTGAGGACGACTACGGCATCATCCCGGCGCACCCGGCGGGCACGACCGTGCGTCGTCGTCCCGACAACCGGATCCTCATTCGCAACCAGTACACCTTCAGCCGCACGAGTGATGCCCGCGCCGGTATGGCCAAGGTCGTGAAGGTGCACGAAAAGAGCTTCCGCAACCGCTACCCGATGTTGCCCGACCTCGAGTTCGAGTACTCGTGGGGCGGTGCGCTCAGCCTGAGCCGCAACGGCGCCGGGGTCTGCGGCAAGATCGGGGACGGGCTGTGGAGCACGATGGCCTACCAAGGTGTCGGCATGGCCAAGGGCACGATCTCGGGCAAGTTCCTCGCCGAACACATGATGGGTGAGGACGATCCGTTGATGGATCTCGTGCTCGGTGGACCGAAGCCGAGCCGGAACTTCCCCGACCCGTTCAATCGATGGGGTGTCGCCATCAACGCCCGCTGGCGCCGCTGGCAGGCCGGTATCGAAGAGTGAGGAACTGACATGGGCGGTCTGGCCGTCGATCTCGAAGGAAAGGTGGCGCTCGTCTCCGGGGGCTCCTCGGGTATGGGCACCGCCATCTGCACCTTGCTCGCAGCATCGGGTGCGTCGGTCGTCGTTGGCGGCCGCCATGCCGAGCGAACGGCTGCGGTCGTCGAGTCCATCCGATCGACTGGGAGATCGGCTGCGCCGGCGATCGGCGATGTCGCCGACTCGACCCAGGCCGAGCATCTCGTCGCCACGGCCCTCACGGAGTTCGGCGGGCTCGACATCGTCGTCAACGCTGCGGGCGTGATCCACCGGGCCGACGCCGAGGGCACCACCGATGATGACTGGCATCGGGTGATGTCGATCAATGTCGACGGGACGTTCTTTCTCTCCCGGGCCGCCGTGCCGGTCATGCGGCAGCGCGGCGGTGGCGTGATCGTCAACATCTCATCGACCTGTGGTCTCGTCGGTTCGGCCGCCCTCGTCGCCTACTGCGCGTCGAAGGGAGCGGTCACCAACCTCACCCGGGCGATGGCCCTTGATCACGCCTCGGAGGGCATCCGCATCAACGCGATCTGCCCTGGTTCGGTCGACACGCCCATGCTCGTCTCTGAACATCCTGCGGGCACCAGCGCCGATGAGGTGTTCGAACGCAACCTGACCTCGATTCCCGAGGGTCGGATCCCGGAGGCGAGCGAAGTCGCCGATCTCACCCTGTTCCTGTGTTCCGATGCCAGCCGCCACATCCACGGTGCCAACCTCAGCCTCGACGGTGGATACACGGCCCAGTGAGCACGGAGCAGTGATGAGGAGTTACACAGGCAAGACCGTCGTCGTCACCGGTGCCGCACAGGGCATCGGTCGAGCGATCGCCGATCGTTTCGCCGCCGATGGAGCGTTCGTCGTGGTCGGGGATCTCCGAGATCCGGGCGATCTCGGCGCGAACCAGCGGTGGGTGCATCTCGATGTCACATCGGAGGAATCGGCGACGAGCTTTGCGACCGAATGCGGCGACTCGGTTGCGGCGCTGATCAACAACGCCGGAATCATGTTCGAGGCGTCGATCACGGAGCAGACCGTCGAACAGTGGGACATGGCGATGGCGGTGAACCTGCGGGGCCCATGGCTGATGACCAGGGCGTTGCTCGACCTGCTCGTTGCCGACGGTGGGGGAGCCGTGGTCAACATCGGTTCGATCGAGGGCATTGCGACCAATCCGCTGCACACCGCCTACGGCGCGTCGAAAGGTGGCGTGCACGGGTTGACGACGGCGATGGCGGTCGACCTCGGCCCGATGGGAGTTCGTTGCAACGCCGTGGCGCCCGGCTGGATCGATACCGCGCTCAACCGGGGCTATGTCGACCGGCTGCCCAACCGTGATCAGGCCGTCGCCGAACTCGCGCAGCTGCACCCCGTCGGCCACATCGGTGACCCGGCCGATGTCGGCGCAGCCGTTGCCTTTCTCGCGAGCGACGACGCCCGATTCGTCTCCGGTCAGGTTGTCGTGGTCGATGGCGCCCGCATGAGCAAGCTCAGCCTTCCGCCGAGTCTGGCCCCCGACGCTGACTGAGCGTCGGCGCCGTCATGCCGCCCAGTCGCCTTCGCCTTCGGTCAGATCGACGGTGCTGGCGATTCGGTGTTGACCGTGTCGACGAGATCCATCAGGCGCGCCAGGTCATCGAGTGTCCTCGGGTTGAGGTCGACCCCCACCCGGATCGTGTCGACGCCGGCGTCGCGGTAGGCCCGTAAGCGTCCGGTGATGTCGTCGTCGCCGCCCACGAGGTTGGTGTGCAACCCGATCTCGATTGGGACGGCGGCGCCAGCTGCTTCGCGATCACCGGCAGCCCAGAGCCGCTGGACCTCGTCGACCGCTTCTCCGAATCCCATACGGGTGTACGCCTGGTTGTAGAAGTTCGTCTTCGACGATCCCATGGCACCGATGGTGAAGGCGTAGCCGGCGGCGTGGCGGCGACCGGCGGCCTCGGTGTCTTCGGTGAATTCCAGCCCGGCAGCGACGGTGATCTCGATGTCGTCGATCGATCGTCCTGCGGCCTCGGCCCCTTCGCGGATCGGGTCGAGATACACATCGGCCTGTTCGGCGAGGAACGCGGTGCCGATCCAGCCCTGGCTCATCTCGCCGGTGAGGCGCAGGTTGGCAGGGCCCATCGAGGCGACGTACATCGGGATCGGCCACATGGCGACGGGGGAGCGCATCGATTTCCCCTGGCTTTCCGGCAGCGGCAGTTCGTAGGTCGTCCCCTCGTACGACACCCACTCGCCCGAGGCGATCCGGTTGATGATCTCGATCGTCTCGCGTGTGCGGGTGACCGGCTTGTCGAAGCGCACGCCGTGCCAGCCCTCCATCACCTGCGGGCCACTCGTGCCCATCCCGAGAATGAATCGACCGTTCGACATCGCCTGTAGCGAGAGCGCTGACATGGCGAGCAGCGCAGGGGAACGCGAGCCGAGTTGCACGCACGCCGTGCCGAGCCGCATCGTCTCGGTTCGGCCGGCGAGGTAGGCCGCCGGGGTGAGGCCGTCGAACATCCAGGCCTCGGGAATCCAGGCCGAGTCGACACCGAGGCGTTCGGCGTCGGTCACCAGGTTCAGCGATTCGGCGGTGGCGTTGCCGGTGACGATGCCGATCTTCAGCATCAGAAGGCCGCAGCGAGTTCCGACCCGGCCACCGTGATCCGGTGGAGGTACCGCCGATGGCCGTGGTAGTCGTTCACGGCGAAATGCCAGGTCGAGCGGTTGTCCCACATGGCGAGTGATCCTGGGGCCCATTCGAAACGGATCTGGAACTCGGGGCGCTGGCAGTGCTCGAAGAGGAAGCCGAGCAGGGCTCGTGACTCCTGGATCGTGAGCCCGTCGATCTTCGTGGTGAAGCCCGGGTTTACGTAGAGCATCGGCCGGCCTGTGTCGGGGTGGGCGATGACGACGGGGTGGCTGACGTCGTCGCGAACGGCATCGGGGTTGCCGATGCGGTCGGCCGTGCGTTCTCGGTGGGGGGATTGGCGACCGAAGACGTGCGCGCCGGAATGGGTGGCGGTCAGTGAACCCAACATGTCCTGCATCGGCGGGCTGAGCGCGTCGTAGGCCGCCCCCATCCCGATGAAGCAGGTGTCGCCTCCGATCGGCGGGATCTCGTGGGCATACAGGATCGAGCCGCGGGCCGGTGCGGGGTCATAGGAGTGATCGGTGTGCCAGCCGCCCCCGATGTTTGCGGTCTGGTCAGCCTCCTTTAGAACCTCGGCGATCTCGGGATGCCCGTCGACGGCGCTGAAGAAACGGTTGATGTCGATGTCGCCGAACCGACGGGCGAACGCCTTGTGCTGGTTGGGTGTGAGGTGCTGATCTCGGAAGAACAGCACGCCGTGCGCGGACCACGCCTCGACGAGTTGCGCCGCCTCGTCGTCGGTCAGCTCGTCGAGGGCGACGTCGGACACGTTGGCGCCGAGGGCGTTGGAGACCGGGGTGATCTGCATCGCTCCATCTTGGCCCGTTCTCGGGTCCCGCCGAAAGCTCCCTGGGTGCCTCTCCGCGGAGCGGACGCGGCGTTCAGGTGCGTGGGCTGCGCCCGAGCTGCTGAAGTCGGATATCGACAGGGATGGTCTGCACTCCGCCTCGCTCGACCTCGGCCTTCCGGGGCCCGTCGTCGGCCCAGACGTGACAGGTGTTGGTGAGGGTCTCCCAGCTCTCACTGGGCGGCCGAACGATGATCGGATTCGGCTCGCCCGCTCGTTCGGCTTCGATGCACTCGACGCTCTTGGTGCTCTGCATCGCGATCGGCGCCATCGCCTGGAGCAGGGCGGTGGTGTGGCTGCATCCCCTCGGCCCTCCGAAGAGTTCTCGGACCTTGTTGGTGAACCCCCGGGCGATCGACAGTCCGACGAGCTCGTCGTAGTGCTGCTCGATCGACGGGCACAGGTCGTGGGGGTAGGCGAGGAGGCGGGCTTCGACGCTCACGATGATCCGGCTCGGGAACTCGACCTCGAGCGTGACTTGCATGTGGTGCATCGTCAGCGGTTCGGGGTCGTCGGGGATGTAGACCCCCGGCGGCTTCTGATCG
>PABW01000041.1 GCA_002699625.1 Acidimicrobiaceae bacterium
ACCGGCCCGATGACCTCGGTGCGAGCGTTGCTGACGTCGGCGACCTCGCTGATGAGCGCAACGAAGTCGTCGATATCGGGTGCTTCGCCGTGCATGATTGCGAGGTTCTCGATCTCGCCGAACTCTGCGAGCTTGTCGCGCATCCAGATCATCGACTTCTTGCGGGTGCGCTGTTTGCCGGCTTCCTCGACCTCACCGGTGGAGATGTCGATGAGCGGTTTGATCGAGAGCATCGAGCCGAGCAGCGCCTGGGCGCCGCCGATGCGACCGCCTTTCTGGAGATTCTCGAGGGTGTCGAGTGCGCCGAAGACATGGGTGCGGGCCGACATCGACGCAGCGATAGCCACAACCTCGTCGGCCGATGCACCGTTTTTGGCGGCCTCGGCGGCTGCGATCACGATCGAGCCCAGACCGACGGTGATCGATGTGGAGTCGACGACACGGATGTCGGCATCCATCGAATCGGCAGCGGTGAGCGCCGATTGCATCGTGGCCGACAGGGCGGCGCTGATGTTGATGCACACGATGGCGGTGGCACCGGCGTCGAGATGACGCTGAAACGATTCAGCGAACCGGCCGGGTGACGGTGCGGCCGTTTCCGGAAGTGTGTCGGAGCTGGCGAGAAGCTCGTAGAACCGGCCGACCGACAACTGTTCTCGGTCGGTGTATTCGTCGTCGCCAAAGCGGATCGACAAAGGCACCACCTCGATGTTGAGGTTGGCGACCTCGTCGCCACGGAGGTCGCAGGACGAGTCGGTGACGATGCGAACGGTCACGATGTGGATTCCTTGTTGACAGAGACAGCAGGGTTCCCGTCGTCAGCTGACGGGGTGAACGACACGGTAGCAGCGCGCCGGGATCGGCGGACACGGATGATCGTGCGGAGCCACCAGGTCAGCAGGATCGCAAGTGACACCAATGACACCGTCAAGCCGAGACCGGAGATCGCCGTCGAGCGCACGTTGACCGAGCCGTTCGCGAGGTCGAGGCGCCCATCGGGCGAGGTGACGGTGATGAGGATGCGAGCGTCGCCTGACGTGACGGTCTCGACCGGGATCTCAAGCTCGTTCAGGCCAGGCGCGAGGACCAACTGGAGCTCTTCACCATCCGGGAAACGCAGCTTCTCGCTTGTGGTCCGGACGATGACGTTCATCGTAAGGTTCTGGTCGTTGTGAATAGTGACAGGGAGGGTTGCCGCTCGAGTGGCCAGGGTGACTCGACTCGACTCAACCACGGCAAAGTCGGCGGTACCTGCCGCAACGAGGTCGAAGACTGTGTCGGTGAAGGTCCGGTGGACGTCGGCATCGAGTTCGTCTGACATTGCGGCGCGAAGGACAGTCCGCAGGGGAGCGATTGGGCCATCGGCGGGCGACACCATTGCGGTGTAGGACGCAAGCACGGACTCGGTTAACCGGAGGTCACTCGCCGCCCCGCCGACATCGCCAGGCGGCGCTGAGAGGAGTTCGACTCGGAGCACTGCGCCTTCGGCGTCGCGAGCAGGGGGGCGGGTGATGAGCTCGTCGACTGAGGCCAAGCCGAGCCGGTCGGTGGCCTCGATCAAGTCAAGCAGCAAGGTGAGTGGCACCTGATCGACGGTGGTGAGGTCGAGCACGATGCCGCGATCGGTTCCCACCCGCTTGGCTTCGAACAGCAACTCGGTGAAGCGGTGCTGGGCGATGAGTTCGGGGTCATCGCCGACGAGTCCGGCCTCGAAGGCGCGGTCGATGAGGAGGACGGGCATCGTGATGCCGTTTGTGTCGAGCACTTCGATCGGGCGCCGGTCGGCCCGCTCAATCGTGAGTTCGTCGAGTTGCGTGGGTTCGACGACGCCGCCGGTGACACCGACCGAGCGGAGCAAGCCAACGGTGTTGGCAGTTGTGTCGGGATCCATGTGCACGATCGGGACAGGCGTGCGACCAAGGAAAGTCTCCGTCGCCTCTTGGCCTTCGGCGAAGAGGCCGAAGACACGTTCGGATTCGCCAGCGAGCCGCCAGGCCTCCTCGTCGATCGACACCCACGGTGAGAGCGGCAAGAGGTGACCGTCAAGAAGTCGGCGGATGTCGTCGATGGCGCTCAGGCCCCGATCTGTTCCGGGGTCGGCGAGGGCGGTGAGCGTCTCGGGAGTGAACGAGACGAGCGCCGGTGCCGGTGCGTCGGCCACGGCGGCTGCAACCCGGTCAACCGTCGCGGTCGGATCGATCTCGATTGCGTCGACACGATGCGAAAGCGGTGACCGGGCGTCGGCCACGAAGCCGAGGTCGATCCGGGCCGACAGCGTCGTGTCCTCGACAATGACGAACGTGACGAGCGTGTCGAGGATGAGGTTCTCGTTGTCGATGAGGTCGATGCGGATCGGGATGGCGCCCGGTTCGCGGCGCAGAATCTCGCCGATCTCCTCATCGGGCAGGGTAATGGTGAACAGATCGCCGGACCCGACGGCGATCTCGGTCAGGTCATCGATGATGAAGTTCGCAAGATCGGAGTTTTCGGTCGGCGGATTCTGGATTGTGTCAAGGATTCGATCTGGCTCGTCGATCGGCCGAAATACCCGGACCAGCATCTGGCGTCCCGGTTCGAGGTTCGGAAGTCGGACGTTGACCGACACCTCGTCGTCGGCGACGAAGGTGGTTTGGGAGACGAGATCGATGCGGCCGGGACCACGCTGGGCGCTGGCGGATCCGCTCGTCATGCCGAGCGCAAGGGCGACGACTGCCGCGAGCAGGAGGGCAACGCGACGGATCACAGGTCTCGCCGGAGGACGGTCAGTTGATGCGCAGCCGTGATAAAGCCGAGCTTCGTGTAGAGCGAGAGTGCGGCAGCGTTGGCCTCTTGGGTGTTGACCCAGCAGGTGCTGACGTCTCGACGGCGCAGCCAGTGGAGCGCATCCACAACGAGGTCGATCCCGAGTCCGAGCCCTTGCCAGCCGGGGTGCACGGCCAGACGCTGGAGGTAGCCCTGTGTGCCGGCCCGGCCGGTTACCGCGTAGCCGACGATGTCAGGGTCGCGAATGACGCGGAGGCGGGCGGTGGGCGTGGCGTGAATCGCCTCGTGTAGCGCGTCACGATCAAGCCGCCAGAACGCCTCGAAGGTCTGCCGGTCGACGTCAAGGATCGGATCGATGTCACCGGCGCGCCCTCGGCGGAGTCCTCGGGCCCGGCGGGGACGTTCAGGGAGTGGGCCCTGCAGGTCGTGGCGCAGGAGATGCAGAGCCTCGTGTTCGGTGAAGCCATCGGCAGCGAGCATGTCGCGCTCGGAGGGGCCGACCGCCGCAGTGACGACCGAGCGGAAGCCGTCCTCTCGGAGATGAGCCCGGATGCGTTCGAGGGTCGAGGGGGTGAGTGTCGAGGCACCCGAAAGTGGCACGAGATAGGCGAGGTCGTCACTTCCTCGCCAGCTCCCGGCCCGGACTCGGGCCGAGTCGACGGTCAACGCATTCATCCCCATGCCGGAAGCAACGATACGCCGTCAGGTCCGAGGGGTACGCTCGGCAGGGTGCTGTTGCTGGTGAGTGACGAACGGTGCCTTGAGCACACGGCAGGGACGTCTCACCCTGAACGTCCTGATCGGCTGCGTGCGGCGATGGCCGGCGTGGCCGAATCGGGGGTCGTCGATGCTGTTGACGCTCGGCTGCCGCGGCTCGTGACCGACGACGAAATCTGTCTCGTGCATGACCGTTCCCTCCTCGATCGCGTCGTTGCCGTCGACGCTAATGGCGGTGGTCGGCTCGACCCGGACACGGTGATGAGCGCANGAAGTCTGCTCGCTGCGCGCCTGGCCGCNGGGTCGGTGCTNACGGCGGTGGAGGGTCTGCAGGAATCGGACCAGCACCACAGCGCNTTCTGCGTCATTCGCCCACCGGGNCACCATGCGACCCCCACCGACTCNATGGGGTTCTGTCTGTTCAACTCGGTTGCGATCGCNGCCGCGACGCTCGCCGATGCAGGTGAGCGGGTGGCGATCGTTGACATCGACGCGCATCACGGCAACGGCACCCAGGACATCTTCTACNACGACCCGCGAGTGTTGTTTGCGTCGATCCACCAGTCGCCNTTGTACCCCGGCACAGGAATGCTCGACGAGCGGGGGAGCGGTGGCGCGGTCGGCACCANCATCAATGTGCCACTCCCGCCCGGCGCGACNGGCGACATNNCTCGGGCTGCAGTCGACGACATCATCATTCCGGCCATCGAGGCCCACNGGGCATCGTGGCTGTTGATCTCTGCNGGCTTCGACGGCCACCGGGCNGANCCAATCACCGACCTCGGCTATTCCTCGGCCGACATGGCTGATCTGGTCGGGGCGCTCGCCGCCACGGTCGCGCCGGGCCGAGTCGTCGCTGCGCTNGAAGGCGGGTACNACCTCGACGCCGTCCGTGATTCGTCTGCGGCGGTCACNGCGCAACTTGTCGGTGAACGTGTTCGACCCGAGTCGCCCACGAGNGGTGGGCCTGGCATTGAGGTCGTCCGTGCCGCCCACGACCTGCATCGCGAGCGGTGAGCCTGGAGCCATGAGTTCTGTGCCNGGATCCGCTGTCGCCATCGCCCGANCGGCCGTGGCGCCNCTCGCNNCCNCCTTCTNNGGGGCGGGGTATCGGCTCTATCTCGTCGGNGGNCTCNTCCGCGACGACCTCCTCGGCCGCGTGCGCGACGACGTCGACTACGACCTCACCACCGATGCCCGTCCCGAGACCATCAAGACGCTCGTCGATCCGTTCGCCGATGCGGTGTGGACTGCTGGTGAGCGATTCGGCACGATCGCCTGCCGCATCGACGGGGCCGTCTACGAGATCACGACCCACCGGGCCGATGCGTACGACGAGTCGTCNCGCAAGCCGATCGTCGAGTTCGGCGACAATGTNCACGACGATCTTGCTCGGCGCGACTTCACCGTCAACGCNATGGCGATCGATCTTGCGGATGGCGCACTCGTCGACCCGTTCGGTGGCGGTGCCGATCTCNAGGNNNGCCGGTTGCGCACGCCCCTCGATCCCGAGATCTCGTTCTCCGATGATCCGTTGCGGATGCTTCGTGCGGCGCGCTTCATCGCCACCCTCGGTCTTGCGCCTGAACCCGCNCTCGTCGCGGCGGTGGGCGCCATGCGCGAACGCATGGCGATCGTGTCGGTCGAGCGTGTGCGAGACGAACTGCAGAAGATGTTGTTGCTGCCGGACCCTCGTCCGGGCTTCCTGTTCCTGTCGTCAACCGGCCTGCTGGCTGATGTGCTCCCGGCGATCGCCGCGCAGGGACTCGATGCGGATCGCGTCGCCGCGCGCACCGTTGCCGTCACTCCCGAACCGGCAGACCGCTGGGCGGCCCTGCTTCTCGACGCACCNGCTCCCGATCGTGAGGGCGAACTNCGTCGCCTGAAGCCCAGCGGGGAACTTGCCCGGTCGGTGGCGTGGCTCACCGATNCCGCGTCATGGNTNGAGGTNGGCACGGTGCCGACNTCGNCGGAGGCGNTGCGGCGCTNGGCGGCAGCGGCCCCGGATGGCCTCACCCTNGAGGCNCGTCTGTCGTTCGTCATGGCCCTACGGGCNGNCGCCGANACGACCGATCTCGAGACCGCGATGGCCGAANTCGGNCGGTTGCGCCAGACNGAACCCGATCTCGACAAACCTGTCGCACCGTTGTCNGGCANCGAGGTNGCCGCNGTGCTCGACATCGAGTTCGGACCATTGATCGGGCAGGCCCACGCTGCGCTCCTNGAGCACCGNTTCGNGCATGGCCCCCTGCAGCGGGACGAGGCGATCGACGTCGTGCGACGGTGGTGGGCCGAGACGTCGGCCTGATCAGGCGCCGAGCCGGCGAGCTCGGGCGAGCAACGTGACCGGTGTGGNNCCGCCGTGGTGACGTTCNAGGAGNANNTCGACCGCGAAGTTCGTGCGGGTGAAGGCGGTGACGAGATCCTCGGCGGNGTGCACGTGGCGTTCGCCGATCGGNTTGCGGGNCTCCCACGACTGCGCGACACGGGNCGGNTCGTNGGGATCAGCGGTNAGGAGGGCCGGNTGGGGGAGCGAGACNACGACATGCCCNCCGGCGCGAACGCACCGGTGGACCTGACGGAAGACCCGGTCGAGATCTTCGACGAGGCTCAATGCCCACACCGANACGGCGAGATCGATCTGGTCGGCNCGAACGAAGGCGAGCTCGGCCGGACCGGCCTCGTGAAATTNGATCGCNACGNCGTGTTCGGCNGCGAGGGCGCGGGCNGCNGCGACCTGTTCGGCGTCGCTGTCGGTCGCGATCACGCGCGCGCCGCGTCGAGCGAGCCCGACGGCCGTGTGGCCGGCACCGCAGCCGAGGTCGAGGANCTTGCGGCGGNGAGTATCGCCGATCANGCGACGGTCGATGTCGTCGACGAGTNCGGGGCCGAATTCGACATAGTCGAGCGGGCGTCGGCTCGGCGTCCGCGGGTCNTAGCTCGACATGGTCGACACGGTAGGCCGCGGCGACAGGGGGNGCGGGGGAGNGGTACCCTCNCCGGGCATGACGGCGCGCACCAAGCTGGGCCTCCAGCACGTCGCCACCTCCGGCGGGATCGACTATCGGTTGGCGCGCGAGGCGANACTGGCGGCGTTTCGCGANGGTGATCTGAGCCGAGANCAGCTGTGCGATGCNCANCGGGAACTCGTCCGCAATGCGGAGTTCTGCGGCACACCNGCCAGNCGAGACTGTCCGATGTGCGAGCAGCCGACCCTCGTCGAGGTCACCTANGTCTTCGGGCCTCGGTTGCCCAAGCACGGACGCTGTGTCACGTCGGACCGTGAGATGGATCGGATTGCNAGCCGCAAGTCNGTCAGCACGGGCTATGTGGTCGAGGTCTGCCCGGCCTGTCGGTGGAATCACCTCACCGAGAGCCGCGCCATCGGGGGCGCCTGAGCTCGCNCCGTAGNCCCTTGTGTNGGGGNCTGCGGGGTCGGTATCGTGANGGCGTCGCNGGCAGCCGAAGGGCGCTGGACGAGTCAAAGGAGTCANTCATGGGCCTCTCTGCNCCTGCAATCGCTNCGCGCAAGGTGCGTGATGGTGGTGAGCCGCTCGTCATGGTCACGGCGTACGACGCGCCCGGCGCTCGCATTGCGAGCGAGGCCGGTGCTGACCTCATTCTCGTCGGCGACTCCGTCGCCATGGTCGTGCTCGGGTACGACGACACCTTGCAGGTGACGGTCGACGACATGGTGCACCACACGGCGGCGGTCGCCCGGGCCAAGCCCGACTGCCACATCGTCGGCGACCTGCCCTGGATGAGCTACCACGTCTCGCCGGAGGAGACGGTGCGCAATGCTGCTCGGTTGGTGCGGGCCGGTGCGCACTCGGTGAAGCTCGAGGGCGGGCGTAAGCGACTTCCGATGATCGAGAAGATCATCGACGCTGAGATCCCGGTGATGGGCCATATCGGTTTGACCCCCCAGTCGATCCACACGATGGGTGGTTTCAAGGTGCAGGGCACCGAGCCCGAGCACGCCCGCAAGCTCGTTCAGGCCGCCAAGTCGCTCGAGCACGCCGGCTGTTTCTCCGTTGTGCTGGAGGGTGTCCCGGTGCGAGTGGCCGAGATGGTCACGGAGGCGATCACGATCCCGACCATCGGCATCGGAGCCGGCATGCACACCGATGGGCAGGTGCTCGTCTATCACGACCTGCTCGGCATCGAGGATCGTTTCGTGCCGAAGTTCGTGCGCCGCTACGCCGACCTCAAGGGCCAGTCGGTCGCGGCGATGAAGGCGTTCGCCGATGATGTGCGTTCGGGTGCGTTCCCGAACCACGAGGAGAGCTACCACATGGCCACGTCCGAGGCCGAGGAGCTCGCAGGCCTGTACGGCTCGTAGGGGTAGGCGGTCTGGGCGGGTACGAGATCCCGCATCCTCGCCTCGCTGGTTTCACCGCAGACGCAGGAGTTCGGTGATCAGCTGATCGATCTCGGCCTCGGTGTTGTAGTAGTGCACCGACGCTCGGATCATCGGAGGAAGGTCGCGCTTGCGGGTGTCGATGAGGGCACTTGCAGGCGGGACGATCGAGACATTGATGCCGGCGTCGCGCAGCGCAGCGTGTACGGCGGAGAGATCGGCTCCGTCGAGAGAGAACGTGACGATCCCGCACCGCTCCCGGCCGAGATCGCGCACCGTGGCCTGCGGAACGTCGTTGGCGAGACGGCCACGAAGTGTCTCGGCGAGACCCTGAACTCGAGTGGCGATGGCATCGAGCCCATGGTCGAGCGCCTCCTGGACGGCGTGTCCAAGGCCGAGCAGTGCAGCATGGTTGCGCTCCCACTGTTCGAACCGTCGAGCCGTCGGATCGATCTCGTAGTGATCCGGCTCCAGCCACTCGGCCGACGAGTGATCGAGCATGATCGGTTCGATCGACGGCAGGATCGACGCCCGCACATAGAGGAAGCCGGTGCCCCGCGGCCCCCGGAGGAATTTGCGGCCGGCGGCGGTGAGGGCATCGCAGCCCAACTCGTCGACATCGAGGGGGACCTGACCGGCGGACTGGCAGGCATCGAGGAGGTAGGTGATCCCGTACTCGCGGGCGATCGCACCGACGCCGGCGGCAGGATTGATGAGGCCGCTATTGGTCGGGATGTGGTTGAGCGCGATCAGCGTGACGGGGCCGACGTCGGTTCGTCGGATGCTGGCCTCAAGTGCGTTGAGATCGATTTCTCCGTGGTCATTGGAGGGGACGACCTCGACCTCGATGCCGAACCGCCGGGCGAGCTGGAGGTAGGCGACGAAATTCGCGCCGTACTCGGTTTCGGTGGTGAGGATGCGGCCACCAGGGTCAGGCGCGTGGGCCGGTGAGATCGCCCACGAGTAGAGAAAGAGATCGAAGGCCGCCGTGTTGTTGACGGTGAGCGCGACCTCATCGCCGCTCGGGTCGGCCCCGATTAATCGGGCGATCGTCGGGCGGATCTGGTCGATGCGGGCCTGTTCGTGCGTGTACGCCTCATAGCCCCCGATCCGCGCCTCGAGTTGCAGGTAGTCGATCTGGGTGGTGAGGACGTCGTACGTGGGCAGTGCTGCGCCGGCGTTGTTGAGGTGGATCAGGTCCTGGCAGCCTGGCGTCGCGGCTCGTGCTGCGGTGACGTCGATCGGCATCACGAGACCGTATCGCCCCCGATCCGGCATGCTGGGCGTCTATGTCACCGCCGCTCGTCGTCGAAGTTACTCGTGGGGGAGTGGTGGAGAGTCACCACGAGGTGGATGTCGCCATCGTCGGCGCCGATGGGCATCGATCTGGATTCGGCAAGCCCCAGCGATGGACCTTGGCCCGTTCGTCGATGAAGCCGATCCAGGCCTTCCCCCTGGTCGCCACAGGCGCGGCTGATGCGTTCGATCTTGATCAGGGGCACCTGGCGCTTTCGTGTGCGAGTCACAGCGGTGAGTCCCGGCACGTCGACACGGTCGCCGAGTGGCTCCACCGACTCGGGTTCGACACCGACACCCTCGAATGCGGTGCCCATCTCCCGCTTCATGAGGCATCGGCACATGCCTTGGCGCACGACGAGATCGCACCCGACCGTCGCCACAACAATTGCTCAGGAAAGCACGCCGGCTTTCTCACGGTGTGCCGCCACCTCGGCATCGACCCCGCCGGCTATCTGCACCCCGAGCATCCGGTGCAGGCCCATCACGTCACCAAGGCAACGGAGGCTGCGTGTGGGGTCGATCTCTCCGACCAGACTCCAGTGATCGACGGCTGCGGGGTCCCGATCTGGGGTATGCCACTCGCCAACCTGGCCCAGGGGTGGGCGACCCTCGCCACGACCGGTGAAGGCCGGCGCCTCTTCGCGGCGATGCAGGCTGAGCCGTTCCTGGTCGCCGGAACCGGACGGATGTGCACCCGGATCATGGAGGCCTCGTCCGGTCTCGCGGTGAAGACGGGGGCCGAAGGCGTGTTCTCCGGTGTCCATGTCGAGTCAGGGTTGGCGTGGTCGTTGAAGGCCCGCGATGGCGCGACGCGAGCGGCGGAGGCGGCGGTGCTGTGGCTGATGAGCGATCTCGGCTTCGCGGTCGATGTTGAGCTTGGTCCCGTACGCAATCACGCCGGCCGTGAGGTGGGTGCGGTGCGGGTCGTCGCCTGAGTTCGCTACTGCGCGGTCGGCCGGTTCACGAACCGTCCGGCGCGCGGGCTCCAGGTCCAGCCCGACTGGGCGAGGCTGCCGCCGTCGACCGGGATGTTGTGGCCGGTGATGAACGAGCTCAGGTCCGACGCAAGAAACAGGATGGTGCGGGCGGTCTCCGCTGGCCACCCGACCCGGCCGATGGGCGCCCAGTCGCGCCAGGCATCTGAGTCGGCGTCCTCGGGCCGTCGGAGATAGTCGACTTGGGGGGTCTGGGTGAGGTCGGGACCGACGCCGTTGACCCGGATGCCGTGCCGGCCGACGCCTGCGGCGAGCGAGGTCGTGAAGTGCGCCGCGCCGGCTTTCATCGCGGCGTAGACCGGCTCACCCGGGTAGCCCCGCATGCCTTCGACCGAATGGAGATTGACGATGCTGCCTCGCCCGCCCTCGATCATGCGTGGCAAGAACGCGTGGGTCACGGCGAAGAGATGCAGCAGGTTGACCTCGTACATCGCCTGCCAGGAGTCGGGTCTGCTTTCAGGGAATCGGACCGATGGCCGGTAGTCACCGACATTGTTGACGATGACATCAGGGGTCGGGACCGCAGCGGCAAACGCGGTGACCCGATCGGGGTCTCGGACGTCGACGTGGTGGGCGATCACGCCGTCGATGGCGCCGACCTCCACCACGAGATCCGGGTCGAGTTCGGCGACGTGGACCTCGGCACCGTGAGCGACGAACAAGTCGGCCGTCGCTCGTCCGATTCCCGATCCGCCACCGGTGACGACGGCGGTGCGACCAGCGAGGAGTTGGTTCCAGTCGTCAATCCCGGGGACGTCGTTGGGGGTGAGTGCAGCCATGGTGTGACCGTAGTTCGGCGACGGCTGGAGCCGGGGGTCGCCGGCGAGCACGGGGACTGTCACACCCCGCCGGCACACTCGTGGCATGTTCCGTCGTCAGCTGATCACTCGACCGGTACCCTTGAATGGTCCTCGTCAGAGGGCTGTCACTACCCGGCCGGTGTGGCCGGGACAATCCATCCAAACCCCTGCCCCGGGAAGGGGCCCCGACCAGGTCGGGTCCGTAGGAGGTGAGTGCCTGTGATCACACGGGCCTACGAATTGATGATCATCATCGACTCCGATGTCGTCGACATCGAGATTCCGAAGGTGATCTCCCGTACCGAAGCGCTGATCACCGAAGAGGGCGGCCGCATCGCGTCGACCGACAACTGGGGTCGTCGCAAGTTNGCGTACGAGATCAACCACAAGAGCGAAGGCACCTATGTGGTGTGGGAGATCGTGACCGAGTCGGCCGGTCTGCCCAACACCGAACGCCAGCTGCGTCTCGCAGACGACATCGTCCGCCACAAANTGTTCCGTCTGCCCGANAAGGAAGCNGCCCGCCGNGGNCTCCTCGGGGAGGCAACGCCGGCCGANGCCGGCTNACCGGGAGGTTCCATCATGGGTATCGANAACAACGTGAGCGTCACGGGCAACGTGACNCGCGATCCTGAGCTTCGGTTCACGCAGGGCGGCATGGCCGTCGCCAGCTTTGGGCTGGCNTGGAACAAGCGCAAGCAGGACGGCGAAGAAGAAGTCAGCTTCTTCGACGTCACGTGCTTCCGCTCCTTGGCNGAGAACGTNGCAGAGTCCATCACCAANGGCACNCGCGTCGTNGTCGCCGGCACGCTNTCGCAGCGCAGNTGGGAGANCCAGGANGGCGANAAGCGGTCCAAGGTNGAGATCGTCGCCGANGAGGTNGCGCCGAGCCTTCGCTGGGCGTCGGCCGANATCCGCCGNAACGANTTCAANGGNGGCGGTGGNGCGCCGGCGGGTGGCGGCGGTGGCCGTNCCGTGCCGAACGANGCGCCTCCGGCCTACGACATGGACGAAGAGCCCTTCTAGCCCGCGCTGGAAGATCCGTAACCAACGAACGAGAACTNAAGAAANGAAAGAACGATGGCGAAAGTCAAGAAGCGCGGCAAGCCCGGTCAGAAGAACAACGACCGGGGCCGNAANAAGAAGGTCAGNGTCCTCTCCTCGGAGAAGATNGAGTACGTCGANTGGAAGGANGTGAACCTGCTNCGCCGGTTCGTGTCCGAGCGTTCGAAGATNCGTGCCCGNCGCGTCAACGGCAACAGCACCCAGCAGCAGAAGTTGGTNGCCGATGCNGTGAAGGTGGCNCGTGAGATGGCGTTGATTCCCTACGCCACCCGCANCACCACCCAGCGCAACAACCGCGGACGCGACGGCGAGCGCGGTGATCGTGGAGANCGCNGTCCGCGNGCCGAGGGTCCGGCCCCGCGTCCGAGCGGNCCGCCGCCCGGCGCNGATGAGGACACCGGCGACGAGGTCATCTCCAACGAGGAGGCCATCGCCGAGGTCGAGGGTGTCACGATGAACGCCGCNGACGAAGGGACCGAATGATGAAGGTCATTCTTCGCAACGANGTCGATGGTCTCGGCCGCAAGGGCGAGATCATGGAGGTGGCCGACGGCTACTTCCGNAACTTCCTCAGCCCGAAGGGNCTGGCNCTGAAGGCCACCGCCGGTGCCNAACAGCAGGCCGACGCNATGCGTCGTGCCGCNTCNNTGAAGGACGCCGCCACNCGAGCGGATGCCGAAGAGGTCGCGACGAAGCTCGTGCCGATGCGGTTCACCATNGCNGCCAAGGCNGGCGATGGNGGTCGNNTGTTCGGCTCNGTNTCNGCGGCCGACATCGNCGCNGTGGTCGAGTCGGAGNCGGGCGTCGAGCTTGAGNCCCGCACNCTCGATCTNGATGCGCCGATCAAGGACCTGGGNGAGCACGTGGTGATGTGCAAGCTCCACGCCGAGGTGGCCTTCCCGGTCACGGTCGAGGTCNTCGAGGAGTAATCCCNTGCGGGATTGGCTGTGGGNGGTTTCCCACAGCCAATCCCCAGGGTTTTGCCNNGGGTCCACTGGCGACCCACAACCGGGAGAGGGCACGATCACCCCATGGTCATGAGCGAGTTCGAACAGTCAGCCGCTCAGCGTGTCCCGCCCCACANNCTGGAGGCCGAGGAATCNCTGCTCGGCGCCATGTTGCTGTCTCGNGACGCNATTGCGGANGCCGTTGAGCACNCCGAGACGGTCCACTTCTATCGGCCNGCGAANGCNCACGTGTTCGATGCGATTTCNGGCCTGTACGCNAGNGGCGANCCNGCTGANCCGGTCACCGTTGCNNCCGAACTCGANCGNATGGGCGTGCTCGAGATGGTCGGCGGGCTCGACGGACTGATCAGTCTTCAGGTCAACACCCCGGCGACATCGAACGCCGGCAANTACGCCCAGATCGTCGCCGAGCGNTACCTGCTGCGGCGTCTGATCGANACNGCGAACGAGATCGCCGANCTCGGCTACTCCCGCCCCGANGACGTNCTCCGGGCGGTCGACGAGGCNGAGAACATGATGTTCCAGGTNGCGCAGGGACGCGTTGCCGACACGATGGGCAAGATCCACGATCTGCTCGACGANACGCTCGANCGNCTCGAANAGCTNTANGAGGCNGGCGAGGGCATCACCGGCACNCCNACCGGCTTCATCGANCTCGATGAACTCCTNTCCGGTCTGCAGCCGAGCGCCNTGATCATCGTNGGNGCGCGNCCGGCGATGGGAAAGACGGCGTTCGCGCTCAACGTCGCNGCGCACGCAGCNGTGCGNGAGCAGAAGCCGACGCTCATCTTCAGCCTGGAGATGGGCCATCTCGAACTCACGCAGCGGATGNTGTGCAGNGANGCCAANGTCGACGCNAAGAACATGCGCGACGGCAAGCTCAACGANGACGACTGGANCCGCATNTCCAANGGCATCGGCCGTCTCGCTGATGCGCCCATGTGGATCGACGACAACCCGAACCTGACGATCATGGAGATCCGGGCCAAGGCCCGCCGACTGAAGAGNCAAGCCGGTGGTCTCGGNTTGATCNTCGTNGACTATCTGCAGTTGATGTCGGGCCGGGCNGGGGCGGANAACCGCCAGGTCGAGGTGTCGGAGATCTCCCGTGGACTCAAGATCCTCGCCCGTGAGCTCGAGTGTCCGGTCATNGGCCTGTCCCAGCTGTCGCGAACNCTGGAGATGCGGCAGGANAAGCGNCCNATGCTCGCCGACCTTCGAGAGTCNGGCGCGATCGAGCAGGANGCCGACGTCGTGATGTTCCTGTACCGCGACGAGGTCTACAACCCGGGCGGCGAGTCCGAGGGCATGGCCGAAGTCATCGTCGCCAAGCACCGTTCCGGCCCCACCGGCACGATCAACCTCGGGTTNGTTCCCCGGTTCACATCGTTCCGCAATCTCACCCGCCGAGACGTCTAGACCCCGTGCCTGNCNNGGGCGGCCCGCTTGGCTCNGGACCATCNCCCGGGCGATGATGCACNGAGTGTTCCTGGGAGAAGACCTGCTCGCCTGGNTGGTGCTNGCNATCGGTGCNGCGCTNGCCGTNGGCAANGCGCTNGCGCTGATCCGNCCNCCNGANACGAAGCGCAACGACGACGANCTGGCTCAGGCNCCGAAGGGCCGGGCGATCGCCTACATCGTGGTCGGTGTCNTCGCCGCCGTGTGGGGCCTCGCNACGCTCCTNGCNTAGCGGCGGNNTGCGANTGACAGACCAGGAGCGCTAGCGGTTCCAGCGGGGCGGACGCCGTTCGATGAANGCNGNGATCGCNTCGTGNTAGTNCGGCTCNNTCGACATCTGCTCGAGACGGGCCTGGGCGTCGCGTACCGANCGGCCAGGGTCGTCNTGNGTGGCGTCGATCGCCATCTGGCGCTTTGTGGCCCGGAGGCTNTGGGGGCTGACGTCGGTGACGAGNGANCGGGCGAGGTCGAGGGCNGCGTCATGGCAGTGGTCGTCGACCAGTCGGGTGACCAGNCCCATGCGTTCGGCTTCGTNGCTGGTGAAGCGGCGGCTCGACAAGAGCAGGTCGCTGGCGCGGCCGTGNCCGATGAGNCGGGGGAGCAGCCAGGANAGGCCGTACTCGGCTGGGAGGTTGAGCTTGCCGTGGGCCGTGGTCCAGGTGGCGCCGCTGACCGCAACCCGGAGATCGCACCAGCAGGCAAGGGCGAGACCGACCCCAGCAGCGGCGCCGTTGACGGCAGCGATGGTGACGACGTCGAGCCCGAAAAAGGCGGCGAAGTCGGCGTCGAAGGCCGGATCGACGCCATGGCCGGGGGTGGCGATGTCGTTGGGGGTGCCGGCGTCGTAGCCGCCCCGTTCGACATGGCTCTCGAGCGCCTTGCTATCGGCCCCCGGGCAGAAGGTTTGGCCTTCGGGATCGCCGGTGATGATCACGACGCGAACGTCAGGGTGGTCCTCGGCGATCTGAAGGAGGTGCCGCAACTCGGTGTGCATGCGCCCTGTCCAGGAGTTCCGACGGTCGGGCCGGCTGAGGGTGATGGTCGCAATGCCGGCGTCGCTGCCGGTGCCGACATCCCAGCGGGTGGTCTTGAGGTCCACTAGTCGACCGTGGCGTAGGCGGTGTCGCGGTCGTCGGTGGTGGTGCCGAGGGTCTCCGCGACGGCGTCGGCGAGATCGGTGAGGAATTCGTCGGCGACCGGCGCATTGCCGTTGCTGACGGTGGCGTGCAGGGAGTCGGGATTGTTCTGCCGGTCGAGATACCAGCCACGACGGCCGAGCGCTTCACTGACCGCGAAGATGTCGAGTCGCGCGTCCCAGCCGTCGTCGACCCGGATGGCCAGGATCTGCGCCTGCGGTTCGCCGACGATCGTGATGCCGTCGATCAACCGAACGCCGGCCTGGATCTTGCGGGCAGTGTCGATGGCCGTTCGGGTGAGTTGCTCGTAGCCCTTGAGGCCGAGTCGATGCATGACGGCCCAGGCAGCGGCCATCGGTGCGCCCGACCTCGTGCCCTGCATGCTCGGTGAGGCGTAGAAGCCGCCGCGCCAGGCGTCGAAGGTGTAGGTCTGAAACCGTCGCGAGGCCTTGTCGCGATGAAGGATGATCGACGCACCCTTGGGCGCGTATCCGAGTTTGTGCACGTCGAGGCTGATCGTCGTGACGCCAGGGACTCGGAAGTCCCAAAGTGGGAGATCCTCGCCGAGTCGTTCCATGAACGGGAGAACGAAGCCACCCATGCAGGCGTCGACGTGGACATTGGCGGACGCCTCGGCCCCGATGCGGGCGAGATCCTCGATCGGGTCGATCACCCCATGGGGGTACTGCGGAGCGGAACCGACGACGAGAACCGTTCGATCTGTGATCGNGTCGGCCGTGGCGTCGACATCGCATCGGTAGTCGTCGGCGCACGGGACAAGGACGACATCGAGTCCGAAGTAGTGGGCGGCTTTGTGAAAGGCGGCGTGGGCGGTGTCGGCGAGGACGATCTCGCCGCGCTCGATACCCCGNTCGGCCCGGGCCCGTTCCCGGGCGGTTTTGACGGCCATCAGGATCGANTCGGTGCCACCGGAGGTCATGAAGCCGGTGGCGNCATCACCATGGAGCANGGCGGCCATCGTGCCGACCACCTCTCGCTGGATCTGGCCGAGCGACGGGATGGCGAGGGTGTTGAGCGCGTTCTCGTGGAGATACATCGCGGCGGCGTCCTCGGCGATTGCGTGCACCTCGGGCCCACCGTCGTAGACGAGACCGAAGGTACGCCCGTCCTGCCAGCGTGCGTCGTCGCCGCGCAACGACCGCAGTCGTTCGAGCACCTCGTCGTGGCTGAGTCCGGAGTCGGGGAGGGACATGCNCAGACCGTAGAACACGCGAACTCGTAGAGCGATCGGAGCGGTACCGTGACACGCCGTGCACCCCCGCCGCTTTGCNCGTCTCACNTGTTGGGTCATGGCNGTCGCGTTCGTATTGTCGACGCTCGGTTCAGCCCCGGTGAGCGCCCAGGAGGCGGAGTCGCGCGCTCCGGGGATTGTCGCTGCCGAGGCGGTCACGACCGTGACGGTTGACCCGGCATCGGCGTCGTTCACTGTTCAGCACACCTACCGCTTGTCGAATACGGCGAGTGATGAGACGTTCACCGGCTTCTTTGAGATCTTCCCTCCCACGGCGCGCGATGTGACGGNGTCCGTCGGTGGCGTGTCCACCNCGGCCGNGAGCGTGCCGGTCAGCANCGGGTTTGCCGAGTGGTTCGTGCCCTTCCCTGAACCGTTGACGCCCGACTCGGCCCCGGTCGATGTGGTGGTGCGTTGGNGGGCGTCGGGTCTGACGGGCGACCCTGATGCGTTCGACCGGGTCAGTGAGGGAGTGGTGTCGATCGCGCCNTATGCCGTCGGCCGAGGAGCCGAGTCCGAACTCGTCGTCGAGATTCCAGGCGACTACGACNTGNTCGTCGCCGATGGCTATGACCTCACGACAACCGACACCGGACTCGAGCTCCGTGCTCACCGTTCGATNGAGGACCAGTACGTCGCCCTGCCAGTCGTCGTCGAAGCGCCCGATCAGTACGTTCGCCGGTCGATCGACGGGCCGATCGACGTCACGATCGCAACGCCCGAAGGCCCGAGCGACTGGTTGGGGGATGACCTCAGCCTCCTGGTCGAGGAGNTGGCGCGCTGGGTGCCGATCGATCGTCCCGAGGCGATCGAGTTCCGTCAGGGCTANACGGCCGGCGCCGACCTCCGTCGAGCCGAAGAGGGGGCCTTCGTCCTGCCCCTCGACGCCTCGCCGGCGGTCGCGTTGCGGGCGATCGCGATCGCCTGGCTTGATCCGCTGCCGTTCGACGACCCCGCTCTTCGCACCGATTACGCCGCCGCCCTGGCCGACCGTGTTTCGACATCCCAGGGTGTGGCGGTGTCACCTCGCTTTGGGCGGTGGGTCATCGCCATGACCGCCCTCGCGTCGGTGAGTGACGCTGAAATCACCGCCACGGTGTTGACCTCGCTTGGGGGTGGGGTGACCGCCTACGGCGGGACCGACGACACGTTCGTCGCTGACGTCATCGACTGGCGTCGCTTCACCGACGTCTACGAATTGCTCGGCGGCATCGANTCGACCAGCGATGCCATGCGGCTTTCGGCNGACGATGACCAGCGGACCGAACTCGATCGCCGTGCTGAGGCGCTGGAGGCATACCGAGCACTTGAGACGCGTGCGGCGCCGTGGTCGCTGCCGCCGCTGCTCCGTGATGCGATGGCGACGTGGCGCTTCGACGATGTCGCCTCGATCCAGGATGAGGTCTCGGACGTGGTCGCGGCTCGCNATGAGATGGTCGCGTCGGCGGCCACGGCCGAACTCGAGATCGGCCCGCATGTTCAGGAACGCTTCGAGAAGGCCGCCACCTCGATGGACGCCACCTGGGAGCGATACGACGCGCAGCAGGAGGCGCTCGACCGCGTCGCTGAGGCGTTGCGGCTCGATACCGGCGACCGGGGGCTGCTTTCGACCCTTGGCATGGCCGGTCGAGATGCCGACGCCCAACTGGCGCGTATGCAGGTCCTCTGGGTCGAGGGTGCGTTCACGGAAGCGGCAGCGGCGGCCGATCACCTGATCGAGGACTACGAGTCCTCGGTGGGTCGTGGCACCCTTCGCCTCCTTGGTCCCCTCGCCGCCCTTGTCGTGGTTATCGCGATTGTGCGACAGGTGCTCGCTCGGCGGACTCAGCCGGCGTCGGCCGACGCATAGCGCTTTCGCAGCACGCCTTTTTGGACCTTGCCCATTGCGTTGCGCGGGAGCGCGTCGATCACCTCGATCCGACGCGGGTGTTTGAACCGCGCCAGAGCGGTGTCCAGTGCAGGCCGGATGTCGGCATCACCGAGCGGCGCCCCCTCGCAGACGAGCACGGCCACCACCTGTTCGCCGAAGTCAGGGTCAGGAACGCCGATGACGGCGGACTCGGTGACCCCGTCGATTTCGTCGAG